>DATNKL010000047.1:0-15186 GCA_035603415.1 Candidatus Acidiferrales bacterium
CAAGAACATTCCCGCGCGATCCTTCGCGCGTTGAGCGTTCTGGACCAGTCGAAGCAGAAGCGCCATATACAGCCCAAGGGCAAGCAGCACGCCTTTGAATCCCTGTTCTTCAGCCCACGCGGACATGATGAAATCTGAATAACGGACGGGGATGTAGCCCAGTTGATTCTGACTGCCGTTGCCAAATCCTTTGCCCCAGAAACCGCCGGAACCGACGGCAATCTTGGATTGCAACACCTGATAACCGGAACCTTTTGCGTCCTCTTCCGGGTGCAGGAAGGAAGTTACCCGCTCCCGTTGGTACGGTTTCAGGATGTGGCGGCTCACCGGGGGATAAAAAATACTGCCTACAGCCAATACGCCCACCAGAGAAATTATCGCGGCATGCTGCCATTGCAAGCCGGCGAGAAACGCGCCCACTACCAGCATCGGCAACAGCACCAGAGCTGTACCCAGATCGGGCTGCTTTAAAATCAATACCAGCGGCAGCCCTACTAAAACTCCTGCTTTGAATAAATCCTGCAGGGAAAGCTCATCGCTGCTAACTTCTGCAAAGAAGCGGGCGACTACAATGATTATAATCAACTTTACCAATTCTGACACCTGAAAGAATTCTCCCAGGACGGGGATCCAGCGTTTGGCCCCGAAACGGCTGTGACCCATGGCCAGGACGGCAACGAGGGCCACGATGCCGATAAGATACAAAATGGGAGCCTGATCAAGGATCAGGTGGTAGTCGAGGCGGGACAGGGCGAACATCAGCGCGAAGCCGATGACCAGCCAGCGGACCTGCTTCATGTGCATGCCGGCCAAAGAGCTGCCATGCGTGGCGGAATAGATCTCCAGCACGCCGACGGCGCAGATGGCCGCCAAGATGGCCAGCAGCCACCAATCGTAATCGCGAGTACCGGGTGCGTCTTTCATTTATCTTGGCATCTCATGCTTTTTCATCTCGCCGGCGAATGCGGCCCGGTGATTTTCTTCCAACTAAAAATCTATCGGCGCAAGTCTTTCGCCTGTGGCGGCGGAATAATAGCGGCAGCCGCGGCCGCGGAATTCAACTTTGGTGCGTCCGGTTTGGCTGGAGCCGGAGACTGAGCGTCGTTGACCGCTAGGGCTGCCTGCGCCGGATTGGTGCCGTTATCAAAGTTGAAGTGCTGATATTCGACAGTGGTCTGGCCGGTGTTTTTGTTTTTCTTGTCGTAGTAGGCCTTAATGATGTCGCGCACGACCGGGCCAGAGGCAGTGCCTCCGTGCTGGCCGCTTTCCTGAACCAGGACGGCAACAACGATTTCCGGATTGCGGCGCGGGGCGTAGCCGACGAACCAGGCGTTGTCTTCAAATTTTTTCTGTTTGCCGACACGGTCGCGCGCGGAGTAGCCGATCACCTGCGCGGTGCCAGATTTTCCGCTGAGCTCGACGCCCGCGAGTTTCAGAGAAGCGCCGGTGCCGCCATCATTGACCACGCCGTACATGGCGTCGGTTATTTTTTGGACGGTGGGCTCGGAGATGCCAAAGCGCTCTTCGCCTACGTTTTGCGCGTCTTTCAATAAATGCGGTTGCTTAAAAATGCCGCCCATGGCGATGCCGCCGATGGTGCGCGCCAATTGCAGCGGCGTGGTGGTGACCGCGCCCTGACCGGTGGAGACCGATATGGTTTCGCCAGCGTACCACTTGCGATGGAATACGCGCTCCACCCATTCCTGCGAGGGCATCAGGCCCGGCTCTTCGGAAGGCAGGTCGATCCCTGTTTTATGACCAATGCCCATTTTGGTGGCGTAGTAAGCGAGGCGGTCGATGCCCAACTTCATGCCCACGTTATAGAAAAAAATATCGCAGGAATCAAGAATGGCTTTGCGAAAATTCACGACACCATGAGAACTTTTCCCGTACACCCAACATTTGAATTGGCGGCCGTAGAAAGTGGCATAGCCGGGACAAAACGCGGTGTAACTTTCCGGGGGAACTTTATCTTCCAGCATGGCCGTGGCGGTGATGATTTTAAAAACGGAGCCGGGCGCGAGTTGCGCCTGAATGGCGCGATTCAACATGGGGTGCAGTGGATCGTCGTTAAGGCGCTTCCATATCTCGTTCGAAACGCGCACGGAGAAATCGTTGGGGTCAGGCGTGGGGCGGCTGACCATGGCGAGAACTTCACCGCTGCGCGGGTCGAGCGCGACTACGGCGCCGGGGCGCGTTCCCAGAGATTGTTCGGCCACCTGCTGCAGGTCGTAATCAATGGTGAGCTGAATCTGTTTACCGGGAACAGCTTCCTGGGTGGAGAGGCGGCCAACTTCTTTTCCGACGCTGTTGACGATGACGCGGCGCATGCCGTCGGTGCCCATCAAAAGATCGTTGTACTGTCTTTCCAGGCCGGTTTTGCCGGCGAAGTCCCCGGGACGGAAGCGCCCGTTGCTGGATTCGATTTGCTGTTCGCTTACTTCGCCGACGTAACCACTGGCGTGGGCCATAAATCCGCCGGGAAGGTAGCGGCGACGAGAGATGGAAATCATTTCGAGAATGGGAATATCGGAGCGATGCGACTCGATGAAAGCGATGTCCGCGTCGGAAGCTTCGGGCTTAATGATAATGGGCTGAAACTTGGGGAGATTGCGGGTGGTGCTGAGATCGTCCCGCAGGTCTTCGAGTTTGATGTTGAGTCCATCGGCAATTGCGGGGAGATTTTTTTCAACTAGCGCGGGGTCGTCGCGCAGGAGCAGAACGCTGAATGAGGGACGATTGTCGACCAGTACGCGGCCGTCGCGATCCAGCATGCGGCCACGCGGTGCGATAACCGGAATGGAGCGCACGCGATTGCGCTCGGCCATCGAAGAGTATTTTTCGGCATCGATAATCTGTAGCTTCCAAAAGCCTAGAAGCAAAACGCCGATCATGCCCACGATAACGTAGGAAGCCATGGCCAAGCGGCCTTGCGGTAAACGGTTGTCGTTATGAAACGAGTACGCCACGAAGACCTCGCGCGCGAATTTCTAAGCCAGGGCTGGTCGCCTGGTCCGATTTCAACCGGAGAACGTTCGCGTCACGAAAATTTACAATTGGATTTCGATTTCTACCGGTTGCTTTCTGCAGGGAAAGATTCTAACCGGACTTGGAAATCGTTAACCCCGTGCTGCAGCGATGCCCCACAGCTGTTTGCAAAACTAACATCAGGGTTATCGGGCTGCAAGCCGTCCGGTGGTACAGGGTTCCAGGAGCGCATTATTTTTCAAGGGGAAGGCGGATGGATGGCGGGTTGCTACAGCGCATAGGCGCACGTTAAGGTAAGAAATTATTCATGAACAGCGAATTGCATAAGAAAAAGCGCTTCCGGCTGGCGTTGGTGGGGATGTCTGGAAACGGGAAAAGTTTCTGGACAAAGAAGTTAGGGGCGGCGGGCTGGAAGACTGTTTTCTGCGATGACCTCATCGAGCAAAGACTGGCGCCACGGCTGGCGGCCGGCGGGCATTCGGGAATAAACGGGGTGGCCGCGTGGATGGGTTGGCCGAACAGTGCGACTTATGCGCAACGAGAAGCGGAATATCTGGCGGAAGAAATAGGAGTGATGGACGAATTCCTGAACAATCTGGAGAAAGACCTTAGTGGTACGCCGATCGTTCTGGACACCACCGGGAGCGTGATTTACGCGCAAAACAATATTCTGATGCGCCTGCGGCGGCAAATGATAGTGGTGCATCTGGCCAACAGCGAAAAAGAACAGCGAATGCTGGTGGAAAGATATTTGAATGATCCGAAGCCAGTTTTGTGGCGCGGAACGTTTCATGTGAAGGATCACGAAACGCCGCGCGAAACGGTAGCGCGGTGCTATCCGCTGCTGATCGCGGCCCGCAGGAAAAGTTATGAAACGCTGGCGCATTGCGCGGTGCAAGTGTCCGAGCTGCGCGCGACGCGCGGCGCTGATTCAGATAAAAATGCGGCGGACGTAGAACGGTTCCTGCGAAAGATACGCGAGCAGGTTGAACACGCCTGATGTTTGCAGCCCACCAAAAGAGAAATGGTTCACGCGTGCGATGAGATACCGCAGCACATTCCGGGAAGCGCCACTGACGTCGTTGCGCGGCGCGGTGTTGCGCGGCTTGGCGCCGGATGGCGGACTGTACATGCCGGTGGAGATCGCGCGGCGCTCTCCGGAAGAGTTGGAAGAATTCCGGCGGCTGCCGTTCACGGAAGTATGTTTTCGCGTAGCGCGGCCGTTTGCCGGAGCGGAAGTGCCGGAAGAAGTGATGTGGCAAGTGGTAAGCGAGGCCATTAATTTTCCGGTGGAGCTGGTGTCGCTGTCGCCGGGATTGCACATTCTCGAACTATTTCACGGGCCCACGCTGGCGTTCAAAGATTTTGGGGCACGATTCATGGCGCGGCTGATGGCTTATTTTGTGCGCGACGAGACGCGCACGCTGACGGTGCTGGTGGCTACTTCGGGCGATACCGGCAGCGCGGTGGCGCATGGTTTTTTGGGCGTGCCGGGAATTCGCGTGGTGATTCTTTATCCTTCGAAGCGCATCAGTGAAGCGCAGGAAAAACAATTTACAACCCTGGGAGAGAACATTACCGCGCTGGAAGTACAGGGAACTTTTGACGATTGCCAGCGATTGGTGAAGCAGGCGTTCTGCGATGCGGAGCTGAACAAGCGCGCTTTTTTAACTTCGGCGAATTCCATCAATATCGGAAGGCTTTTGCCGCAGATGTTTTATCACGTGGCGGCTTACCGGCAATTGCCGGTGGCTTCCGTGCCGCTGATTGTTTCGGTGCCCAGCGGAAATTTCGGCAATTTGACGGCGGGAATATTTGCCAAGCGCATTGGATTGCCGGTGACGAGATTTGTGGCCTCGACGAATGCCAATGATGTGGTGCCGGAATATCTCCGCAGCGGAAAATTTGCGCCGCACCCGGCGTATGCCACGTTGTCCAACGCCATGGACGTGGGGAATCCAAACAATTTTCCCAGGCTGCTGGATTTGTGCCGCAACCGGCTGGAGTACGTGCAGAAAGAAATCTGGGGGCATGGCGCGACGGATACGGAGACGCTGGCGGCGATGAAGTTGGTGTACGAACGCTATCAATATATTGCTGATCCGCACACGGCGGTGGGGATTTTGGGTTGGGAGGCGTATCGTAAGGCGCATCCGGAGCCGGCGCAGGGATTGGTGCTGGCCACCGCACACCCGGCAAAATTCGCGGAGGTGGTGACGCGGGCGATTGGCATTGCTCCGCGATTGCCGGCCAGGCTCGCGGCTTATTTGAAACGGGAGAAACTGTCGCTAGCGATGTCCAGTGGATACGACGAGTTTAAGCAGTTTCTACTGGCGCACTGAGTTGTTTTTTCCTGCCGTAGATTTTATCCAGCCATTTTATCGGCCGATTTTACCTGCCGTAAATCAGCAGCGTGAAGGTGTCCGGCACGATCGCCGGACGCGGTCTGGGATGTTCTGGTGTAGCCGTGGGCGTCGCTCCAAAATCGGCACTCACCAAATATAAGTGGTGGTTGGATGTGTCGAGTTCCATGGTGCGCGCGCCTCGCTGCGTGGTGATAGTGTCCACCACCGAGAACTTGTCCAGGGAATCTTCGTGCGCCACGGTAACCGTTCCATCGCCGCAGGATGCGAAAGCGAAACCGGTTTCATGGTCGAAGCGATTGGCATCCACGCCTTGACAGATGGGCACCGTGCCGATCACGGCCCCGGAACTGCCATCCACGAAAGCCATCATTTTGTTATGGCAGCCGACGATCAGAATTTCGTGCTCCACATCGATGGCGAGTCCTGAAGGCGATTCGCACGGGGCCAGCGGCCAGGTCTTTTCCACTTTCAACGTTACCGGATCGAATTTTACGAGTTGGCTTTTGTCTTCCAAATTTACAAACACATGGCCCTTGCCGTCGGAAGCGGCGAATTCAGGTTGGCCGCCCAAGGCGACGGTGCCAACCGCTTTGCCGGTGGCGGCGTCGATGGCGGTGGCCGAGGAAGCGTCGCCATTAAAGGTAAAGACCCGCTTCGACGCAGAATCATAGATAATCGCGTCCGGATTTTTGTCCGTGGTTGCTTCGCCGAGCGTCTGCAAAGTCTTCATGTCAAATATTGTGGAGGTGGCCGCGCGGCCGTTGCTGGTGAAGCCCTTATTCACATCCGGGACGAGGGCGATGCCGTGCACGCCGGGAGTATTGGGGATGTCGCCGACCACTTTGCCTTCGTCGGCATCCACCGCCATGACGTGGGTGGCGCGCGAAATAAACAACCGCCGGCTGGCTGGATCTACGGTGAGATAATCCCAGCCACCCTCACCGCCAAGCTTCACTTTCTTAATCAGGTGGTAGCCGGATTTGCCGGCGGCGGCGCTTTCCTGGGCCTTAACGCCCTTGCCGCCAGTTAGACCCAACACGGCAACCAGAACCAAGAGTCCCGCGAACGCCAGCCAAGCTTTTTGGTTATCTCGCACTGTCCCCCCTTGAAAAATCAGACTTACTATACACGCCCCGGGAAAAGTGTTGGCATGCGGAATAAAAAAGGGACAGGCGCAGCGCCTGTCCCTTTAGTCTGTGGCGAAATTTTAAAAAAAATTACGCGGCGATTTTCTGCTCGCTTAGCAAGTGCACTGGCACCTTGCGCAAATCCCACACGATGCCAAACCACGACAGCATTTTCAGCGTGTAGTAGGTGATGTCCACTTCCCACCAGAAAAATCCCTGGCGGGCTGAGGCCATAAAGTGATGATGATTGTTGTGCCAGCCTTCGCCGAGTGTGAGCAGCGCCAGGAACCAGTTGTTCTTGCTGGTGTCAGTCGTTTCATACCGGCGCGTTCCGAACAAATGCGAAAGCGAATTGATGGTGAAGGTGTCGTGCCACAGCAGCACGGTGCTCAGGCAAAACGCCCAGACGAACAAGTGCCATCCGCCAATCAGCCAGATCACCGCTCCCAGCGTAACGGGAGGAACCATGTGATATTTATTCAGCCAGCGCAGCTCGGGAAATTTTGCGAAATCGCCGATGTAGTTGAGGCGCGTGTCATTGTATTTATCGGACATGATCCAGCCGACGTGCGACCAGAAAAATCCGAATAGGGTCGGCGAATGAAGATCCAGTTCCTGATCGGAATGGCGGTGATGATGGCGATGATGCGCCGCCCACCACAGCACGCCCTTTTGCGCCGAGCTCATGGCCATGAACGCGATTATGAATTGAAAAACGCGGCTGGTTTTAAACGCGCGATGCGAAAAATAGCGGTGGTATCCGGCGGTAACGAAAAACATGCGCACGCCGAGGAGCGCCAGGCAGGTGACCAGGTAATACCAGTGAAAAGGAATGAAAAATATGAGCAATGATGCGATATGAACCAGCGCGAACGGCAAGGACATAATCACGGAAATTCGTGAGCCGTTTGGCAGGGGAATCGACCATGCGCGTGAAGCTGTAGCCATTCTTGCGTTTCTTTCCGCGTCCGTATACAGCTGGACGCTCTTAAAGCATATTCTGCGAACGCAGAGCCACTTCAGGCCAACGATGTGGACGCGGCGGAAATGTCGGGTATTGAGGAACCCTGCGCAATCAGTTTACGGTCGGATATTGCAGCGGTCAAGGGTACTGTCGGCCAGCTGTACCAATTTAGATGCGTGCTGGCGTGGATAAGGTAGCGCTCGAGACAGAATCATCTACGCAAATGTGCTATCGTTTCTCGCGCGCCGCTGCAGAACTTTGGGCCCGCGGTTTCGCGCGATCCACAGTTCAAAAAGATTACTTCAGAAGGATTACAGAGAGCATGGCTGAGCGGCCGGTACTTGTAGGCGTTATTCCCCAAGTTGTGGTGCTCGATGATGGCGACCAGGTCGCCTGGACCTCTGACGCCGGGAATCTTCGCATTGAGTTCGATGTCAACCGCTGCCCCTTTTCATCAAATGTGTTCCAGGCGCCAGCGGGCATGCGTCTGCTGAGCGGTCCGCCGCGGATCGGCCTCAAAGGCGCGACCTTCAAGTACCGGTTATGGCTTAACGACCAACTGGTCGGCCAAGGCGAAGTGATCCTCCGCGATAAATGAGGAAGACGTTGCCGCGCAAAAGCGGTTGAAGCGCTCTACTGAGTCTGGGTGTTTCCACGTTGTAAGACCCACCTACCACGGCAGGTAAACCCTCCAAAAACCTGAGGGTGGGCCACCCTGGGTCTGGGTGTTTCCATTTATGGGCGCGCGACGTCTGTAGGAGCGGTGACCGCGGTGGACGTAGACGTTTTTGCGGGCGGGGGCGGGGGCGGCGGAATTACGGCCGGCGGTTTTTCTTTGGGGCTGCGTGGTTCGTCCTCGGTGGGAGCAGTGTCGGGCGTGTCGACGTGGACTTCGTGGTCGGCGGCTTGTTGTTCGAGCGGGACAACGTTGGCAAATTCGACTTCGGGCAAGCTACTGTGAGCGGCCTTCATAAATTCAATCCAGATCGGGAGTGCCGCGCGGGCGCCGGTTTCTTTCTTGCCCAACGAGATTTGTTTGTCGTCGTAGCCGACCCACACTCCTGAAGTAATTTGCGGCGTGAAACCAATGAACCAGGCGTCGGTGTAGTCCTGGGTTGTTCCGGTTTTTCCCGCGGCGGGGCGGCCGAGCGATTTGGCCTGGATGCCGGTGCCGAACTGAATGACTTCCTCAAGCATGGCCGTCATGGTGCGGGCTACTTCCGGAGACACCACGTCGTGGACTTCGGGATGAGCTTCCTCGAGCAGCGCGCCGTCGTAACTGGTGACGCGGCGAATCATGTGCGGATCAATGCGAATGCCGTCATTGGGAAAAACGGTGAACGCGGAAACGTGTTCAAGCAGGCGCATATCAGCGGAGCCCAACGCGAGCGGAAGATAAGGCGGCAAGGTGGTGGTGATGCCGAAGCGGCGGGTAATGTTGACGACACTGTTGATGCCGATTTTTTCGGCCAGCTTGACGGCGGGAACGTTGCGCGACCCGGCCAAAGCGCGGCGCAGAGTGATGTTCCCTTCAAATTTTTCATCGTAATTGCGCGGTGAATAGGACTGGCCGCCGCTGACGGTGGTGAAAGGCGCGTCCAGAATAGTGTCGAAAGGCGTGGCGCCTTTTTCGAGGGCGTCGGCGTACACGTAAATTTTGAACGAGCTGCCAACCTGGCGAAATGCCTGCGTGACGCGATTAAATTTTGAATCTTCGAAACTGTAGCCGCCCACCATGGCTTTGATTTCGCCGGTGGGATTATCGATGGCCACCATGGCGCCTTGTGGACCCGGTTGCTGTTCGAGTTGCACGCGCGCGGTAGTTTCGCGTAATTCCTGGATGGAAAATTGCGCGAGGTCGCCGGCTTTCAGAAGGTCAGATGCTTTTTTGCGGCCGGTCCAGGCAAAATCGGCGGGCGAAAGAATGGCGCGGTAGGTACCGATCTTGATGGTGGCGTTTTTGTCTTCGACGGAGAGGACGAGCCCAGTGGTGTATGTGCCCTTTTCGATGGGGCGGCGCCAGTCGTCGTCTTCATAAGTAGCGATGGTGGCGAGATTGTCGCGGATGATGTTGGGCAGATTGGCGCGCCAGCCGTGGCGGCGGTCGTAACTGTGCAGGCCGTCGCGAACGGATTGGTTGGCGGCGCGCTGCATGGCAATATTCAGCGTGGTGTAAATACGCAGGCCGCGTTCATGAACGGCTTCGGTGCCGTACGTGGATTCCAGATATTTGCGAATATCTGCGAAGAAATAGGGCGCCAGATCGTTGCGTGGATATTGAATGTGCACGCCGAGAGGCGTTTTGCGGGCAGCGGATTCTTCTACGGGGGTAATTTTTCCTTCTTCCTCCATGCGGTGGAGCACCAGGTTGCGGCGCGCGAGTGCGAGCGCGGGATTATTCAGCGGCGAGAATTTGGGGCCGTTGACCATGCCGGCCAGAAGAGCAGCTTCCTGGAGCTTCAGATCGGTGACGGGCTTGCCAAAATAAAATTGGGAAGCGGCAGCGAAGCCATAGTTGCCATGCGCCAGATAGACCTGGTTCGAATACATCGTGAAAATTTGCGGCTTGGTGTAGCGGCGCTCGATTTGCAGAGCGAGAAGGATTTCCTGCATTTTGCGGCGGAAACTTTTATCGCTGCGATCGAGGAAAAGATTTCCGGCGAGCTGCATGGTGATGGTGCTGGCACCCGCGGTGATGTGATGCTTCAAAACGTTGCGAAAGGCGGCGCCGGCGATGCGCGGGAAATCGATGCCCCAGTGATCTTCGAAGTGCTGGTCCTCGATAGCGGTCACGGCGTTGTAAAGCACGCGTGGGACCTGCTCGTAGGTCATGAGGATGCGGCGCTGCAGCGCGAAGCTGCCGACCATTTGGCCGTCGTCGGCGTAAATTTCGGTGACTACCGTGGGGCGATAGGTTTCGAGCGCGCGAATTTCAGGCAGGTCGCTGGCGTACACGAAGAGCAAGCCGCACGCCGCGCCCAGCGCAATGGAGCACAGCAGCAAGAAGGCTAGCGCGACGCGGTCAATCAGCTTGAAGCCGCGAAGGCGCAAGGTGATCGGAGGCAGACTTATCATCGATAGCAAAGTTTAACGCAGATGGAAGTTGTTGCGCAGAGGCGAAGGCGGGGAGAGTTTCCAGAGTCAGTGCATCGTCAACGATTTTCAGTAACTTATTACACACTCGCACTGTAACTAAAGTAGGAACTCACACGTTAAATTGTGCGTGTCATGCAGGAATATCAGCGTCGATGGGAAGAATACCAACGGATTCTTGAAAAACGGACAATGGACCACCCCGTTCAATGGGTGAGCTGCACAACCCTGTTTGCATTCGTCGCTGGATTAAATACAATTTGCGCGCTCTTCGGTCGCCATTTCTTGCATCGCTTTAACATAGCTCTTGCCACCTACGCCGTGCCGGCAACCTATCTATGCGTTGCGCTATTGGCTCACACGCTGGTTAGAGTTCTTCGCCAAAAGAAGAATTCCACTGAAGCGCAGAATACGTCCTAGAAGGCGAGGCCGGGTGACTGGACAATCGGAAATTCATCCATGACATCCATGACAGACATGGTGATCTCCATGGCGAGTACGCCAAACCTTGTGTACTTCATCCCCCTATGGCCACTGGCTTTTGTGGGGGTCTGGGCCATTTGGAACATGAGGCGTGATAGTCGAAACGAAAAACTGGTGGAGCACAGCCTCGCTTGGCCTAAAGTTCATGGCAAAGTGGTGAGCAGCAAGGTTGCCTGGGCCCACGTTGAAGTGAACTACGAATACTCAATTTCAAGTGGAGTGTACACCGGGAAATACAAAATAAATCTGTCCGTGGACGCACCCGACAGGTATGGACAAACTGCGACTCGTATGACTGAGGAAGCTAAACAAAACATTGCGGACTTCCCAACCGGAGCGGAGGTAATCATAAGATACAATCCCCAGCAGCCCGACCACCGTTCTGTATTGTAGAGGTGAGATAAATCGAGACGGCACCGGTCAAAGTTCTGCCATCCCCCCTAAGTTATTCCCATTGAGTTGAGCGAGTCTTCTCCGAATTCGCCGACCCTGGAAAGTGGATTATTCGGCTTCGAGTTTTGGTGCGTCTGCCCGCGGATGGCGCGACAGGCTTGTAAACACAAAAGTTCCGGCAAGTAGAGAAGTATTTCTCGACTCGGATTTCGTAGCACTTCTCATGAGCCTGGCGAACCTTTGCCAAGCTTCCGTCGCCGGAGCCATCGGATCAAATCAATTATTGAACCAATAGCGCAGCCCTGAATAGCCATCACCAAAACCACTAAAAAGTCGTAGAACCTAACAGTCAATGCAGTCGGCCGCATGTTTTCGGTCATCCGCGGAAGAAGTGAACTTAACGGGTTGACCGTCCGCATTAGACGCATTGCGAGACCCTTGTGGTCGGTAGCGTAGAAAAGCGAAAGGATTCCAATCATGATAAGGCTGTTTAAGGCCAGCAAGCGAAGGGTCCAATGCAAAGGGTTGTTCTTCTGAAGGCCGCCCAAAATCTCTCATGTGTATTAGACACCGCAGGTTGATGCGGCAATCAATATTTATGTACATAAACGCGTTTGCGGGCAAATAACAACGGCGGGCGGGGCTGATTATACGGTTTCGGGTTTGGGTGCGGCGGCCCACGGATGGGGGCGGCGGGCTTCGATGAAGGCGAAAATGGTCATCAGGACGGCCAAGGCTGACATGGCCGCGTCCTCTAAAACTTTCTTCAGGTTGATTGGCTCCGGCGTCGCGAAGCAGCCGCAATTGATGTCCATGTGCAGGAGATAGGCGCGCAAAACCACAACGAAGAATCCGACCATGATGGCGGTGAGCAGCAATCCCCAAATGCGCAGCTTCCATCCAGTTAGCACCAGCAGACCCAGCGCGATTTCCGTGAAGGGCAGGACATGCGCCACAAACTGCACTCCCCATGGGGGCAGTAACTTGAAGGCTTCGACCTGGAGCGCAAAGTTGGCGAGGTTGGTGGAAATGGAAAATTTCAAGAAGAACAGAGGCCAGAAGGTGTGATTGGGGAGAAAGGCTTTCGAGTAGCCCGCGTAGATGAAAATCGCGCCTAGAACCAATCGACCAAGCCACATGATGGCGCGCCGGAAATTGAGTGGGCTGGATTGCAGCAAGTCGCTTTACCTAGGGGTTTCGCAAATGGGGTTCATCGTAACAGAAGAATCAAAAATTGAAATGTGTGAACACGTGACGCAAATACACAGCTTCAAAATTCGAGACAGACGCAGCTGCACGGTCGCGCGTGCTCACTTCTGGCTAAGCAGTTGGTCCAGGAACTGATGCAATACGGCGTAGCTTTGCACGCCGACCACCGGATAGGTCTGGCCGTTGGAATGAATGATGGTGGTGGGAGTCTGGTTTACGTTGTACACGCGGCCAAGCGCGAGATCTTTCTCAATCAGTGGATCGAGCGTGCCGCCTTTTATGAGGGCGCGCACTTTGGTCATTTCCGCGGGCGACAGGACGGCTGCGACGGTGCCGTCTATGTCTCCCGAGTTTTCCCACTTTTCTTGATTTTCAAACAACGCCTGCTCCACGGGTTCACCTTTTCCGAGTTGCGCGGCGGCGCGGGCATACTGCGCGGCAACTTTCGAGTGGGCGTGCATGGGAAGCGGGAAGTCGCGATGGATGAGGTATACCTTGCCGGTGCTCACGTAATTGTCCATCAACTGGTGATTGGTTGTCGTATATAAGGTCTTGCAAGCCGGACATTGAAAATCGCTGAAAACTTCAAGAACTAAATGAGCGTTCTTGGAACCGAAGGCCTTGTGCGGGTCGACGTCGGTTACCGCGCCGGGCGTCTGGGGAGGGGCAGCCATAGCTATAAGAACGACGCCAATACCTAGAGCAGCCAACAGGCTGAGGAAGGCTAGGGCAACTTTAGGGATTCCTCTTCGCTGACGAATCAATTGTTCCTCCGTGATTAGTTGGACGCTTGAAACCAGCCCTTGAGGATTCTACCGCGAATCATCCTAAAGGCCAGCACCCGCTATGCTGAAATGTACACGCAGGTTTCCGTTTTTATTCCGGACGGCGTTGAGCTAAAGAATAAGATGCGTGGTAAGCTGAGGACGTTTGTGTCCGGGCAAGTTATCTGCAGCAGGCCATTTGTGGGCTGTATCTTTAACAAAAATATACAGATAACAAAGTCTTAACAAGACTTGACAACAAGGCACTCAATATTTATAATGTTCCTCGAGCTGATTCGAACGGGTCGCTGGCGACCCGCGCAAACTCTGGGATCTAGCAAGGCTCAAGAGTTTTTGAAGAGATCGGGCTTAATGGAGGCCAGAATTACATGAGTAAAATTATTGGAATCGACCTGGGCACAACCAACTCGGTGGTGTCCGTCATGCAGGGCGGAGAGCCGGTGGTAATCCCCAACCAAGAGGGTGCGCGGACAACCCCTTCGGTGGTAGCGATTACCAAGGGTGGCGAACGCCTTGTGGGGCAAGTGGCAAAGCGGCAGGCGGTGACGAATCCCGAGAACACAGTGTATTCGATCAAGCGCTTCATGGGCCGGCGCTTCGATGAAGTGACCGATGAAATGAAGCGCATCCCTTATAAGGTCGTCAAGGGTGAGCACGACGATGCGCGCATAGAGATTTTCGGCAAAATGTATAGCCCGCCGCAAATTTCCGCCATGATTCTTGGAAAACTGAAGTCCGCCGCCGAAGACTTCCTGGGTGAAAAGGTAACTAAGGCGGTTATTACCGTGCCGGCTTACTTCAACGACGCGCAACGGCAGGCGACCAAGCAGGCCGGTGAAATTGCGGGCCTGGACGTGGTGCGCATCATTAACGAGCCGACCGCAGCCGCGTTGGCGTACGGCTTGGACAAGAAGAGCGACGAGACCATCGCGGTGTATGACTTGGGCGGCGGCACGTTTGATATTTCCGTGCTGGAAGTTGGCGCCGGCGTAGTGGAAGTGAAGTCCACCAACGGCGACACGCACCTGGGCGGCGACGACGTTGACCAACGGATCGTGGATTGGTTGATCGACGAGTTCAAGAAAGAAAACAATATCGATCTGAGCAAGGACCGCATGGCGCTGCAACGCCTGAAGGACGCGGCGGAAAAGGCCAAAATCGAACTGTCGCAGATGATGGAGACGGAGATCAATCTGCCGTTCATCACCGCGGGCGCGAGCGGGCCGATTCACATGCAACTGAAGCTGACGCGGACGCGGCTCGAGCAATTGATGAACGATTTGCTGGAACGCTCCATGAAGCCGGTGAAGCAGGCGCTGGAAGACGCGAAAATGTCGCCGAACGACATACAAGAAGTGGTGCTGGTCGGCGGTTCGACGCGTATTCCCAAAGTGCAGCAACTGGTGCGCACGTTCTTCGGCGGAAAAGAACCGCATAAGGGCGTGAATCCGGACGAGGTTGTAGCGGTAGGAGCCGCGATTCAAGGCGCGGTGCTGGCTGGAGACGTGAAAGACATCCTGCTGCTGGACGTCACACCGCTTTCGCTGGGCGTGGAAACTCTGGGGAATGTGATGACCGTGCTCATTCCTCGGAACACGACAATCCCGACGCGCAAGTCCGAGGTTTTCTCGACGGCGGCGGATAACCAGCCGGAAGTGGGGATTGTGGTGCTGCAGGGCGAACGGAAGATGGCCGGCGACAACCGGATCCTCGGCAAGTTCAACCTGGTGGGCATTCCACCGGCGCCGCGCGGCATGCCGAAGATCGAAGTGACGTTC
>DATNKL010000191.1:0-17413 GCA_035603415.1 Candidatus Acidiferrales bacterium
CCCGCCGCTTTCACAAATACTTCCGAGCCATGGGTAACTTCAGAAGGCAGCTTGAGGGTGATATCCAGTTCTGAGCCAGCTTCCAAGTCTTCTTCAATTACGAAGTACAGGCCCCGCGTGGAAATGTCGAGCGTTTCGCCCTTCTGCAAGCCAGCCATCCGCACGCCAGCGGCTTCGGAGGGAATGCGAATCATTACCGGTAGGGATAGATCGTATCTCCGGGCATTGCGGCGTTCCGACATTCCTTGCATCCTCAGTAAACGCGGCGACAACTGGACCTGGTTCGCGCCCTCCTTACGAGTGACCTTACTGGAAATGGCGCGCAGCCGCCACGCTGTAACCACAAACAGCCGGAATGGTTGTTCTAAAGATAAACGGCTCGTACTGGGAAGCGAGCCTACTCGTTCCGGCCCCCTACTCCGATGGTCGTAGGTTCTGCAACCGCTGCTGCCGGCGCGGGCGCTGGCACACTGGCCCGTCTCGTCCGCGGCGTATCCAGATTAAACTGCCGCATTTTGTAAAGCAGAGCCTTGTAACTGATGCCCAACATTTTCGCGGCATCCTTGCGGCACCACCGCGTCTTCTCCAGCGCATCGGCGATGGCTTCCATTTCCGCTTCATCCTTCAAACCACGCACCAGCGCCTTCAATCCTTGCGGCTCACGATGCACAGCCGGCTCCGCACGCGGAGAAGTACGCTGTCTCGCGGACGACATTTCCACCAGTTCGCGCAAGCTGCCTTCGTCATCCTCAAGGATTACGTAGCGCTTCACGAAGTTCTCCAGTTCCCGCAAATTGCCAGGCCACGGATAATTCACCGCGGCATCCAACAGATATTTAGAAGGACCTTGCGGCGTTTTGCCGAACTTCTCGCTGTACTTCTGCAGGAAGTGCCGGAACAAAAGCGGAATTTCCGAGGTGCGCTCGCGCAATGGCGGCACAATTATGGACAGCACGTTCAAGCGGTAGTAAAGATCCTCGCGGAACCGCCCCGTTTTCATCGCTTCTTGAACGTCCACGTTTGTGGCCGCGAGCACGCGTACATCCGTCTCCACCAGATGCCGGCCGCCGAGTCGAGAATATTGATGGTCCTGCAGGACATGCAGAAGTTTCGCTTGCAAATGCGTGGTCATTTCTGCGATTTCGTCCAGGAAGATGGTCCCCTTATTGGCCATTTCGAATTTGCCGGGCTTGGCGCGCACTGCCCCTGTAAACGCGCCCTGCTCGAAACCGAATAATTCCGATTCCAGCAATTCTCCGGGCAACGCCGCGCAATTTACTTTTATGAACGGCTGACTGCGTCGCTTCGATCGCAAGTGAATCATGCGCGCCACCACTTCTTTGCCAACTCCACTTTCCCCGCAAATGAAAACCGGTACGTCCACGGGAGCGATCTGCAGAATCTGCTGCCGAATGCGCACCATTTGCGGGCTGGCGGCCAGAAAACTGATGTCTTCGGTGATCTGCTCGCAGTAATCGCGAAGCGCCAGATTTTCCGTAACCAGTTGTTTTTTCTGGCGCGATTTCAGCATCGCCGCATCCAGCTCGGTTTTCTCAAAAGGCTTGGTCAAATAGTCGTGCGCTCCGATGCGAATGGCCTCGACCACCGTGCCAACCTCGTTCGAACACGACAGCATGATCACGTTCAGACTGCGATCGATTTGCATCAACTCCTTGAGCGTTTCAATGCCGCTAAGTTCCGGCATCAGCACGTCGAGAATAATGAAGTCCGGCCTTCCTCCAGCAGTAATTTTTTCGATGCCCTCTTTTCCAGAGCTGACCGCTTCCACCTCGAAGCCGTCCACTTCCAGAAGGGTCTGCAGATACTTCCGAATACTGGGCTCGTCATCGATGACCAGAATTTTTTCTTTAGCTTCTTTTGCGGACATAGTTGCCTTTCTGATGCGAAAAATCCTTTGAACTAGCTTGGGTCCATTGGCAGTAAAAATGTAAAAGTGCTGCCTTTTTGATGTTCGCTTTCGACCCAAATTTTGCCGCGATGCGCCTGAATGAGCCGCTTGGCGATAGCCAAACCCAGGCCCATTCCGGACGTGTTGCGATCCACTCTCACGAAGTCTTCAAAAATTTCCTGGTGATGTTCCGCAGCGATGCCTGGACCGGTATCCGTTACGCTGACTTCCACGCTGTTGGGACGTGGCAGCCGGAAACGCCGCCGTTCCTGAGTGGGCGCCACGCCGGCTACCCGGCGCTCCCAAAAATGAGGCGCCGCGCGCAGCGTCACACTTCCGCCCGCAAGCGTATGTTTCAGCGAATTGTCCAGCAGGTTCGCCGCGGCTTGTTGCACCTTCTGATAGTCAAATCGAAAAGTCGGAATGGATGGGTCGAAACTTGCATCAAGTTTCACCCCTTTGCGCTGAAATGCTTCCGACCAACGCTTTGCCAATTCATCAAGGCAATCACGCAAATCGTTTTCGCGAAGTTGCAAAACCAACTTGCCGCTTTCCAACGCGGAATAATTAAGGAACATCGACACGAGGCGCACCAGCCGCTCGCAGCTATCTTTCGACTCTTCGAGAATATCCTGCTGTTTGTCGGTCAGGCGCCCTAACGAGCCGGTCAACAATAAATCGTAATAGCCCTTAATCACCGCTAGCGGCGTTTTCAGTTCATGTGCCGCGGAGGCCAGGAAAACCGTTTTCTGACGGTTCACTTCTTGCAGTTTCAGATACGCTGCGAGCAAATTTCGGTAGGTAATCTCGCGTTCCTGCAACAACTCTTGCACGGTAAGTTGTGTCGCGGCCTCGGACGCCGCGGCGTTCTGTTCCTTGGTCGGAATTTCCAGTTGCACTACCAGCCAATCCGGATCCGGCATCCACTTGACCAGCGCTCGTGACTTCACATCCGCGAGCTCGACATCGAGCTCCATACGATGCTCCCCGCTTTCAATCAATTTAAAGATATGTCCGGCCCCAATCTTCAAAATATCCTTAAAAAGATTGAGCGCCTCCTGGTGGTCCACGCCCTTCGAGAGCAGATACTGCCGCGCTCGCTGGTTTAACAACATCACTCGCCCATCACGATCTGCTACAAGGAGTGAGCTATTAACCGCGTCCAACAGGCCATGAACCAGGCTGACCGGCAACGTGTCCGAGGGACGCTCTGGTGACATCGGTCGTCGCTTGAGGGCCGACTGATCATCCGCCACCGAAGAAGTACCTCTATCTACAGGCATTTCAATCCCATCCGCTGGCTCGCCGGGTAAAGTGGCAAAAGTTTTCCCATCTGACCTGGCTCATACTCGCAAAGGGGTTAAGGGCTGTCAATGGTAAAAGCGTTCCATTTGCACATTATCGGAAACCTAGTGGATATCCCGAGAACACTACTCTCCGTGACACCGGTGTGCACTCCTGAAGACATATTAAATACAACAATATGAATGATTTACCATACATCTTTGCCTCATTGTGTGGCACTAAAGATGCTTGTATCCGTACTAGGTCCCTAGTACTAAGAGAGAGAAAGTGGAATTCGACCTGATCAAGGAAAACCAAAGCTTGGACTCATCTTCAACCCGACGGTCAGTTCGTCTTCGCCTGCAGGTTCCCATATTTTTGCGCGCTACGGATTCCTCCGGGAAGGAATTTATCGAATTAACCAAGACTTTAAACATCAGTGCGACCGGAGCGTGTATCACATCCGCGTATCAGCTCCGCAGAGACCAGGTCGTTCATTTGACTATTCCCGCTCCTTCGCCCGCCTCCTCGGGCATTGTGCCCAACGAGACGCCGCCAATGGTCGCCCGGGTGTTACGGCAAGAAAGCATCGGGGAAATGCGCTTGTTCGGATTGGAATTCCTCAGGGCAATTGAGTAAATTTCTACCCTTTTTCGACTAATCCAAAACCCCTTCAGCAACTGTAATTGAATATCATATTTGTACATTTAGGGTGCATTTGCTGTATGCCGCGCTTTTGTAATAGCATAGCGAAGCACTTTCCTGCTTTCTGTGGCACGGGCGTCCCGATATGTTCCCAATTCGATTGGACTCTGGCATGCTCCCTTGAAGAGCAGCCTCAGTGTTTCACCCCACCCCCGCGGGGACAGGCAAAGGTTAGGTCACGACCGATATGCCCAGCCCCGGCGCCCCAGCGCCCCCTCGCTCGTCTCTAGAAGATTCCTATCTTGAGCTCCTCACCGATACGCTCGAAACTCTCGATCTCCCTGCTCGAGGACAATTCCTACAACGCTATCTGCGTGCCGTCACGCATCTCGATCTCCGCGAGAGCCAGTGTCTGCAACTATGGGAAGAGATGATTACGCGCAGACGCCAATTGAGCGAAGCGCTGCACCGCAACGTTTCGCTAAAGACCGCGCTCATGGATGTATTTTCCACCGCCGGGCTGCTTCGCGTTCCAGTGCTCATCGAATACGACGAATTAAAAAAACTCAACTTGAATGCCGTCACGGACTCCTTGACGGAGCTTTACAATCGTCGCGTATTCAACGAATTTTTCGAACGAGAATTAAACCGCGCGAAACGCTATAACCAGCCGCTTGGCCTGGTCATGATGGACATGCATCGTTTCAAGGAAGTGAACGATAAGCATGGTCATCCGCGAGGTGATGAAGTTCTTCGCATGGCTGCCGCAACCTTAAAGAAAGCGTTGCGCACTTCAGACTTTGCCTTTCGAATTGGCGGTGATGAATTCGCGCTGATGCTGCCGCAAACAGATGCGCCGCAGTCACTGGCGCTGAGCCGCCGCGTCGAAACGGTCTTCGCCGATACCCTGAAATCGCTGCAACTTAATGTCAGTGTAGGAATGGATCATGGCGTCTCGAATTACCCTCAGGATGGCGACAATGCCGACGACCTGGTGCGCATCGCTGATGAGCGCTTGTATCAACGTAAGCATGCTCACCGCGCGCGACCCGCTGAAACTCCCGCACCGCGACCGGTAGAGACTACGCCCGCGCAACCACCTGCAACTCCTCCCGCACCCGAGCGCCCAGCGTCAACCCTCGCGCCAACTCCACCGATTTCCATTGAGACCAAACGTCCCCCGGAAAAACAAGAAGAAGCAGCTCCCCCGCCGACTTCGCAGGGCCAGCCTGAAAGCTCAAAAATATCCTCAGTGGGCAAGGTCCCGCGGGCGTTTACCACACCGCGCAAGGCGGAACGCGTCTCTATGACCGGCACAAATGCCTACGCCGTACTCGGCGAACAAGGCGCCCGTCGCGCTAAGGTGTTGGATCTCGGCTTTGGTGGCGTAGCCCTCGAGGTCGATTCTCCAGAGGGTTTGACAGAAAATATTCTCGCCGTCTTGCACGTCCCGATTCTTCCCCCCGTACGCGTCAATCTCCGGCCAGTCTGGACCCTGCGCACCAATCTTGGCTATCGCGTCGGTTGCACGTTCGTCAACTGAACCGCTGCTCGCAAAAATCAGTTAAACCTTCCTCGATTGGCGTCGATTTGACGCCTCGCGTATAATCACTACTGCCTCGCGACCTAGCGACGCGGCACGATTCAACAGTGCCGTGCAGACCGGACGCGATGGATTGGAGACCCATGAAACCCGGCATTCATCCCGACTATCATCCAGTTACTGTGCATTGCGCCTGCGGGCACACTTTCCCGACGCGTTCGACCATAAAGGGCGACACGTTGAGAGTGGAAATTTGCTCCAGCTGTCATCCCTTTTTCACCGGCAAACAAAAGCTTATCGACACCGCCGGACGCGTCGAGCGATTCACCAAAAAATACGCCGATGCCGCCGCCAAGGCCGGAGCCGCGAAGAAGTAGCCGCAGCTTGTTTCTCTCCACAAGCATTGCCATGACTCGTCATTTTTGACGACGGTTCAACTATGCTCGTGTGCTCTGAGCCGTGCGTGTAGAATAACGTTCCATCGTGGCCGATCAATCTCGCATGTTCGAAGGGGCGCGTTCGGGGGAAGTGGTAGAGACGGCACCGCCGCGCGTAACCCTGCGAAATTCTTTCGCGCACCCGTACGATTCCGCCATCGCCGCGGCACGCACCTGCTACGCGTCGAAATTAATTGGCCCCGAAGAAGTCACCGACAAGCAGCGGCTCAATATCGGTGCTGGCACTTTTTACAGCGGCCATCACACCGTTTACCAGCACGCCCATTTCGAATTTGGACTCGAAAATGTCAGCCGCCAGTTTGTCTGGTCCTTTCTTCACGCCCACCCTTTCTATAACTCCGAGCAGCAAAGCCAGCGCTATGTACGCCTGGATCGCGCACACGCCTTCGTGCCGCCGCTATCGCTATTTTTTGATGAAGGCAGCAAAGAGATCTACGAGCAAGCCATCGCGCGTGCGTGGGACACGTATCGCCAATTATCGGCACTGCTGGTCGGAGATGCGCGCTCGATTTTGTCTGACATCTGGCACATCGGACCGATGTCGCATCCCAAGCGCGCCCACAAAATCGAGCGGTCCGCCGAAAAGCGCGCCATAGAAGTTGCGCGATATGTACTCCCGGTAGCGGCCTTTACCACCATGGTGCACACCATATCCGGCATTGTTCTTCATCGCCTGTGGCGCATGACTACCGCATGTGACACGCCCAACGAGGCCCGCGCGGTGATCGGCGCCATGGTCGCTCACGTCCGCGAAGTGGACGCTCAATTCTTCGATCGCTTCGGCACCGAACCGTTGGAAGAACTTCCCGAATGGAGCGACCCCGATCGCCAGCACACTGGGGCAAATGGCTCATCGACCCCGAGTAATCAAAACGGAACGGGAGACAGTAACTTCGAAGGTGAATTCGATTTCAATCTTCGCGGCAAAACTTCCAAGCTGATCGATTATTCCGCCAACGCCCCAAGCGTAATTGCGCAAGCCTATCGCGCCGTCGTAGGCCTCACTGAAGCGCACTGTTCCGACGCCGAGGCCATCGATCGCCTGCTCAACCCGGCTCGCAATCTGTACCGTCTGGAGACATTAAACGTTGGCGTGCACGCGCCCATGATGCGCGCGTTGCAACACGTCAATTACACCTTTGCGAAAAAAATCAGTCACACCGCCGACAGTCAGGATCAACGTCACAGAATGGTGCCCGGCTCGCGGCCGTTGCTCACTCTTACAGACACTCGCGCGCCCGACTTCATCACTCCGAAATTGCTGGCGCACAATCCGCGAGCCCTCGAGATTTATGAACGGGCCATACAGGACGCCTGGCAAGCCAAGAATCAATTGATCGATCGCGGCGTTCCTCTCGAGCTCGCGCTATATCTTTTGCCCAACGCGAAATCGATTCGCGTGGTCGAAACCGGCTCGCTCCTGCATCTGCTGCATAAATGGACCATGAGAACCTGTTTCAATGCCCAGGAAGAAATTTATCAGTGTTGCATGGACGAGCTCGATCAATTGCGCGAAGTGCATCCGGAGTTAGCTCGCTATGTAGGTCCGCCTTGTTATGTTCGCGCGGGAGTCACGACGCCCATCTGCACCGAGGGCGCACATTTCTGCGGAATAAAAGTCTGGCTCGACTTCCCCAACATCGCTCGACCTATTTAATGTGTTAGCTGCGCCAGCGCAGCGTTACCGGCCCCGCCATGGGATGCACCATCGGCGCGCCGGTGCTGCGAGAATCGAGCAAATTAGCCTTCAGCGCGAAATACCATTTTGCCGGCCGGTCCGCATCATCTATCAACATTAAATGAGGGTTGTGTTTCAAGCCTTCCGCTTGCTTAATCATGGTTTCCTGATCCTGCCGCAAGAATTTTTTAGCAAAAACGCGGAACACCGGAACGACCAACGGCATCCACCTCACCAGATTCCAGGCCGCCACAAAATCAATGCGGCACAAGTCCCGTCGCACCGGAGTCACCGTGGCGCGGCTGGAAAACCACAAGTGCCCGCTGCGTATTTCTTCCAGGCGCATATTGGGCAAGACAAAATCGATCATCGTCGTGGTAGCTTCGCCGGAAAAATAGCGCAGCAATTTGTAGGGCGCGCTGTTGGACGATGGCTCGTGCCTGCTCATGCGAAACCCATTGGGAATAGGCTCGAAGCGCTTCTCTTTTTCATGAATGCTTCGCCGGCTACGCCAATACCACGATTGGTGCACGAAGGGACCGTGCGCGGGATCCATTAAGCCGATAATCCCCTGATCCACGTGCGACGGAAGCTCACAAGACAGCCGCGTGATCTTGTATTTTTCGCTGAACACCGGCAGCTCTGGCGCCTGCGGTATATTTTCCGGCGTCCGCGACCCTGGCGCGGTCATATATACCCAGACGTATCCGTCGTGTTCGGCGCAGGGATAGTGGCCCGCGAAAATCCGATCGACGCGCAATTTGTCCTGGCTTGCCAGCGACGGAATTTCCAGGCATCGCCCGCTGCACGCATCAAATCTCCATCCGTGGTAGCTGCATTCCACCGCCTGCCCGTCAAATCTGCCGTACGACAATGGGATTCCCCGATGAGGACAAGCATCCCGCATCGCGAATGCCCTTCCATCCGAAGTCCGTCCCAGCACTAATGGCACTTCCAAAAGCATGGCCTTGGCGAGGTTTTGACCCTTTATCTCCGAACTGCGCAGCGCCGGATACCAGAAATCCCACAAGAACCCAGCGTCCGAGTTCGGCAGCGCTTCGCGAAGCGGAGAACTGGCTATCTGCGGCACGGATTGCAGTACTTTCGTCATACAGGGAACAAATCGTAGTACACATCCACGTGCGCATCAACGACGTCACCGCCGGTGGGCGAAACCTCGGGTGGCCCATCCTTGCGGTTTTTGTAAGGGTGGGGCTCTTTCTAAGCATTTTCCCGCGATTATTCCAGCCGCGCACCTCGGCCGCCCGCTGATAGACATCGCGAGATGACCTCCTGCTGTTATATTGTGCAGCACTCGGCTGCTCACGATAAGGAGATCCCATGAGACTCAAGTGCGCTGCAGGACCTTTCTTGTTCATCCTCCTCATCGCGTCATTTCCCACGCGCGCGCAAACCGAAGCAAAATTGCAATTAGGTTTCACCACGAAGGATGCCGACGTCGATGGATTGAAGTTGCACTACACCATGGGTGGACATGGTCCAGCGGTAGTTTTGCTGCATGGCTTCGCCGAAACTTCCAGAATGTGGACTCCCATCTTGCCGGTGCTAGGCGAAAAATTTACAGTGATCGCGCCGGACTTGCCCGGCATCGGCGACTCTTCCATCCCCGCAATCGGGATCGACATGAAGACCGCAGCAATCAGCATTCACTCTCTAGTGCGCTCGCTCGGCATCCAAAAAGCCCGAGTCGTCGGCCATGACATCGGCCTCATGGTCGCCTACGCGTATGCCGCGCAGTTCCCGGCCGAAGTAGAGAAACTCGCGGTGATGGACGCATTTTTGCCCGGCGTTGAAGGATGGGAACCGATTTATAACAATCCCGCAATCTGGCATTTTCGATTCAACGGGCCGAAGCCGGAAGCGCTGGTCGCCGGACGCGAGCAAATCTACTTTTCGTTTTTTTGGGATGATCTGGCCGCCGACAAAAACCGCTCGCTCCCGCAGGCCGATCGCGAGGCATATATCGCTGCATATTCCCGGCCAGGTCGAATGAGAGCGGCATGGCAATATTTTGTGTCCTGGCCGCAGACCGCCAAGGATTTCGCGGAATTGTCCCGGACCAAGCTAACCATGCCGGTGCTGGCAATCGGTGGAGAAAAATCGCTTGGAAAACAACTGGGTCAGCAGATGAAACTTGTTGCCACGAACGTAACGGTGATCGTACTGCCTGATACCGGCCATTGGATCCTTGAAGAGCGCCCCAAGGAAACAACTGATGCGCTAGTGAAGTTTCTATAGCGAGGCTGTCGGGAGCCGGACGTCACGCAAACAAAAAAATAGAGCGGACTGCTTGGCCGTGGGGAGCTAGGCCGTGAACCTCTGCATTAGGTGGGCACCACGAGCCAACCGTTAGGCTTTCCTGCCCCGCTCGCCAGTCGTCGCATGCGTTAACGCTTTGACCAGCCAGCGGGACAGGCCGTGCACACAGGCTGTCTGTCCGCAGCACCTCAGAGATTCGTCATTGGTTCAAACAGCTTTCGCTCCCTCACCTGCTTCGAAGAACCGCTCCACCAATTATTCTAACAGGATGGCCATAGGAAGGTCGAAGCCCGGCGTCAGAAGTTGCGCCTTTGAAGCTGCGCCTTTGAACCTGCCTTTGACGTTGCTTGTGACGTTGCCTTTGAACTTGGGTGGCCCATCCTTGCGCCTTTTGCAAGGGTAGGGCTTTTTCTGCGCTTTTTTTGCGCTTTTTCCGATCTTTATCTAAGCTTTTTCCAAGTTTGTTCCGAGCACTCCATTTTCTGTGCTGATTTCACTCGAGCGCCTCCGTCCGCCTCCCAACACTGCTAAAATCGCTACGCGCAGTCAATGCAATGCTACCTAATCGCGGAAACGCCCGCGGGACATGTCACAGCTACGGAGGGTTTCGCATGCGCATAGTAGTCAGTCTTTTCTTTGAGACGTTACTGTGTCTAGCCCTGCCCTTAACCGCCTTTCTCGCCACCGCGAACCACTCCTCAGAAACCGCCTCCGACCAACTCGGCCACGTAGATTTTCCCAATAGCTGCAAACGCGAAGCCCAACCCGCACTATTGAAGGGCGTAGCCCTCCTCCACTCATTTCAGTACCGCGAATCAGAAAGCGCCTTCAAAGCCGCCACAGACCTGGACACAAATTGCGCCATAGCCCATTGGGGCGCCGCCATGGCCCTCTATCACCAGCTATGGGATTTTCCCGGCCACCGAACCCTCAAACAAGGCTTAGAGAACGTGGAAGCCGCGCAAAAGCTCGGCGCCGCCACACCCAGAGAACGCGGATACATCGCCGCCGCAGCCGCCTTTTATCAGGGCGACGCCAAACTTACCCACGTGCAGCGCACCACCGCGTATTCGGAGGCCTTGGCGCAATTGCATTCGCAGTCGCCGGCAGACGTGGAGGCCAGCGCGTTTTATGCGCTCTCTTTAGTGGCCTTGGCGGATGAAAATGTGGACGACATGGCCAACCGCAAAAAAGCCATGGCCATTCTCGAGCCTCTTTTCCACCAACATCCGGACAATCCGGGCGTAGCGCACTACCTCATTCACGCGACCGACAAACCGGAGCTGGCCGCCGCTGGCCTGGCCGCCGCTCGCGCTTACGCAAAAATCGCCCCGGACTCCTCGCACGCGCTGCACATGCCCTCACACATTTTTACGCGCTTGGGCCTGTGGCAAGAGTCCATCGCCTCGAACATAGCAGCGACCGCGGCGGCCGCGCACGCCACCGAGTTGCACCAAGCCGAAGCACATTATCAAACGCATGCGATGGAGTTCCTCGACTATGCATATCTGCAAACCGGACAGGAAGCCAAGGCCCGAGCGCTGTCGGCGGAAGAAATGAACGTGCCTGGTTGCGGTGAAGGAGAGAAAGCCGATCACCGGGCCGTGATCGACGCACGCAATGCCATCGAGCTGCACCGCTGGAAAGAAGCCGCAGAGCTGGCTATTCCGGAGCGCCGAAACTCCCAGGACATCATCTATTGGGCGAGAACGATCGGGGCAGCGCGAAGCGGCGACGTAGCGGCAGCCAAAGACAACCTAGGCAAACTGGAGGGAGCCGTCGCTCACCGCGAAGGCGAGAGCAAAGACACCGGATATGACGTTTCCTCAGAGAGGGCCACCGACCTTCGCGAAGCGGAGGCTTGGCTAGCCTACGCCCATGGAGATTCGGCTCACGCCATACAATTGTTGCGTGCCGCGGCGGACAGGGAAGACGCCAAGGGCCTCGAGTCTACGACCATGCCCGCGCGTGAGTTGTTAGGCGATTTGCTGATGGAATTAAGGAAGCCGGGCGACGCGGTCAAGGCTTATGCCGCAACTTTGGTCGAGGCCCCCAACCGCTTTGACGCCCTCCTGGGCGCCGCGCAAGCCAGCCAAGCGGCCGGAGATACGCACGCGGCACAGAATTACTACTCGCAATTGCTGAAGATTGCTGACCCTGCCGCCGATCGCCCGGAGCTAAAGGATGCTAAAAGCTACTTGGCACCCATAAATCAACGAAAAGGCATGAAATAGCTATTTAGTGCTTCGCCCATCCCGCCGCATCACTTCTTGACCCCGCAACCAATCGGGCCTAAGCTCCGTCTCACTAGGTACAGTTCTCTGGGGGTTGGGCACATTCGCATTTTATCTTTGCTTCTGGCCGTCATCTTTCTGGGGGCCCAGTTTCACTATTGTGCCGACCTAAGCGCGGCACCCTCCGACGCGCACGTATGCCCGCTATGCTCGGCAGCCGGGGCAGCAGTCACGCCACGGTCCCCGAGCCTGGCTTTCACGGCGGTAATGAACCGGCTGGAGATCCTTCCGGTTCTGGCAGCAATATCCCCTGAGATTCCCCGGACCGTTTCACCGCGCGCACCCCCTGCTGCTTAGTTTCGCCGGCCCCCCTGCAGTTATCTCCTGGTGTCGCTCAAAATCTTCGAATTTCGGAGGAGTGTTTATGAACAAGACCTTAGTGTTGTGCGTTCTGCTAGTTGCAGCTGTGAACGCCAAGGCGCAGGAGGTGCCCGCCAGCGGCTCTGCAGGTCAAAAGCCCGCTCCTAATTCTGAGGCGCGCATACAAACACTGGAACAGCAGGTCAGCATGCTAGCAGAGCAAGTGGCGCAGCTGCGTGGTCAACTGAAGGTATTGGCCGACACGAAGGCCACTGGGGACGGGCCGGCAGCGCGACTGGTCCTGACCTCTGCACCTGCGCCCGTAAGTTTACCTACACAAGTAGACGCCGGGCCCTCCTCATCAAGCGTCGCCTCCGCTGTAACAGCCCCCACAGCGCTACCTGCTGCGGCTCCTGCTTCGCCTGCTGCTCAAGCTCAGGCGCTGCAGTCAACGCAGAGCCAAACCTTCGGTGGCGCCAGCGGGAATGCGCGCTTGCTGAATCCCGACATCAGCTTGATCGGCGACTTTATTGGCGCGGTGGGCCACAACGACGTGGCGCCCATTCCTTCCTTGCAGCTGCACGAATCCGAGTTGGGCGTTCAAGCGATCATCGATCCCTACGCGCGCGCGGATGTATTCATTTCGTTTGGCGAGGAAGGGGTAAACGTCGAAGAAGGTTACGTGACCTTTACGTCGCTGCCGGCCGGGCTGCTTTTGAAGGTCGGAAAAATGCGCGCGGATTTCGGCAAAATAAATACCATTCACAACCACGCGCTGCCATTTATCGATCGGCCGCTGGCCACGAACAATCTGGTGGGCGGAGAAGATGGCATTGATGACGCCGGATTTTCATTGTCGCGTATTTTGCCGGCGCCAAAGGGTTGGTTCGTCGAGGCCACCGGACAAGTTTTCCGTGGCGATTCCGCGGACGTCTTTAAAGCCAGTGAACGGCAAGACGCCAGCGTGGTGGGACATCTGCGCGGATACAAAGACATAACCGAATCCACGAACCTGGACTTGGGCGTTTCGTATGCCCGGGGCCACAATGATTTGGGCTCCGCTTTTATCACTAGCCTGTATGGGGCTGACGCCACGCTGCGCTGGAAGCCGCTGCGCCGCGCGATTTACAAGTCATTTATCTTCCGCACGGAATTGTTTTACAGCTTGCGCGACCAGATTTCGCCCTTGGATCTTTCCCAATCAATGCACGCTTTCGGAATGTATTCGTCCGCGGAGTACCGCGTGAACCGCCGATGGACAGTCGGAGGCCGCTTTGACCGCAGCGCGCATGCGCGCGATGCCAATCTGATTGATACCGGGTTGTCCGCAATAGTTACCTATTGGCCGAGCGAGTTCAGCCAAATCCGGGGACAATATAGATACGGCCACCTGGCGACGGTTCCCAACGCCAGCTTTGACAATGCCAACGAATTATTGTTTCAGTTTTTATTCGTGATGGGCGCGCATGGCGCTCACCCATTTTGACGGGTGAACTTTCGATGGTGAACAAGGAGACTGCATGCTACAGGCACGGTTGATTCAGAAAATAAGATTTTACGTCACCAAGAGCAGCACCGCGGCGATCGTAATTGCGCTGGTGTGTGCATTGGCCGGAAATCAAACCGCACGCGCGGAGAACAAGCTGAAAATCATGACCGCGACCACCGACCTGGCCTCCTTGGCCCAGGAAGTGGGCGGCGACAAGGTGGATGTCGAATCCATCGCGCGGGGATATCAGGATCCCCACTTTGTGGAAGCGAAGCCCAGCTTCCTGCTGAAGCTGCGCAAGGCCGATTTGCTCATCGTCGTCGGACTCGAATTGGAAATTGGATGGTTGCCGCCGCTAATCACGCAATCCAGCAATCCGAATATACAAGTGTCTGCGAATGGTTATCTTGACGCTTCCCGGTTTGCGAAAATTCTGGAGATTCCTACTGGCCAAGTGACCAGAGCCGAAGGCGATGTGCATCCCCAAGGTAATCCACACTATTGGCTCGATCCTGACAATGGTTTGCGCGTCGCCAAGGGCATCGCGGACAAGCTCAGTGAAATGCGCCCGAATGATGCGTCGTATTTTTCGCAACGGTATAGCGATTTCGAACAGCGGTTGAAGCAGGCAGATGAGCGCTGGAAAGCAGAGATGAAACCGTACGCCGGACGAAAGATTGTGACTTATCACCGCTCATGGCCGAATTTTGCCGAGCATTTTCAACTGAACGTGGTGGGCTACGTGGAGCCGCGCCCGGGCATTCCCCCTACTCCGCAGCACACCGTGGACTTGATTGGGCAGATGAAGCGGGAAAACGTGAAGGTGATCGTAGTGGAACCGTACTTCGATTTGAAAACACCAAATTCCGTGGCCCGCGAGACCGGCGGCCAGGTGGTAGTGTTGCTGCCATCGGTCGGCGGCGAAAAGGAAGTTACCGACTACTTCAAACTGTTTGACTACGATATCGCCAAACTAAAACAAGCGTTCGACGCAACCCACTAGCACCAGGAGCCTATTCGATGGAGATTCTTCCGTTTTTGCTCGCACCCTTTGTAGCGAGCCTGATTCTGACCGGCATCCACGCGTACCTCGGGGTACATGTGGTGGAACGAGGGGTCATTTTCGTGGACCTGGCGCTAGCCCAAATCGCCGCGCTGGGCGCCACGGTGGCCATCGTAGTGGGAATTGATCCGCATGGACGAGGCTCTTATTGGATCAGCCTGGGCTTCACGTTTTTAGGTGCGGCCATTTTCGCGCTCGCGCGCACCAGGCGTGGACATATTCCCCAGGAAGCGTTCATCGGCATTGCCTACGCGGTAGCCTCTGCTACCGCAATCCTGCTGATGAGCAAAGCCACCGGCGAAACGGAACACCTGAAAGACATGCTGGTGGGAAACATTCTGGCGGTTTCCTGGGCGGAGGTTCGCAAGACGGCCATCTTGTACGGAGCGGTCGGAATATTTCATTACATTTTCCGGAAAAAGTTTTTGCTGATCTCCATGCATCACGATGACGCTGAAAAACTCAACTTCAATGTGAAGTTCTGGGATTTTCTTTTTTATGCTTCGTTCGGCTTCGTAGTTACTTCGTCGGTGGCCATTGCCGGGGTCCTGCTGGTGTTTTGCTACCTGATCGTTCCCAGCGTGGGAGCCATGCTTTTTGCCGACCGCATTGGTCCGCGGTTGGCGATTGGTTGGACCATGGGTACACTGGTATCAGCGCTAGGCGTAATTTTGAGTGTTAAGATTGACACCCCCACGGGCGCAACGATTGTGGTGACCTTTGGCGGAGTTTTAATACTAATGTTTCTCTTGCACCTGATTCTGCACCATGGACGCAACGCACGGGTCCTTGAAGGAGCAACCTCGTCGCGAAACGAAGTTTAGTTTGCAAATATCGCGAGTAGAATGAGTATTGAAGTTTAAAAGCATGCGTCGCACGTCAAAATTCGGAAATTATTTCGCCAGAACTCTAGCGCTGGCGATTGCCTGCTGCATGCTCGTATTTCTGGTCCAGGTCGTGGTCCATGCCCACGAAAACGGCCAGAACGAGGCGGCTTGCCGGGTCTGCCATGCCGCCCATATAGGCATCGCGCCAACCATCAATGCATTCTCGCTGGCTGCGCCTCTTCTACCGAGCGGCTCTCTCCACGAAATCGCCGTACAGTTTCATAAAGATCTCTTCAGTCACGATTCTCCTTCCCGCGCACCGCCAATCGCATAGAAACGCCATTTACTGTAATTGGGGTTCTCCGCTAGCGCTAACCATCAGATTTTGATGGCCACCGCGTTATTCCCGTCATCACACATATACAACTACCCACAGATCGCCCGCCTGCGGGCCGAGGAGACTTTGAATGAGATCTATATGGCTTTCTTTTTTAGCATTGAGTTTAAGCATTTTATTTTGCGCCACGCGCATTGTGGCTCAAACCGGGAATTCCGGGTCCATCGAAGGAGCGGTCAAAGACCCGTCCGGAGCCTCCATAGCTAATGCGACCGTGGAAGTTTCGAATCCAGTGACCGGATTGAAGCGCTCCGCGGTTACCGGGCCAGATGGTAATTTCCGGTTTACCAATTTGCCGTTTAATCCGTACCACATGGTAGTGACGGCGGACGGATTTGAGTCCTTCACGCGAGATGTGGATGTGCGCTCCACGGTGCCGACAATTGCGCAGCTCAGCTTGAAGATCGGTGTAGCGGCCACCAGCGTGACGGTGGAAGCCAACGGAGGAGATCTGGTCGAGACGGAATCCACGTTTCACACCGATGTGGACCAAGCCTTGATCGACAAACTTCCACTGGAGAGCGCCTCTTCCTCGGTGACCTCGCTCGTGACTCTGACGTCACCCGGCGTGGCTGCGGACTCCAATGGCAATATGCACGGGCTGGGCGATCACGCGCAGAATTCCTTTTCCGTCGATGGCCAGTCCATTTCGGATCAAACCAGCAAGGTATTTTCGAACCAGATCCCAGCCGATTCCATTCAGTCGTTGGAAGTAATTTCGGGCGCGCCACCCGCGGAATTTGGCGACAAGACCAGCCTGGTAATCAAGGTAACCACGCGGTCAGGGCTGGGGGTCAAAACACCGACGGGAAGTGTGTCCACCTCCTACGGAAGTTTCGGCACGGCCAGCGGGGAATTCAACTTGGCCTATGGCGGAGATAAGTGGGGGAACTTCATCGCCGTGAACGGTTTAAACAGCGGCCGATTCCTCGACCCTCCGGAGTTCACCCCGATTCACGACAAAGGCAATGAGGAGAATGTATTTGACCGCGTGGATTTCCAGATCACTCCAAAAGACACCATCCATGGAAATTTCCAATACACCCGATCCTGGTTTCAGACCCCGAACACTTTCGACAATTTGAATGTCGTTGGTCCTGATGGAAATGTAGTGGGCAATACGGATCAACGCTCGCAAATTGGAACTTTCAACATAGCTCCCACGTGGACGAGGCTGGTTGGAACGACCGCGGTATTCACATTGGGTGCGTATGTCCGGCGGGATCAATACAACTACTACCCCAGC
>DATNKL010000192.1:0-10579 GCA_035603415.1 Candidatus Acidiferrales bacterium
GACTGACGTATGGCACAAACGTTACACGACAAGCGATCACGAAACATTTGGAAGTAATGCGGAAGGCGGGGTTGCTGCGTAACACGCGACGCGGGCGAGCCAGAATCTGGCAATTGGAGCAGCGGCGGCTCAAAGAGGCGCGGCATTGTCTGGAAATTATTTCAAAACAATGGGATGACGCGCTGGGGCGGTTGCGGAAGTTTGTCGAAGAGCAAGGTTAGCGACGGATTTCGACGCGGTAGGCGATGGCGGTGCCTTGTTCGTCGCGTTCCGGCTCGATTTTGAGGATGGAAAAATTGCCTTTGTGCAGGTCCGGCAAGGCTTCTTTTAACGCGTTGTGCAGGTCGTTCTGCAATGCGAGCTTAGTGGGTGGAGCGAGAACACGCGTGTCTACTCGATAGGTCTGCCGATTGCCGTCCTGCGAAAGGAGTAAGACTTGACCTGGCACCGCAGGAACGCCGCTGGCGGGTTGATCGTGGAACCAGTGACGGGGGGTAAGCAGGGCAAAGATGAGGATGACCGCGACGGCGATATCGTATTGCCAGGTACCGCGTTCATAACACCAGAAAAATGTGCGGGAAAGAATTTGTCCGAGGGAAGCCATGCTAATCCGCTGGAATGCCGTCAACGATGACGCCATCGCGCATGTGCACGACGCGATCGAAATAAACCACGGCTTCGGGGTTGTGGGTGATCATGACGATGGTCTGGCCCAGTTCTTTATTGAGCTGGCGAAGCATCTGTAACACGATCTCGGAATTCTTGGAATCGAGATTGCCGGTGGGCTCATCGGCGAGAAGAATTTTTGGTTCATTGATCAAGGCCCGGGCGATGGCCACGCGTTGTTGTTCGCCGCCGGATAATTCGGAGGGGCGGTGCTGGAGTCGTCCGGCAAGGCCCAACATTTTTGTGACCACGTCGAAGCGATGCGGGTCGAAGCCATTTCCGTGGATGAACTGCGCAATAGCGATGTTGCCTTTGGCGGTCAAAGTAGGAAGCAGATTGAAACGCTGAAAGACAAAGCCGATTTTGTGGCGGCGGAGCCTGGTGCGCTCGGCGTCGCTCATGGTGGTGAGCTCGTTGCCATCGACGAGGACGGTGCCTTTGGAAGCTTGCGCCATGCCGCCGATTACGTAGAGCAGGGAAGATTTGCCGCAACCGGAGGGGCCCATGACGGCTACGGACTCGCCAGGTTCGACTTCGAAATTCACGCCACGTAAAGCGGGGACTTCCACTTTGCCCGCACGATAGAGCTTCCACAGATTTTCTGTTTTAAGTATCGGTTCCAATAGCGTTTCTTGAGATACGGGAGTGTGGCAGGTTCGTATTGTAACTGCGAACGGGGCGGCTGCCTAGTTATGGGGGATAGACTGGGGTTGAAAACCTTCAGAGTCAACGACCGGAAACAACCCCACCCTGGAAACCGAGGGTGAGCCACCCTCCGTGTATCTATGATCTCGGTCGATCCGTAGGGGTGTGCGTTACTCAGTCGTAGGAGAGGGCTTCGACGGGGTCTTTGCGGCTGGCTAGCCAGGCGGGGTAAATTGCGCCGAGGATGGCTCCGGCGAGGGCGATGCCGGCTGCGCGTAAGATCCAGGCGGGAGTGATGAGGATGGATAGAGTGGGGAATCCGGCAAGGAATGCGGCGCGCACTACGTAGGCGAGACCAACGCCTGCGGCGATGCCGATGATGCAGAGGGCGGTGGATTCGCTGAGCAGGGCGCGAATGATGAAAGAGCGGTCTGCGCCGAGGGATTTCAAAACACCGATGTCGCGGGTGCGTTCGATGACGGTGGTGTACATGGTGAGAAAAATAACCAAGAGACCGATAGCTACTGCCAGGCCGATCATGGCGTGAATGAAAGTTTGGAGACCCGGGATATTGGTGGAGGTCATAAGAGAAAGAAACTCTTTTAGCGGGCGGATGGTGTAGCCGGGCAGGACGTGGCGAAGCTCTTGAATCACGTCCTCGGTGTGTTCCGGGCGAGTGCAGCGCAGAAGAAAAATGGAGGCTTTGTCGTGGGCCCCGACGAGGTCCTGCAAAGTGGCCAGCGGAACGAAAAGACGCGCGCCTTTGCCATGCTCGATGATGCCGGCTACGTGCCAGTCGTGGTTGAGAAGGTTGTAGGTGTCGCCCACTTTGATTTTTTTTGCTTTGGCGGCCCAATCGTCTACCAGTAAGTCGTCGGGGCCTTCCATATCGTGACCCTGGATGAAGACGAAGCCTCCGGAGACGGCATGAAAACTTTCGCGATCAATGCCGTAAACGACTTCCACTCCACCCGCGGAATTGAATTGCAATAAGGCCGGGGCTATCGATTGAACGTATTTTTGCTTTTTCAGCATGGCGGCAATTTTGATGGGCATGGGCGCGCCGCTGAAGCCCAGAAAAACGGAAGCGGCGGGCGGCTGAACCATGACGTCTGCGCCGATACCTTCAATGCGCTTGGCGGTTTCGCTGAGCAGGCCGGAGGTGAGGCCTACGATGAGCACCACGAGAGCGACTTCGACGGCCACGGCCATCACGCCGATGAACGTGCGCATAGGGCGGTGCAGAAGGTTGCGGGCAATGAGTTCACCCATCATGGCTTGGCGCCTTGACTAGGCTGTTTTTCCGACGGTTTTTCTTCGGGGGATTCGCCGACACGAATTAATTCGGCACCGGGGGGTTGTTCGAGCTTGAAGCGGTCGAGCGGGATGTCATCGTTCAAAGTGATTTTAGCAATCTGCAAATCGAGGCGGTAATCGTCGTGGGGGCGCTCGATTCGAATAGAGCGAGGGAATTGTTGCGGTGGGCTTGATGTGGTCGCCAACCCGCCAGGCGCGGGTTTGGCGGCATCCACCGATTGCCAATTGGAGAAGCGCGTATCCGAAAGCAAAATTCCGCGCGGACCAAAACTCTGGAGGCGCGCGACTTCCAGAACGGAGCGATCAAACCAGATTTTGCGCAGGATTTCCGTTTGGTAGCCGCCGCGCAGAACGGTGAGCACGTAATAGCGAGCGGTTTCATCGTTGAACTCCTCGAATAAAACGGTTTCCTGTTTACGAATTTCGGGCCACAACAGGGCGTCGAGCAAATGTTGGGGCCGAAGATTTTCGATGGGCTTGCTGCCGGCACGTTCGACAGCTACGGGGCCGACCAGGAATTTATTTTTGGGGGGGATGGAGACGCGAAATTCCTGGCTGTCGCTGGCCATATCGAACACGGTGGTGCCAATTACGGGGGCCTGGCCAATCATGCGAGTGTAGGCGGGGCGCTCGGCAAGAAGGAAGGCTTTTACTTCGTGATACTCCTCGATGATGCCGCTGTACTTGGAGCCCGCGGTGGGTTTCAGCTCGACAGTAGCGTTGAGGCTGTTGATGGAGCCTGCGGTGGAGTTGAATTTTTCCAGTAATTCTTCGCGGGTGGCGTCTTTGACGACAGGCTTCTCGGCGGGAGGAGTGTTTTTGACGACGCTCACCTGGCCTCCGCATCCGGCCAAGATGAGCGCGACGATTGCCAATGATACGCGGAGCAAATTGCGTCGTGTGGTTGGGGTGGGCTGAGATTTTGCTGGCACGAGATTTAGTTGGGCCGTGCGATGTGCACGTCAAAAGGCTGAAGCGCAGGGCGCACGCGGCGGATCACTTCGCTGGGCCACAATTTTTCGCTCAGTAGAGTGATCCAGCCGTCTTCGAGTTCACAGACAGCGCAGAATGTGTAGCGCAGGTAGGCGGATTGATAGGCGTCGAGGCCACGTTTGGAGAGTTCGCCCTCGACAGCGGGATCGGGGGCCTCGGCGGCGGGGCCGACGCGCAGGCCGAATGTTTCCGACTCGAAGCGGGTAAAAAGATCGAGCAGCTGCTCTTGGGTGGGCTTGGGGATTACGAGGCAGCGCTCGGCGGCGTCGCGAAAGGGAATTTCGTGGGTGGTGCAGAAGTCGCGCACACGATCGAGATGGCTAAAAAAGTCCAGGACGTAAAATTCTTCGCCCGCGAGAGCCGGGAAAGCAGCGGACCAAATTTGCGCGGCTTTATTTCCTCTGACGGGCTCGCGGCTTTCGGTTTCGAGCAATTCAAGGCCGACGGCTTTTATATCGGCGCCGAGATTTAAAACTTCCACGTCCAGGGAAAAAGGGGGCAGATCGAGAGCGCCGCTGCCGAGAGCGTTGCCCGGAGAGCTCATTCTTCCAGCCCTGCCTGGGGAAATTTGGATTGGAATTCGGGGGACTGTTTTCGCAGGTCGAGCCAATCGAAGAAGGCATCAGGATTTTCCAGCCAGATGCGGAACCAATTGGCGATTTCTTCTTTTTCGGCGCGCTTGGGAGCTTCGACTTTTTGATTACGACAAATCATCTCGGCGCGACGCTTGCCGAGGCGCGCGACGTTTAACACACGCTCGACGGCGGCGTGTTCGCCTTGGGAGCGAAATTTGCGCATTAGTTCGTCCAAGCGCATGACACTGACTTCCGCGTCTTCCAGTGTTTTGAAATGGAGCAGGTCTTCGAACTCTTCTTCATATTGATCTTCGGCTTCTTGCTGCAGCGTAAGCTCCAGTTTCAGGCCGGCGGCTTCCAGAACATTAGCGATATATTCGCTGCCGGTTTTTCCTGCCTCGCCATGTTCGGCGATCAGGCGGCGGCGCAACTGATCGATTTCCGCGGGCGTCCATTTCTGCGCGCCAATCTGACGGGCAGTTTGCAGGATGAGCGATTTTTTTGTGCTGGACGATTCGTTCATCGATTCGAAGCCTGCTCCCCGGCAAGAAGATGACGGTACTTAATCACATTATTATTGTGCTCCGCCAGCGTGGCGCTGAAGAAATGGCCGCCCTGGGTGTTGGCGACGAAATACAAATAATTGGTGTGCGCGGGCTGATAGGCGGCGCGTAGAGACGCTTCGCCGGGATTGCCGATGGGGCCAGGGGGCAAGCCGGTGTGGGTATAGGAATTGTAGGGCGAATCGATGTGCAGGTCAGCGATGCTGATGGTGCCGTTGTATCGGCCCTGTTGCTCGAGCGCGTAGATCACGGTGGGATCGCACTGCAAGGGCATGTTTTTGTGCAGGCGATTTTCAAAGACGCCGGCGACCAGCGGGCGCTCCTCGGACCTGGGCGTTTCGCGTTCGACGAGGGAGGCGAGTGTGACCACAGCGGCGACTGGGCGGGTGCTGCGCGGAGCGTCATCATTGACTGCATTCGCTCCGGTTGGAGGATCGGCGGGAGTCGATTGAGTGGCCTCCGTGAACGTGCCGGAAGTGGTCATTTTGTCGCCAGCAGAGGCGGCGGAGGTGACGGCGGACCATTCTTCTTTAAATTTTCTGACCATGTCGGCGGTGAGGGCCGTGGCGGAAGGGTGACGAGATAGATGATAGGTGGCCGGGAACAGGAAGCCTTCCAGGGTTGCGGCTTTGGGAACGATGTCCTGTATTAAAGTAGGATCTTTTGCGGCGCGCAGGAAATCGCTGGCGGGCATAAACTTTCCGGCTTCCAGGTCGTGAGCGATATCGAACATGGTTTCTCCTTCGCGCACGGTGAAAGGTTGCTCGAATATCTGGCCATTGGCTAGTTTCCAGAAAACGTCGTGAGCGGAAGTAGTGCCATCGAAGAAATATTCGCCGGCTTGCAGGGAACGACGCGGGTGGCGGCGAGCGTAAAATTCAAAGGCCACGGCGCTGCGGACGACACCCTTTCGCTGGAGAAGGCGCGCGACGCTGCGACTGGATGAACCGTGCGGGACTTCGACGAAGACGCCCTCGGAGCCAAAACCCTGGTAGGGATAATTAATGGAGTACCAGAGCCATGCGGCGGCGGCCGCAGCGATCAGGAGAATAAAAAGTAACAACTTGCCCACAGCTGAAACTCCGCAATGGAACGCTCGTTAGCGCTCTTAATTTAGATGCTCTGCACATCCGAGAAAGCTACCGCTGCAAATATTCTTTCAACATAACGGCGGCGGCAAGGGCGTCAACTGACAATTTGCCTTCCGTTTTGGGTCTGCGCTTTGGCATATGCAGGTCTTTACCCGATGCTGTGCGGGCCGGAGGATTCATGGGCCTGCCGCCTTGCTCTTCCAGCAGACGCTGCGCTTCCCAGCTGGTGAGACGTTCGTCGACCATTTCGACGGGCACGCCGATTTGTTTGCGGACGCGTTCGGCAAAACGGGAAGCTTCTTCGGCCATTTCGCCGTGGGAGCCGTCGAGGCGCAACGGAAGACCCACGATGATCTGCGTTACACCTTGCTCGCGCGCGAGTTCGCGCAGGCGGCGCATGTCTTCATTGCGATTGATGCGTTCGAGGGTGGCTAGCGGCTTGGCCAGGCGGGCTTGGGCGTCGGCAATGGCCAGACCGATTCTCGCGCGGCCGTAATCCAGCGCCAGAATCGTGGCGGGTTGATTTTTGGGAGTGAGCAACTGCGGCACCTTCTTAGTATACCGGGTGGCGTTCGATTAAGAACAAATCTACGGCGGTGTTGGAGTTCTTTAGTTACGAAATGAGTAGAGGCAATCGAGGTGATGTGAAGACCCATCAGCGTGTGAGAAGACGTTTTGTTTCGGCGAATCAGGGTTGGCGGCCGCGAGCGCCTTTTTCCCAAGCTTGCCAATAACCCATGGATTTCATTTGCTGATCGAGAGCAGTTTCTTTCATGAGGGTTTCGAGTTCGGCGCGGGAAAGACGCTTGCCAATGGGATTGGCGCGATCGGCGAGCCCCCAGGCGGTGAGCGCGGCGATGGTGGTGTTCAGCTTTAGCTCGCGAATATCAACCTTGTCGAGAGTGTCGGACGCAGCGTGGTAGTTGGGGAGGTAGTTTGCTTCCTCCTGATTGGCGACCAGAGTGGGCAGGCCTTCGAGCAGGAAGTCGAAATGGTCGGTGCCGGTCTGGGCGTCGGTGGTGTGGCGATTCACGTCCCAGGAGTCGAGGGGTTTGAGGACTTCGCGCACGGCGTGTGCTATATCGCTGCGGCCACCGAGCGAATATCCAGTTACGCGACCGATGCCAGAATCAAAAATAATTACGGCGCGAATTCTGTCGAGCTCGGCGCGATGAGTTTTTACGTAGGCCCAGGAGCCGAGCAGACCTTGCTCTTCGCCGCTGAATAAAATGAAGCGGATGGTGCGGCGCGGGCGCAGACCGGTGGCTTTCAAGGCGCGAGCGGCTTCGATTACCAGAGCGGCGTTACAGCCGTTGTCGAGAGCGCCGGTGCCCAAGTCCCAGGAGTCGAGATGCGCGCCGAGGATTACGCTCTCCTCAGGCTTTTCGTAGCCGGGAATTTCGGCGATGACATTTTGTTGGTCGATGGGAGGGCCGATGCTGTTGGGCATGGAAAAACGCACGCGAATTTTTCCAGGGTACGCGAGCACAGTGCGCGAAAGCCGGAGAGCGTCTTCGCGCGCGAGTATTGCTTGAGGGATTTTTTCGAGTTGGCCGTCGGTGGTATTGGTATGGCGATAGAGGAGAAGGCGTTCGCGGGCGCCTTCCCAGAGGATTGCGGCGGCGCCGGCTTTCATGGCCCGTTCTATGATTTCCGGGGGACGAGAATATTCGTTGAACAAATCGGCCCAGGTAGTGCCGAGGTCGGTGTGGACGAGGAGGATGGCGCCTTTGATCTGAGTGGCGGCAGCGGCGAAGTCTTGGGGCGTGCCGTAAGCGATGTCCACGATGTTGGCGGCGATACCGCCGTGGGGCGAGGCGGGCGACCATCCGAGACTTACGGTGCGAAGAGGGAATTTTATTTCGCCGAGTAATTCGAGGCGCGTGTCGCCTTCGCTCCAGGTCAGGGGGAGTTGATATTTTTCGGTGTGTACATCGACGGCGGCAGCGCGAAACGCGGAGGTGGCCCATTGGACGGCGCGGTCCAGGGCAGGAGAGCCGGTTACGCGGCCGCCGATTTCGTCGGTGAGGCGGCGGAGGTTTTCTTGTAGGGGGGAAGGGCCGAGGATTACGGGGAGGATTTTTGCGGCTACTTCCGCGCAGGAGGAAGAGGCGTCGGTGGTGCAGGCCGCTGCGGAAGCTTGGGCGCGATGGAGGGGGTCGTTTTCGGGGATTTGGGCGCGGGTGTGGGATGCGAGAGTTAGGGCGCAGGTGAAAAAAATCAATGAGGCGATGCGGCGGCGCATTCGTGAGCCTTTTTTTGATGTGGAACTAAAATTTGGACGCCGCGGATTATACCGAAAGAATGAGACTGGTGGGTAATCTAACAAATACGCAGGGGAAAACACGCTTTAAAAATCGGAACGCGCTTCGCATGGAAGTGATTGTTAGTGGATCCGATGATTGGACAAAAATCGAAGACACTGCAGGACCCACCCTACAAATCGAGGGCGGGGCACCGCGTTTTTTTGAGTGGAGAGCGGCAAGAAGCGCGGGTTTTGATCGGGGGAATATAGCCGATCTATGACGGGGGTTAGTTTTTGGGGGCTTGGGCGGGATTTAGGATGCAGTCGGCAACGCGGGCGACGAGGGCCATTTGGGTTACGTCGTGGACGCGGACGATGTGGGCGCCGTGGAGGATGCTGGCGGTGACGGTGGCGGCGGTGCCCCAGATTTTTAGTTCGGATGCGATGGTGGGGGGGCGCGACGATGGCGCGAGGCTGGCGTTATCGGCGAGGGTTTTGGCGATGAAACCTTTGCGGGAAGTGCCGACGAGTAATGGGAATCCGAGTTTCGCTAGTTGGGGCAGATTGGCTAGCAATCGGTAATTCTGAGTGTAGCTTTTTCCGAAGCCGATGCCGGGATCGAGGACGATCTGAGAATTGTGCACGCCGGCTTTGCGGGCGATTAATAGGGATGCACGCAGGCCGTGGATTACATCTTTCACCGCGTCACGCGCGAAAGACTTTTGCTGCATGGTTTGCGGGTCTCCGCGCATGTGCATGAGGACGAGCGGCACGCGGGCGCGGGCGGAAATTTCGGCGATGCGGGGATCGTGATTCAGACCGCTGACATCGTTAATTATTTCCGCACCGGATTCGATGGCTTTGGCAGCTATTTCGCTTTTGCGCGTGTCGATGGAGATGGGAATTGTTAAGCGCGTGCGTAAGGCCGCCAAGACCGGCGCGAGGCGGCTCCATTCCTCTTCGGCGGTGACGCCAAGAGAACCGGGACGCGTGGATTCAGCGCCGATGTCGATCAAGTCCGCGCCGTCACGCTCCATTTGCAAAGCATGTTGGACGGCTTTTTCCTGTGACAAGAAATTGCCGCCGTCGGAGAAACTGTCGGGGGTCACGTTCAATACGCCCATGACGAGGGTGCGTGGGCCGAGAATCAGGGTGCGGGAGCGGAGTTTGAGGCGGAACTTACGACGCGGAATCATTAAATGGCAGTGTAATGCAAAGGCAGCTGATGGTGTTTAGACGAGTGCGAAGACACGCGCACTGTTGTGCAGCTGAATTAATCCAAATCTATGTCGCGCAGGGGCTTTCCTGCCGGGGCGTCCTTGGCTTTCTTCATGGCCTCTTCGAATTTTTTGGCGAGGATGTCTTCTTTGTTGTGTTCCAGGTTCCAGGAGTCGCGGAATTTATCTTCGCGGTTACGTTGCTGCTCGTTCAAAATGCCGGCGGCGTCGGTGAGGTCAACGTTTGGGCCTGTTTTAGGGGGCGCTTCGTGAGAAAGCACAGCGCCAAAAACGGAATCGACCACCAGTTTCGAGTGGCAGCATGGGCAAGTGACATTCAGGTTGTCTACATTTTGCTTAACCATGAAAGCATTCTACGCCTTTTTGACGGGGAGGTAGAAGCAGGGATGACAGCGCCCTAGTAAGGAGTCAAAAGATGCCGGGCCGATAATTCCGCCAGTTTATATAACAAATCTCGCTTTGTTAATAATCATTTTCACCCTGTGTCTATGCGGTATTTTCTATCCGTGCACAGGCTCTATGGCGGCCGATTGACGCTTTTGATGTCTATGGCAAGAATAAATGCATGGCTGAGCCGGCAATTGATATTGAAAATCTGACCAAGGATTACCCGTACGGGTTCCTGCAACTGAAGAAGAGGCGCTCGCTGGAAAGCCTGACCATGCAGGTGCAGACGGGTGAAGTGTTTGGTTTTTTGGGCCCGAATGGCGCGGGTAAGTCGACGACCATAAAGCTGTTGATGAGATTGATTTTTCCCACGGCGGGATCGGCGCGGATTCTTGGGAAGCCGATCAGCGATATCGCCATGCATCGGAATATCGGCTACCTGCCGGAGCAACCTTATTTTTATGACTACTTAACCGCGGCGGAGGTGCTGGATTATTTTGCACGCTTTCACGATTTCGACGCGACCGAGAGGCGCGAGCGCGTGCAGCGCATGCTCAAGAAAGTGGGTCTGGAGTCCGCGGGACGGATTCAATTGAGAAAATACTCGAAAGGCATGTTGCAGCGGGTGGGACTGGCGCAGGCGATTTTGCATGATCCGGCGGTGGTGGTGCTGGATGAGCCGATGTCCGGGCTGGACCCGGTGGGGCGGCGGGAAGTGCGCGACATTATTCTGGAATTAAAAAAACAGGGGAAGACGGTTTTATTTTCCACGCACATTTTGTCTGACGCGGAAATGTTATGCGACCGGGTGGGCGTGATCGTCGGCGGGAAATTGCAAGGAGTTGGCGCGCCGAGCGAA
>DATNKL010000168.1:0-10899 GCA_035603415.1 Candidatus Acidiferrales bacterium
CTGACTCAACTGTGCGCCGTTATTTTTCTTATGAGTTTTTCCCCATTTGTCCCGTTAGTTCTTCCTCTTCAGAGTCGACACGCGCAAAATCCCGCTCCAGGCGATATAGTGTGCGGCACGATAAACACTCAGTTCACCGAGGGACGCTGCATTCACATCACCTTCAGCGGAGAAGCCTCGGCCAACAAAAATTTTGATCGTCCGTTTGGACCGCTCCGATTTCGCTTGAACAGCGAGGAGGCTTTATCCGGTTGGTGGATCGAGGTTGTTCCTGCGGAGGACGCCAACTCCGGGAATGATGAATACGTGTGGGCCGTTACTCCGCCCTACCACTTCGGCAACGTACGTTACCTGGACACCTCCTACGGCGCGCGCGCAGAGGATTCCGTCAAGGAGTCACCAAGAGATTTTAACTTCGTCCTCAATCAGCAACAGTTCCATCGCGCAGCGGACTTGGTAGACTTAGCCGTGTCCTCGCACCTGGTTTCCGAACACAAGTCCGAAGCAGAATTCGACCGAGAATCGCAAGATGCGATTGCCGCGCTGGAATCCCTGCCAATCGGCAAAGGCCGGCTTCAGATTCTGGATTCGCACGTGAATCGCTCGGCTGGACAAGATGGCCTCGGCACGATTGAATGGTTAAAGTTCCAGGTTGAGCTTCATGTTCCTTGCAACTTCACGGTTTCTGATTCTGCCGGCCTTTCGATTGACCGCTCGCAATGTTCAAGCGAATCTAAAAATCACTGAGCTATGTACAACTGGACAAATCTAGCTCTGGAAACGGCACGGTTGCGCGGGGCTTCTTACGCCGATGTGCGCGTTATGCATCAGCGGCAACGTGATTTGACCACGAAGAATGGAAAGGTTGGCACGCTGGCGCAGTCTGAATCTGTCGGACTGGGGATTCGCGTTCTGGCCAACGGGGCTTGGGGATTTGCATCGACTGATCGACTGACGCGCGAGGGAGTGGCGAGTTGCGCGTCGCAGGCAGTGGCGATTGCCAAAGCTTCGGCGACTGCCAAACGGCATGACGTGGTAATGGTTGAGGAGCAAGCGCACGTCGATAGTTGGCAGAGTCCGTTTCGCAAAGACCCGTTTGAAATTCCGTTGGAGACACAACTTAGTCTGCTTTTGGCGGCGGATGCGGAAATGCGCCGGGTGAAGGGCGTGACGTTAACGGAAACGGACATGCAATTCCGGAAAACGGATAGCTGGTTTGCGTCCAGCATTGGCTCGCGCATTCATCAACGGAAAGTGACGTCTGGATGCGGGATCGCGGCGACTTCGTTTAAGAATGAGGAAATTCAAAAGCGTTCGTATCCCAATAGTTTTGGCGGACAGCATGCGTTGCAAGGGTACGAACTGATTGAATCGCTGGATTTGGTGAAAAACGCGGCGGTGATTGCGGAAGAGGCGGTGGCGCTGCATGGCGCGGCGCAATGCCCGGAGAAGAAGGGGACGCTGATTCTGGGCGGCAGCCAACTGGGATTGCAGATTCATGAATCGGTCGGGCATCCGATTGAACTGGATCGCGTGCTCGGCGAAGAAGCGAATTTCGCGGGCACGAGTTTTCTGACGCTGGATCAGGTGAATCGGCTGAAGTATGCGTCGGAAATAGTGGATGTGGTGGCGGATGCGCGGCTCGAGCATGGCCAAGGCTTAGGGACATTTGCATACGACGATGAGGGCGTGCCCGCGCAACGCACGCATATTATTCAGGCGGGGCAATTCCGTGGCTATCTTTCGAATCGCGAGACGGCGCATTTGATTGGATTGCAGCGGTCTTCGGGCACCATGCGCACGGAGGGCTGGAACCGTTTGCCGATCATTCGGATGACTAACGTGAGTTTGCTGCCGGGTAATTGGGATTTTGACGATCTGATCCAAAGCACCGACGATGGAATTTTGATGGAAACCAATCGGTCGTGGTCCATTGACGACCGGCGGTATCAATTTCAATTTTCCACGGAGATTGGTTGGGAAATTAAAGGTGGCAAGAAAATCCGCATGCTGAAGAATCCAAGCTACAGCGGGATTACTACTGAATTCTGGAATTCCTGCGACGCGATTTGCAATGTAGAACACTGGACTCTGTGGGGCACCCCGAATTGCGGCAAGGGCCAGCCGATGCAAACGATGGGTACGGGGCACGGCGCTTCGCCATCGCGATTCAGAAATGTTCATATCGGAGCGGCGTTCTCGGATCAATGAGAGCTTCCGCTAAAACGCAGGCGCGCCGGGAAACGAGCGAAGTAGCCGGGTCGATCGAACTGCTGGGCGAGCGGCAGCTTCAACAAATTATCGAGACGGTTTTGCGGCTTGCGAAAAAGATTGGCGTCACGGAAACAGAAGTTCACGTGGACGAAGCCCTCGATGCGCTGACGCGTTTCGCGAACAATGCGATTCATCAGAACGTGGCAGAGCATGGGCTGACGGTCTCCATTCGAACGGTGCTTGAGGGTCGCACGGCGCGCGCGACGACCAATCGGATTGAAGAAGATTCGCTGCGCAACGCGATTGAAGGATCGCTTTCGCTGGCGGCTAGCCAACCGAAAAACCCGCTGTTACTTCGGATGCAGGGAGCCCAGAAATATTCGCGAGTGAATCGGTTTGTCAGGCAAACGGCAGCGGTCACTCCCGAAGATCGCGCACTGGCGGTGCGGCGCGCTTGCGACCAGGCAATCAAACGAGGCCAAGTTGCTGCCGGGATTTTTGCCACCGGGCAGAACCAGACGGCGGTGGGAAATTCGCGCGGGCTCTTCGCGGCGTACCGCGACACCCACGCAGAATTTTCCATCACCATGCAAGAGAAGCCAGCGGCAAGCTGGGCCAAAGCTAATTCTGCGGATGTACGCAATTTTGATCCGCAGAGGCTGGCAGCGCGAGCCAGCGAAAAGGCGCACCTTGCGGTGGAGGCTCGCGAATTACCCGCTGGACGCTACTCCGTGATTCTGGAACCGGCCGCGGTGCTGGATCTGGTTGGATTTCTTTTTTACGATTTTGCCGCCACGGCGTTGCAGGATAAGCGTTCGTGCCTCAACGAGCGCATGGGTAAGCAATTATTCGGCAAAAATATTTCGATTTACGATGATGTGTGTCACCCGCTGCAGCTAGGCGCGCCATTTGATGGGGAAGGGGTGCCACGACAAAAAGTGCAACTGGTGGAGCGCGGCGTCCCGAAGAATCTGGTGTACTCACGGAGCAGCGCCAAAATTGCGGGTAAAAAGCCGACCGGGCATGGCTTTGCGTTGCCGAACGAGTATGGCGAGGCGCCGATGAACCTGGTTTTTTCGGGCGGCAAATCAACCCCAGAAGAAATGATTGCGTCCACAGAGCGTGGGCTGCTGGTTACGCGTTTGTGGTACATCCGGGAAGTGGATCCGTACGAAAAGATCATGACGGGGATGACCAGGGACGGGTTATTTCTGGTGGAGAAAGGGCGCGTCGTGTCGGCGGTGCGCAATTTTCGGTTTAACCAGTCCTTGCTGGAGATGTTGCGGAATGTGGAGATGATGGGGCCGGCGGTGCGGGCCACCGGGGAAGAAGCATTCGAAATGGTGGTGCCGGCGATGAAGGTGAGTGAGTTCCATTTTTCGGAGGTGACTAAGTTTTAGTTACAAAACTGTAACAATCCCCGCGGCGAAACTCCCCGTCAGAAAACGAATTCAGCGCATTCAAATTCTGAGTTTTACTTGTCCGGGTGCGAGGGCCTATACAAACATATGGCCTCCGGGCGCCCAAGGTTCTCAGACCAGCAGTTACCCGTCTCTCCGCGCGCCGGCGTGGAGCAGAGTGGGCGTCGTCCGAATTGGGGGCATCCCGACCACGACGCCTGCGGCACGGGTTTTGTAGCGCGCCTGGGCGGTTCCGCAAACTACGACATTATTCAATATGCTTTGACCGCGCTGGAACGGCTGACGCACCGCGGTGGTGTGGATGCGGACGGCGCCAGCGGCGACGGCGCTGGACTGCTTACCTCGCTGCCTCGAGATTTTTTCCGGGCGCGGGCAAAAGAGCAGGGCATCGAACTTCCGCAGAATTTCGGGCTGGGATTTGCTTTTCTGGCAGCTCACGCCGCGAGCGACGCGCGCTCCGCGATAGAGCACGCAGCGGAAAGCGAGCGGTGCCGCGTGTTGGGATGGCGGCGCGTCCCGGTGGACGTCAATTCGCTTGGCCGGCGTGCGCTCGAAACGATGCCGGAGATCTGGCAGTTTTTCGTCGAACCGATCAATCGCGCGAAACTGCCGGCGCGATTTGAGCGCCGCCTGGTGATGATGCGCAAGCGCGCGGAGATCGCTATGCCGGCGCGCTGTTATGTCTGCTCGCTGTCATCGCGCACGGTGGTGTACAAGGGCCTGCTGACGCCGTGGCAATTTCCGCAGTTTTATGAAGATTTGCGCGATCCATCCTTCGCAACTACCTTCGCGATATTCCACCAACGCTATTCCACGAATACGCAGCCGTCGTGGGACCTGGCGCAGCCGTTCCGGCACGTGGCGCACAACGGGGAAATCAACACCATCGTGTCTAACCGGCGGTGGATGCGCGCCAAACAACGGGAACAGCGCGCGGCGTTGAAGGTCGGGGCGTGGTTCCAGGCGTTGGAACCCAACGTCAGCGATTCAGCGAGTTTTGATAATGCCTTCGAGGTGAAATTGCTGGAGGGGTTGTCAGCGGAAGAAGCGATGCTGGGGATGGTTCCGCCGGCATTTGAGAAGGATCCAGCTTTGTCGCGCGATGTGCGTGCGGCGCTGACGGCGGTTTCGCAACAAGGGGAGCCCTGGGACGGGCCCGCCGCGCTGATTTTCTCCGACGGGCAATTGGTGGGCGCGAAGCTGGATCGCAATGGCTTGCGACCGCTGCGCTATACGTTGACGCATGACGGGTTGCTTATCGCCGGCTCAGAAACCGGGCTGATCGATTTTGAAGAATCGCGGATCGCGGAACGGCAGCGTTTGGGACCGGGTGAAATGATTCTCGCGGATCCAGCATCAGGGCTTTTCCTTCGCTGGCGTGACATTTTGAAGCGGTTGGCCGCTAACGTTGGTCAAAAACCGGTCGCGCGGCGAACGACGAGCAATTCGGTTTCTTACACAGCGCCTCTGGCCATTGAGCAACCAAAACGCATGGCCGCCGCGGCGGGCTGGACAGAAGATCAATTTAAGACGCTGTTTTCGGCGCTGGTGCATGGAAAAGAGGCGGACTGGAGCATGGGCGACGACGCGCCCCCGGCGTTTTTGTCTACGCTGCCACGGACGCTGTGGGATTACTGCAAGCAGCGTTTTGCGCAAGTCACCAATCCGCCGATCGATCCGTTGCGCGAATCGCACGTGATGTCGCTCGAAGTGCATTTGAAGGGCGGGCTCACCTGGCCGACGCCATTGATCGATGCTGCGCAGTTCGCGGAGCTTACTGAAACATTTGGTGAACCGCGCCGCATTGATTTCACCTTCCCTGCCGCCATGGGAGTCCCGGGCGCGCGCCGCGCAGTTGCTCAGCTCTCAACTACCCCTCTGAGCAGCGGCGGACGCCCGGGATTCCTCCTCCTTAGCGATCGAGCTGTCGGGGCGGAACGGGCGTGCCTGCCGGCGCTGCTCGCAACGGCTGCATTGTGGAAAGCGATGGTGCGCGAAGGACTGTGGGATGTGCCGCTGGTGGTGGAATCCGCGCAGATTTTTGACACGCATCATGTTGCGCTGCTGGTGGCCGCGGGCGCGAGCGCGGTGTTGCCATATTTGGCTGATCAATTCGCGGAAGCGCTGGAAAGCGGCGGAGCGGAGCGGGTGAGAAGCTCGGTGAACGCCGGACTGAGAAAAGTTTTGGCGCGCATGGGTGTTTCTACGGTTGCGAGCTATCGCAACAGCCAGCTTTTTGAAGTTGTGGGGTTGGCGGAAGATTTGTGCGCGGAATTCTTTGAAGATGCCGCCGATTTTCCGGGCCAGAAAACTTTGGACGAGCTGCTGGCCGATTATTTGCGAATGCATGAAAAGGCTTTCGCTGCGACGGCAGATGGTCATCCGCCGGACTTGGGTGATGCGGGGCTGTATCGTTTCCGCAAAGGCGCGGAGCTGCACGCCAATTCGCCGGAACTCGTGCGGCGCATGCATGCGCATGTGCGGGCGCCGGATGCGCAAAAATATTCGGCGCTGGAAGAGCTTGCGGAGCGCCAGGGAACGGTATTTCTGCGCGACTTGCTGGACATCGTGCCGGGAACGCCGATTGCGTTGGAGGAAGTGGAGCCTGCGGAATCGGTGCTGAAGCGATTTAGCACGCAGGCCATGTCGCTGGGCTCACTGGGTCCAGAGGCGCATCGCACGTTAGCGGTGGCGATGAACCAGCTGGGCGGGCGCAGCAATACGGGGGAAGGCGGCGAAGATCCTGCAACGTACCGCTACGAGCCGGAAGCGGCAAATAAAATCAAGCAGGTGGCATCGGGAAGATTCGGAGTGACCACGGATTATCTGGTGCACGCGGAAGAACTTGAAATAAAAATGGCGCAAGGCTCGAAGCCTGGCGAAGGCGGGCAACTCCCAGCACGCAAAGTTACGGAGTATATCGCGCGCATCCGTCACGCCACTCCGGGTACGCCGCTGATTTCGCCGCCACCGCATCACGACATTTACAGCATCGAGGATCTGGCACAGCTGATTCATGATTTGCGTGCCGTGAATCCCTATGCGCGAATCGGAGTGAAGCTAGTTTCGGGCGCGGGAGTGGGGATTATCGCCGCGGGTGTTGCGAAAGCGGGCGCCGACGTCATTACCATCAGCGGTCACAATGGTGGAACCGGATCTTCTCCGCTTACGTCCATTAAGAATACGGGATTGCCGTGGGAAATTGGGTTGCGCGAAACACACGACACGCTGGTTCGCGCCGGCCTCCGTTCACGTCTCTCTCTCCGCGTGGACGGAGGCCTCAAATTTGCACGCGACATTATTTTGGCGGCAATACTGGGCGCGGATGAGTTTGGATTTGGCACCGCGTCACTGCTGGCGATTGGCTGCGTCATGGCGCGGCAATGCCACTTGAATACCTGCCCGGTAGGAATCGCCACACAAGACGAAAAGTTGCGCGCGCGATTTGTGGGGAAACCGGAAATGGTGGTGGCTTACTTCCGGTACCTGGCTGAGGAAGTGCGAAATCGCATGGCGCAGCTGGGTGTGCATTCTCTGACGGAGCTTTCTGGATGGTATGACTTGTTAGAAACGCGCTCGGGGATGGATGCGTTGCTGATCGTGCCGATTTCCGAATCGCGTCGCGTAGCTCCGCAGCAGGAGCCGGCTTTGCACGCGGCGGCGAAGGAAGCTTCACGGCATTTTGCAGAGGACCTGGGAGCTCCGCGCAAGATGGAAGCGATACAAAATTCGGATCGCAGCGTGGGCGCGGGTATGAGCGGGGAATTAATGCGCCGCGAAAAAGTCGGCCGGCGGCTGCATGGCGAGATTTTGCATGAATATCGTGGGTCGGCGGGCCAAAGCTTCGGGGCGTTTTTGGTGGAAGGCATGACGCTGCGTTTGCGTGGCGAGGCGAACGATTACGTCGGAAAAGGATTATCCGGCGGAACAATTTCGATCTCGGCCGGCAGGGCGGCTTCGCGACGCGGGGATGTGTTGGCGGGGAATACGGTGCTATATGGTGCGACCTCCGGGCAGTTGTATGTCGCGGGACGCACGGGCGAACGGTTTGGGGTGCGCAACAGTGGCGCGCTAGCGGTAGTTGAGGGAGTCGGGCAGCACGGCTGCGAGTACATGACCGGCGGCGTCGCGGTAATACTCGGGCCGCTGGGAGTAAATTTTGGTTCGGGCATGACCGGCGGATTGGCGTACGTGCTGCGGTCGGAAGTGGAAGATGTGCTGCATCGCGAGTTCGTCACGGTGGCGGAAATTGATGCCAGCGAAGAGAGTTCGCTGCGGCGCGTGATCGAAGAGCATATTTATTTTACTGGGAGTCCTCGCGCGGCGAAATTGCTGCTGCACCCGGGGACGCTTCCGATGGTGCGGGTACAGCCGGTGCATTTCCAGGGAACTATCGAAGCGACCTGGCGGCCGATGCTCGAGAAGCTGAAGGATCGCGATATTTTAATGCCGGTCGCGCATGAAACGCAGACTTCGCAGGCGGCATTGCAAGTATAAACGGCAGGTATAAACACTTTGAAAGGGGCTATGCAACCGCTCGGGATTTCATAAATCAGTTATAATCACCGCCGAGCAATCGCTATGGATTTCGACCAACTCGCCACTTTCGTGTACGTCGCAAAATTGAAAAGTTTTTCGCGCGCGGGACAAAAAGTTTTCCGCTCGCAATCGGCGGTGAGCGCGCAAATTCGCCAACTGGAACAAGCTTATCGCGCGAAACTTCTGGATCGTTCCGCCAAGTCCGTGGAGTTAACGCCGGCAGGAGAAGTGTTATTCGAATACGCGGAGAGACTGCTGCGACTGCGCGACGAGTCCCTGCAAGGCGTGGCGGACCGCGGGAATGTGGTGCAGGGGACGGTTTTATTTGGCGCTAATGAAGCGACCTGTCTGTATCTGCTTCCGGATATTTTCGCGGAATTTCAGCGGCGATACCCGCTGGTGCATATCAGCATTTACCGTAACTTCAGCCACAAGATTTTGCAGCGCATCGAGGATGGGACGATCGATGTGGGCATCGTGACATTGCCGATTAAGGCGTTGAACACCAAAGTGCATCATATTTACCGCGACCGGTTGCGCTTCATGGTCAGCACGCGAAATCCCCTGGCCAACCGATCGAAAATTACATTGGAAGAAGTGGCGGCGCAGCCGTTGATCTTTCCGCGAACGGGGTTCACGCGGCAGGTACTGGACAAACTTTTCCGGCCGTATCGCTCAAGGCTGCACGTCACGATGGAACTGCCGAGTATCGGGATGATCAAGCGATTTGTCGCGGCCGACGCGGGAGTTTCGTTTATCAGTGAGAGCTTCGCGAGCGATCAAGTGAAAGCTGGAGAAGTGAAGCTGCTCAACGTGGAAGGCGTGGATTTGTGGCGGGAATTGGGGCTGGTTTACCGGCGCGACCGCAGCCTGCCGCGCGCGGCGCAGTCGCTGATTGCTATAATTCGCGAACATCGCAAACAGAGTGAGGCCCCGGTAGCTATCGGAGCTTGAGATTTTTCCCAGTAATTTGAAGTATTCCTGCGGTGTCACACAACATTCATCGACAACAACTTAATTCTTGTTGAACTCCAGGCTGGAGATGGCGCGACCAATTACGTTTTCCTGGATCTGGATTAAATCGCTGTCCGAATAGGTCATCCCAAGGACGGAAAACGTGTCTTCGCCGCGAGACACCACCAGGAGCGTTCCGGACCAGTCGTGCTCATCGGCGAGGCCGCGATAGTGAATTTCCACGGCTGGGAAGCCGCCGGCGACGGTTTTGCGCTGAGAAATGCGGCGGTAATTGCCGTAGGTTTCGCGCAGGCGTTTTTCTACATCAGCGGCAGTCACTTCCAGAGAGCCTTTGGTCTTTTCGGTGCCCACCACCATGAGAGTTGATTCGTTTGCGGTGCCCATGGCGACGATCGCGTTGGGGATTTCTTTGCCCGCATCGTCCAGTAATTTCCAGCTAGGAGGCTTATACATTTGGAAGCGGTGGGTGTAATTGATGTAGGTGTTGCCTTGTAGCGTTTCACGATTAGCTGGAGGCGCGATTTCTTTTGGTTTGGCGGGCTCGCTCGCAGTGACAAGCGTAGTGGCAGGCGGCTTGGCGGTGGCCTTAAGATTCGGCGCATTCGCGATAGATCCAGTGCTGTTCGCCGCCATTGTTGGCGGAAGTATTGGCGTGGTTGGGCCGTTGAAGGAAATCGGAACCGGGTTTTTCTCGGGGGGCGCTTCGGAGGCTGAAGTGACAGGCGGCTGGCGCGGGGCTGTCGCCAAAATCGAACGCGCGGAAGAACGAGCTTCTTTTTGCGTGGAGCTAGCCGCGGGTTTTTCTGAAGCGGGAGGCTCAAGCTTTGCGGCGTTGTGAGCGGAGGTGACGTTGGGGACGATGGAGGCGATCTTATCTTTTTCAACGAGCACAAATCCAAAGTCGGTCTTCACTTTGAACATGTTGTCTTCGTAGGATACGATCACGCCATAAAGTTTTTGGCCGTCTTTGAGACGAATTTCATCCGCTTGCGCCGGCTTGGGGAAGAAAGTGATCGCCAAGACAGCGCCGGCCAGGAAAAACGAGCTGCGCGGAACAGCCATGTCTTTGAGTATGCTGCCGACCGCAAAGTGGTGGCAACAACTGTACGAAACAGGTTGTCCGCGAGGTTACATCCGGTAGGGGTGCGAGTGGGTTTGGAGGTGTGTCGCGGGGCGCTAGAATATTCAGGCCGTTTATGTCACGCGGAGCTTGGGGTAAGCTTATTTTGTGAGTCGGCAACCCTGGGAAATAGCTGAACTTGGAAGGTGATGTTTCCAGCCGGGGAGATCGAAGGCATGCAATGTCCGAGACTAAGGAATTGAAATCATTTGACACGGTGGACCACATTGCGGTGGCGGTCAGCGATGTGAAGGGCACAGTCGATTGGTATCTAAAGAATTTTAAATGCCAGGTGACCTATCAAGACGATAGCTGGGCATTGCTGGAATTCGCGAATATACGTGTCGCGTTTGTGCTGCCGCAACAGCATCCTCCGCATTTTGCGTTGCTGCGGGACCCTGCGCTCTTTGGTGAGCCGAAGACGCACCGCGACGGGACTCGCTCTGTTTATCTGAGCGATCCGTCCGGAAATTCCGTTGAAGTGCTGGCCCTGAAATAAACGCGCTGCGATTTGCTGCGCGGCAATTCCGTAGACAATTCCCCGGTGTAATCAGTGCGCGATTTATTTGTGCTGCGAGGTTTCTAGCAGATTGGCTGGAACTTCGCCGGTGGGGCGAATGCGGCGATTGG
>DATNKL010000207.1:0-7276 GCA_035603415.1 Candidatus Acidiferrales bacterium
ACCAGGGTTTGCAACAGTTTTAATTCGGGTTCGGTAAGTTGGACCGGGGGTGCGGCGATCGTTCCCATTTTCGGCTATGCAGCCTTTCCCAAACGCCTTGGTGCTTCGACCACGAGATTACTTCGACAGCGCCAGTGATTCTGCGGCCGCTTCCAGGCTTCGCAGGTCCCGCCGGTACATCAACTTGGTTATGTCCAGCAAAATAATTAAACGGCCTTTCAACTTCCCTACTCCCGTGACGTAACCCGACTCACCATCGGCAAAGACCGAACCCGGCGGCTCGATATCTGCGGGCGGAATTTTTAAAACTTCAGAGGCCGCGTTCACGATCAGCCCGACCAGCTTGTTATCGATCTCCACGACCAGAATGCGATTTTTCTTATCCGCTACGGTGTACACCTGTCCGAATCTCTTGCGCAGGTCCATCACCGGAATAATTTTGCCGCGCAGGTTGATGACCCCTTCAATAATGTCCGGCGCGCTGGGAACCGCGGTAATTTCGGGGACGCGCACGATTTCACGAACGGCGGAGATACGTACCCCGTACGTCTCGTTTCCGATGCGAAATCCCACGACCTGCAGATCTTTTTCCATCCCATGGTCTCCGGCGCTTCAGGGGCGAGTGAGTTCGGCGTATTCGAACTCTTCCGAATCCCGCGAAGATTCTCCCGAGCGTCGCGCCTTCGGCGCTTCGCTCCGGCGTGGCTTGGTGTGCACAGAGCGATCCAGAACAAATCGATCCATGCTGTCGAGTAAGTTGCGCGATAGCTTGAGCATTTGCTCGGCGGCTGCGGAAAGCTCCGTGGAGCTGGAAGCGGACTGCTGCACCAGTTCGCGCATTTTATCCATGGCGCGAACGACAGCCTGGGCGCCTGACGCTTGTTCTTCGACTGCCGAATTGATTTCCTGGGTGATCTCGGTAAGGCGGCTGGTGGCCTTGGCGATTTGTGACGAGCCGACCGACTGTTCATTCGTGGCTGCGCCAATTTCCTGCGAAAACTTATAAACCTCAGTCACTACATTTTCGATTTTGTGCAACGCGGCGCCAAGATCGTTGCCCAGACTTAGACCTTCTTCCACAATCCGCGTACTGCGCTCCATGTTTTCCACGGCCTGACGCGCTTCACGCTGAATACTTTGAATGAGGTCGGCGATTTCCTTGGTGGATTGCGTGGATTTTTCCGCCAACTTTCGCACTTCGTCGGCGACGACCGCGAAACCCAAACCGTGTTCGCCGGCGCGCGCTGCTTCAATGGCCGCATTTAGAGCCAGCAAATTGGTCTGCTCGGCGAGGTCGTCGATGACTTCAATGATTTTCCCGATGTCATCGGCACGATGGCCCAAAATATTGATGATTTCCGCGGACGATTGAATCGCGTGATTGGTACGGTTCAGCCCGTCGGTGGCCTTCTCCATAGTTTGAATGCCGGTGACAACTTCTTCTCGGGAGCGGTTGGCGATATCCAGCAGCACCTTCGCGGTATCGGCCACTCGCTGGATGGAGGTCACCATCTGATCGATGGACGCAGAAGTCTCCGCAACGCTGGAGGCCTGCACCTGAGTATTCTTCACCACGTTTTGCACGTTGATGCTCATCTCGTGCATGGTGCTGGTAACTTCTTCAATGGCCGAAGAAGCTTGCACGCTGACTTTCGCGGACTCGTCAGCAGCTCCCGCGACTTGATTCGAACCGGCCGAGACCTGTCCCGCGGAATCGCGCGTGGTGCGCACCAAATCCTGAAGGCCATGCGACATGCGCGAGAAAGCGTTGCCCAAAGTGTCGCGCTTCGAACGTGGGGTCACCTCAATGGTCAAGTCGCCTTCTGCAACGGCCATGGACACGGCCGCCATTTCCTTGAGGTAAGCGACCATGTTGTTAAAAGTTGTAGCGAGCGCGCCGATTTCGTCGGTGCGATGAATGTCGATGTTCTGATTGAGGTCGCCGGAATCGGCAATTTCTCTGGCCACCGTAATCAAATGTGTCAGCGGTTCGGTAATAGATTTCGCGGTGTAGTAGGCGATGAGCAGTCCCAGCATCAGCGCGAATAGCGTGCCGCCAGCCGTAGCTGTGGTGCTCGCGGTGCTGGCCACAGCAGCGGACTTGGAAGTTTCATCCAGCGATTTGCTGATGTCTTCATTGGTGCGATCCAGAACCACGGACGATTTGGTGAGCCATGAGCTCGGATCTTTCTGCAAATAGAAAATCTGGAGGTCTGAGACGGTGGCATCGCCGGCATCCACCTGGTGACGCTTGGCGAGCAGCGGTTTGGCAAAGTTGTCAGCCCAGCCTGCTTCGGTGCTTTCCACCTGCTTAAGCGCGGACTTCAGATTGTCGGACGTTTCCTGAGCTTCGCCGCGCTTGAGGGCGTCGGCGATGTCCACGAGACCCTTGTTGACCTTTTCTTCGTCGCGGGGGTCGCCGCTCAGAAGATAATTATTCAGGTTCAGACGGTTCAGCATGATCTGGTAACGCACCGATTCAATGGTGCGAACGCTTTCGAGAGCGGCGGAGGCGTCCAGCCGCGCCGAGCGCTCGCGCAGTCCGGCGAAGATATTGACGACCAGCAGCAACACCAGGACGGCCAGCACCGCGCCGAACCCCACGTATAGTTTCTTGCCTATCTTCATTACCAAACCCCTCCGGGGCCTCTGGCCATTCGCTTGCGAGAAAAGTTTCGGCTGCGGCCCGAGATCTTTTGCGCGTAAGTTCCTAGTTCGTGAAACTAAATTCGACTATCTGAGTGGTCTCTTCTGGTCCTGACACGAACTTCCATTCCTTGACCGCGTCCTGGCAGGCCTGCACCAGCAGCGGGTGACCGCCGACGACTTTCGTGCTGCGTACATGGCCGTCCGGAGTAATCACCACTTCGATTTTCACCTTGCCGCCCACACTCATCCGTTTCGCTAATTCCGGATAAGTTGGGGCAACCTTGCTCTTGAGTTTTCGCTTGCTCTCATCGGTGCTGCCCACTTGCGCTGATAGTGCGGCTCCGGTAAGAACGGTCAGAGCGCTCGTTGCTAACAGCAGTCTTTTCCATTGGCCCGGTGTCATTGAATATCCATCCCGTGTTCAGAGATAACCCGAGAACAGAAAGGCACGTGCAGGGCCACGAATTTAGAACCTGGAGAGACTGGAGCTGCGAAGAAGTTTTTCTCTCAAGTGATAGAGAACTGTGAAGTTATCGGAAAGTCGGTGGTGAACAATTTCATCTCGATGCGGAAAAATCGTCTCACGGCGCAGTTGAGCGATGACTGTGGTCTCAGGCTGAGACGCGAGGAACAATGGGCCAGGTTTTGGAGTGACGATTCTAGAAACACCTTTCGCCAGAGGGGTTGACTCATATTGAGACTCCCCGTTAGCTTGGAGTTGTTCGGGAATGGTCAAGTTGAGACGCACGCAATTCCCCTGACCCCATGGATGGCACAAAGTCAAAATCCGTAACTCGCCCTCCGCGGCGCGCCGGCAAGGCTGACGCCGTTGATTTGCCCTCGGTGCGCCACGCCGACGAGCTGATGGAACTTGCCGTCGATGCCGCTCAGTCGCGTCAGTTGCCAGATTTTCTGCACCGTTTCGCACAACGATCGGCGCGCATGTTGAATGCGGCCTGGGGTGCGGTGCTGGTTTTTCGCGGCCGCGAAACCGATTTTTACGAAACTCCGCAAACTAAGCCGCTCTTCTCCCACGAAGGCCGCGGATGGTTGATTTCCACAGCCAGCGAACCGCGCCTGGGGCTCGAATTTCGAGAGCTTCCCGTCGACGCGACAAGTTATACCGCCAGCGGGACCAACCGCCCTACGGTGGCGTTTGTTTCCATTGCCGCCAGCGATGGCGAACGCTTGGGAACGCTGTGCCTGATTCGCAAGAAAGCGCCGTTTACCGCCGACGAGAGCCGCGTACTGCACGCACTGGCCAGCCATGCGGCGCTGTCGCTGGAAAACTTTCGCCGATTTTCACAACTGGAACGATCGAAGCGCCAATGGGTCGAGGATATTGACGCCATTAGCGATTACATCGTGGTTCATGATCGCAGCTGGAACATCGTGCGCACCAATCGCTCTTTGTCATCGCACCTGGGCGTGCCACCGGTGGCGCTGGTCGGCGAAGCGATGGCCAGCTTGCGGCCGATCGCGGAATCTGGCAGCGATCTGCCGTGCCCGTTTTGCCGGGACACCAAGCAAGTCCGAGAAGAATACGTCGCGGTATCGGCGGACCGCATTTTTCTGATCTCGACTTCCAGAACCCCCGGCCTCACTGACGATGACATTCGCACCATCCACGTACTGAAGGACATTACCGACCGGCGCGAGGCAGAGCGCCGCTACCGTGAGCTTTTCGATAGCATCCAGGAGGGGCTGTTCTTCGCTACGCCGGATGGGCGCTTTATGGACGTAAACGACGCCATGGTGCGCATGCTTGGCTACGCGTCACGAGAAGAGCTGCTGCGCGCCGATGTGGGCCCGCATTTATATCCGGTGCCCGCTGCGCGTGAGCGCTTTCTTTCGCAGCTGGCTGAATACGGTGTTTTGCGAAATTACGAAGAGACCCTGCGGCGCAAAGACGGCACACTTCTGCACACACTACAAAACATTACCGCAGTGCGCGACGCCAGCGAACGCATTGTGCAAATTCGCGGCTTGATGCTGGACGTCACCGAGCAAAGAACATTTCAATCGCAGTTGCAACGCGAGCGCGATTTCAATCAGAAGATTCTGAACACGACGCAAAGCATGATCCTGGTGCTCGATACTGCGGGACTCATCAGCTATGCGAACCGCCGCTGCTATGAAATGGGTTATCAGGAAAGCGATCTTATCGGACACCGGTTGGTGGACTGGATAGAGCCGGGCCACCGCCAGGATTTTGAGGACGCCCTCGGGACCACGGCGCATGGGCAACAAGTGGAAAACATCGAGCTTCGTGTGCGCCGCAGCGATAGTTCGATGGGACATTTTTCCATCAGCCTGAGCCCCATGCGCGACGAACAAAAAGCAGTAAACAGCGTCGTGGTGGTGATGACCGACATAACCGATGCGACGTTGCTGCAGGCCAAGCTGGCCCACAGCGAAAAGATGGCTACGATTGGGCGCCTGGTTTCCGGTGTGGCTCACGAGGTGAACAACCCGCTGGCCGCAATTCTAGGATTTACGGATTTGCTGCTTGAGAATCCGGAAATGCCGGCCTCGGCTCGCGAAGATTTACAAATTATTTTGCAGGAGACGCAACGTACCAAGGACATTGTGCAGGACCTGCTGAGTTTCGCGCGCCAGCGCCCGGTCCAGCGCGAGCTTGTCAGTGTGAACAATGTACTACGCCAGACTATTAAGCTGCGCAGCTATGACTTTGCGAGTCACGGCGTCGAAGTGCTGGAAGAATTTGATGAGGCGCTGCCGCCGGCGCTGGGAGACGCGCAACAATTGCAGCAGGTTTTTCTGAATATTTTGAATAACGCCTACGACGCCGTTCAGGAATCGAGCGAGCGGGGGCGGATCACCATTCAAACCAGTCATCACAATAACGCGATTGAAGTGAACATCACCGACAACGGCATTGGCATCGTCGATCCTCAGCGCATTTTCGATCCGTTCTACACTACGAAACACGCCGGCAAAGGAACAGGCTTGGGCCTGAGTATTTGCTACGGCATTGTCCGAGCTCACGGCGGTGAGATTCAGTGCTGGAACAAGGAGGCGGGCGCCGGCAGCACCTTTATGGTGCGGATTCCGTTGGCGGCGGATGCGGAATCGGCTGCTCCTACAGTCTCCGCGAAAGAGGCCGGTCGATGAGCGTGCAAGCTACCATGTGGACCGGAGGGCCGATTCTTTTGATCGAGGACGAGCCTTCGGTCATTGCGTTTTTGCGCGCGGCGTTGGAGCGCAGGGGATATTCGGTGGTCGACGCCGGGTCCGGCAGTGAGGGATTGAAACGCCTTGCGGCCGGCAGCTTCGCGGGGGTAATTTCGGACATTCGCATGCCGGGAAAAGTTAACGGCGCGGAAGTGCACGCGTGGATTCAGAAAAACCGGCCGGAGTTGCGAACGCGCATCATTTTGATCAGCGGAGATACCGCCAACAGCGAAACGCAAACTCTGCTGGCTCAGAGTGGCACGCCGTGTATTGAAAAACCTTTCCGTGTTCAGCAATTAATGTCTGTAGTGGAGAAAACCTTCGGGAAACCATGAGCGACGATCTGAAAACACGTTTGCTGGTTGTAGATGATGAGCAAAGTATTCGCCGGCTATGCATGACTATCGGCACGGCGCTGGGTTTTTCGTGCACCGAAGCGGAAAGCGCGGAAGCCGCGCTGCCACGCTTGGAAGCGGATACACCCGACCTGGTGCTGACTGACCTAAAGTTGCCGACGCAAACCGGTGTGGCGTTACTTAAACAGACCAAGGCCATTTTGCCGCGCACTGAAGTTGCGATCATGACCGGGCACGGCTCGATTGAATCCGCCGTGGATGCCATGAAACTGGGCGCTTACGACTACATCGAGAAGCCTTTTCGCGTGGAAAAAATGCGCATGCTGCTGCAGCGCATGGCGGAGAAGGTTCGCCTGGTTACCGAAAACCAGTTCCTTCGCGAGCGCGTCAACACGGAAGAGAATCTGGATGGCATCATCGGCACGTCCGCCAACATTCAAGACGTGCTGCGCATGATTTCACGCCTGAAAGATACGCGGACGCCGGTGTTGGTTTCTGGTGAGAGCGGCACCGGGAAAGAACTGGTAGCGCGCGCCATTCATTTTCGCGGGGCCCTGGCGCAGACAGCGTTTGTGGCCGTGGATTGCGGCTCGCTGGTGCCCACTTTGATGGAGAGCGAGCTATTCGGGTACGAAAAAGGCGCCTTCACAGGCGCGATGAAAACCAAGGCGGGCCTGTTTCAGGCCGCCAACGGGGGCACGATTTTTCTGGATGAAATTGGCGAGCTGCCGTTGGAGATGCAGGCCAAGCTGCTGCGCGTGTTGCAGGAAAAAGAAGTGCGCCCAGTCGGCAGCAATGAAAAGGTGAATGTCGACGTGCGCGTAATCGCGGCTACCAACCGCGATCTGGAAGCTGCTTATCGCAATGGAACGTTTCGCAAGGATTTGTATTTTCGCTTGAACGTGGTCACCGTGCACATCCCGGCGCTACGCGAACGGCGATCGGATATACCGATGCTGGTACACCATTTCCTGGATCGCTACGCGCACGGGGCGAATATTCAGGTAACCGCCGCGGCAATGAAAAGCTTGCTCCATTACGATTGGCCCGGCAATGTTCGCGAACTGGAAAATTGC
>DATNKL010000081.1:0-17771 GCA_035603415.1 Candidatus Acidiferrales bacterium
GACTCGAGGGCTCCGAGGGTCAGGCTCTTGGCGCGCCTGACAGCCATGGGATCGCTGGTGAAGATTCGCGCGCCCTGGAGCTTGGCGACCATAAGCAATTGCAAACCGATGGGGCCGCAGCCCAGCACGAGTACGGTTTCGTCTTTAGCCACGCGAGCTTTTTGCACCGCTTTGAAGATGGTGTTGATGGGTTCGATGAAGGTGGCTTCTTCAAAGGTGACGTCATCGGGGAGCGCGATGATGCCGCGGTCGGCGACCCAGGGCATGGCTTTGACATACTCACCGAAGCCCCCGCCGTTGGGAGTGAAACCGCCGGTCAATCCGGTGGACTTATATTGTTTGCACTGAGAAAAGAGACGGCGCTGGCAATAAAAACAATTCGCGCAGGGCACGTGATGAAAACTCATCACGCGGTCACCTAATTTCCATTTGGTGACGCCGGGGCCAACGGAGACGATCGTGCCGGCCAATTCGTGACCCAGGATCTGTGGAGGATTAACGTAGGCTTGAAAAATTTTTTTAATATCGGTGCCGCAGATGCCGCAGGCTGCGACTTTGATGAGGACTTCGCCGTCGTCAACGTCTGGGACGGGGACTTCTTCCACATATACCCGGCCCTTTTCGCGATAGACGCCCGCACGCATAGTTTTGGGCACTGGGCCCAATGCCGTGGGCGCATGAAGCATGGTTCGCGTGTCGCTCATGAGGCGGCCACTTCCTGCAATTCGGGCGGAGGCCAGCCGTGCGTGGCAAAAGATAATTTTTTGATGAAGGCCTCGAGAAAATGCGCCAGCGCTTCTGCCGCTGTCTTGCTTTCGCGACTGAGACGGACGAGCGCTGGGAGCACCAGCGGATGTTTTGCAACGTAGCGGACGACGCCGCCAACGCGCACATTGCCTTCCTCATCGACCATCGTGTCGATATCCACCGGGAGGTCGCGATCGGAGGAGTCGGAAATTACGCGGATGGCGATGGCCGGGACTTCTTTGGCCCGCGCCACCGACAGAATCCAGAAGGTCTCCATGTCCACCGCCTCGGCAAAAGGAGCGAGCCGCGCCTTCTCCGCCGCGGTGCTGACAACATGATCAGTGGTCAAAAAAGACTCGACGGGTTTCGCGCCATCGCCGAAAGCGCGCGTCCAAAGATTGCGCGCGCAAACTACGGTGCCACCGTTGCCATCATGCAGCGCTTTCCTGGCGACGATCACGTCTCCCAACTTAACCGACGCTTTCAGGGCTCCCGCGAATCCAGATACGACACAAAATGAATAGTCTCTTGAGAGGACTGCTGCCGCGATGCGCTGCGCGTTCGCAGAACCCATTCCGGTGGTGACGAAATCCACCGTCGCTCTCCCAATTTGCGCACGGTGCAGTTCAACGCCGCCGACAGTAACTTTCTCCAGATCGCGCAGCGCGCGCCAGGGAGCGAATTCGGCTTCCACGGCGTAAGTGATGAGAATATTCATCGCAATATCGTTCGGCTAGGCGGGTACGGCGTGCGCCATGCGCTTGATGCGCCGACTGCTTACGTAGCCGTTTTTTTCGTACCAGCGGACAGCGCGTTCGAATGCGGCCGATACGGGTTCAGCGCGAAAGCCCAATTCCCTTTGCGCGCGGGTGCAATCCACGAACATGAGATGCTGGGCGATTTTTACGCCTTCGACGGGAATTTGCGGTTCGCGACCGATGAGTCGCGAAAACGCTGTCTCAGCATAGGCTACACCTAAGGCCAGAGCATGAGGAATTTTGAACTTGGGCGCGGGCAGGCCGGTGAGATGCGCGAGCGAGTCCAAAACCTGCTTGAGGGTGAGGTTTTCGGCTCCTAATAAATAGCGCTGGCCGATTTTGCCTCTTTCGGCGAGGAGCAAATGGCCTGTGGCGCAATCTTCGACGGCTATAAAGTTCAAGCCCGTTTCGACGTACCCAGGCATTTTGCCGTTGAGAAAATCGACGATAATTTTTCCAGTGGGGGTGGGTTTCCAATCCCACGGGCCTACCGGGGTGGTGGGCATAGCTACGACGACGGGGAGGCCGTTCTTGGCGGCTTGCAAAACCTCCTGCTCGGCCATCCATTTGGAGCGCTTGTAATGACCGATCATTTCGTCGAGCTTGGCGTCTGTAAATTCGTTGGGCAATGCGGGGCGGTCGACCGCGATGGTGGCTACGGTGCTGGTGTAAATGAGCTTTTGCACGCCGGCCTGGCGGGAGGCCGCCAACAAATTTTTTGTGCCGCCCACGTTCGAATCGTAAATGTCCTGGGGATTTTTGGCCCACAGGCGGTAGTCGGCGGCAACGTGGAAAACGCGCTGGACGCCATTCATGGCGCGCGCGAGTGAAGCTTGATCGCGCAGATCGCCGGTCACGTATTCGAGCGACAGATCGGCAATGGCGCGATTGGAACTGGAGGCGCGGACCAGGACGCGGACGTCGTCTCCCCGAGCTACGAGTTGACGCGCTACATGGCTGCCCAGAAATCCAGCGGCACCGGTAACGAGGGTGGTCATAGCGCGCGCAGTCCTTCTTCATGGGCTTCACGGGCCTCGCGGGTGGTCACCTTTTCAATTTTTTCAACTTTTCCAACTACCGGGCTGGCGGAGCGCTTTTTTTCAAAGCTTGGTTGAGTAGGTGTAGAGGTTAAATCGAGAAGTGCAGAAAAGGCTCGCCAATGCTTGCTGGGTATCAAGTCGCGCGCGGACTGCAACGCCTCGCTGGCGGCTTCGTATTTAGCCGCCGTGGTAGGACGTTTGTGAATCCAGCCATCAATATCGAGGGACGAGACGAGGTTTGCTAACTTGAGAAGCTCGCTCCTGTCGAAGCCAGGAAAAATGGTGGTCTCAATACAAATGTGAAAGCCGGACAGCTTGGCGGTGCGGAGGGCTTCGATGGTGGCGCGAAAGTTTCCGTTGTGCCTTGCGTGCGAATCGTGGGTGTCTTCCAGGCCATTGAGTGGCAAAACCAGGTAAAGGCGCGAGACCGGGCGGAATTCGTGGATGCGCCGGCGCAAGAGCGTGCCATCCATTTCGACGAAGATGTTGCGTCCGCAATTGACGATGTCGCGTGCCAAATGGCCGATGCGCGCATGTTGCAGAGGAGCATCGCCACCGATCCACGCCACCGGCGCGGAGCTGGCACGAACTCGCGAGAGAGCTCGCGAATCTCTCGAGGAAACTTCTGAGGATGAATTGACGCCGTTTGGCGGAGTGACTTCGCTGTGAGCTCGTAATTCGGCTAAATCAAGGCGCAAGGCCCAGGGGTAACGCGCAGATCCAAATAATTTTTGTGCTATGCGGACCCTGGCGAGGTCCCAGGTTAGTCGCGGGGGAAAGCGCATCATGCGCGCTAGATTCCGGAGCGCAGCCGAAACTCGTTGGGCTGGAACTTCAAGGCGCAGAATTCGTCGGCTCTGCGGGCCTGGTTGTGGTAGCGCGACAAGGCGTATACCGGGAAAGAATTGCGATACAGGTGATATTTCAGATAAAAGACGCACGGGAAACCGGTGCCAGTGAAATCGTGTTCGCTCCAGGAGCCGTCTTCGTTCTGGTTGCCAACCAAATAGGAAACCGCGCGAGTGATGGCCGGATCGCTGGTATTTGATCCGGCAAGTAAACCGATCAAGCCCCAGGCGGTCTGCGAAGGGGTGCTTGCGCCCTGGCCCTTGGAAGAAACGTCGGAATAAGTCTTGAGCGATTCGCCAAAACTGCCGTCGTCCTGTTGGACGGACTTCAGCCAAGCCACTGCGCGCTGGCAATATTCTTGTGCTGTTAAAGAAACGGTTTCCAGCGCTCTGAGAACACCGCTGGTGCCATAGACGTAGTTAACGCCCCAACGACCGAACCAAGAGCCGTCGCCGCATTGATCTTTCAGTAAGAACTTGACGGCTTTTTGTATCGCGGAATGCTCCGCGGGCCAACCAAAGCGCCCGAGGCACTCGAGAACGCGAGCGGTGACATCAGCGGTGGAGGGGTCGATCATGGCGTTGTGATCGGCGAACGGAATATTGCACAGGAAGCGGCGGTCATTGTCGCGGTCGAATGCTCCCCAGCCACCGTCGCGATTCTGCATACTCAGGAGCCACTGAATACCGCGGCGAGTTGCGGCTTCCATGCGCTTGGCGTCGGGGAATTTCACGCGCTGCAAAGCCATCAGAACGAAAGCTGTGTCATCCACGTCGGGATAAAAATCGTTGCGAAATTCGAAAGCCCAGCCACCGGGCTCGGCGTCTTTGTTTTTTACTTGCCAATCGCCGGGGCCGAGAATCTGTTTCGACAAGATCCAGTCAGCCGCTTGCACAAGCGCGGGGTCATCTGGAGCAACGCCAGCTTCTTCAAGAGCGACCATGGCAATGGCGCTATCCCACACTGGGGAAACGCAAGGCTGCAGCCGAATGGTTTCGTCGTCTTCGATCTCGAAGCGAGCAAATTCCCTGGTTTCGCGGCAGGTTAAAGGATCGTCGGGGCCGTAACCCATGGCTACCAACGAGAAGATACAGTTCATCATCGCGGGATAGATGGTGCCCAATCCTTCGGAGCGCTCCATGTGTTCGAGAACCCATGATTTCGCCTCACGCAGGGCGCGCTGGCGCAGAGGCTTCCAGGGCAAGCGCTCGTAAAATTTCAGGCCGCGATCGAGGGCCAGGAAAAAATTCCGCCAGGAAATAAGCTGCTTGCTCCAGTCGAAAGCGGCTCTTTTGCGGGTTGGATCTTTGAAAAGCTCGTCGACCTGCGCGCGCTCGGGGAGCTGCCAGTTCGGCCGCAGCGCGGAGAGAATCATCATGGGGATGACGATGGCGCGGGTCCAGGAGGAAAATTCGTAAATGTTGATGTAGAACCAGTTCGGCAGGAGCATCAGCTCGGGCGGAATGGCAGGGACTAATTCCCAGCCGACGGCACCGACGAGCGCAAGGTAGAAGCGGGTGTAGGAGTTGGTTAATTCCAGGCCGCCCAGAGCATGCACGGACGCTCGCGCTAGGGTCATGTGCGGCGCGTCGACCTGGTCACCCGCCAATTTCAGGGCAAAGTAGGCCTTGCAGGTGGCGTTCAGTTCAGAGGGGCCACCAGGATAAATGCTCCAGCCACCATCAGCGAGTTGGCGGCGCCGGACGTAGGTGGCGAGCTTGGCGATGCGGTCTGGGTCAGCTTTGCCGAGTACAAAGAGGTAATAAATGTAGTCGGATTCGAGGGTGGTGTCAGCTTCGAGTTCGCCGAGCCAATAGCCTTCCTCGGTCTGCAGGGACAAGAGGTGATTTGCGCCCCGCTCGATGGAGCTTTCAAGGCGTTCAGCCCAATTCTGCTGGCGCCACGGTAGCGGCGCCGCAACTGCAGCCGATTCTTCTTCCATGCGGACGGAAGACGCCATTAGGTGCTATTCCCCCTCAGCTACTGCTTTGGAAAGCGGAACTTCTACAACCGTTGCCCGAATACATCGGGATCGGAATATACAGCTTTCTCCCTACCCTTTTAGAAGGGCCTACACTAGTACTAGTAGATTATCGCTGGGATTGGCCCCAGCGGTCAACGATATTGTCTCATTTGGAGATGAGTTTGTTCCGGATAAGGTTACAACCTAACGTCTGCTGGGCCTTCTAAGGTGCGCCTGATCAGCACCTGAAGAGGGAGGGGTAGAGCCTCGCCTTCCCTCTGGTGAACCGATGGGGTTTGATTCAACAGCTGGCGAGGCAGCCTCATCCAAGGGGCTTGGCTGACTGGCGCGTCGTCGGGGCTGCCTCGCAGCACCAGGGCATCGGCGCGGTCCAGAACTATACGAGCGGAGTCTTTGAAATCGTCGCGGCTGGGGTCTATCACCGCGAAATATAAACTGGGTTGGACGAATTGCAGAACGGAGTTGCTCTCAAGGATGAGAGTGGGAGGCTCTGAAGCGTTCGTGGGGGGCAAGTGGGAAAGCGCCTCGCGCAAGAGCGGGAGCCCTTCGGCTAAAAAACCTTGCTTGGTTCTAAGCCAGAAAGAGCGTTGCGCGCCTGCGGCCAGGAAACGAGAGCTGTCGGTGCCGGTGTCCGCTTTTTTTTCCCAGCTGATCGCGTAACTATGTTCGTCGGGAGCGCAGCCGCAATTCTCGCCATTTTTTGCGCAGACGCCGTGGCCGTATTGGGTGATCTTGCCTGCGACCCAGTTTTCTTCTGGAAACGCGCGGATCACATCGCAGACTAATTGGGTCTTGCCGATGCTGCGGGTGTGGCCACCGACGACGATGAGGCGCCAAGGTTGCTTTAGTGGTGCAGCTGACGTGTGCAAATCTTCCTACCTGCGGTGCACTTCTTCTCTTAGAGAGTACTCCGTAATCCTATGGGACTCCTTATTTTCTCACACTGCTTTCAAGGTTTTTGATTCTTGCCGCTAATTCAGGGAGGCGAGACTGCCACGCAAACTGTTCCTTGAATTTTTCGAGGGAGCGCGCGGGCGTGCCCCAGACGGGCTCGCCGCCGCGAATGGTTTTGCCTGGGAGGACTCCCGTCTGGCCGCCAACGATGGCGCCGTCTTCCAGTTTGCAGTGTTCGGCGAAACCTGCCTGACCGCCAACCACAACATTTTTGCCAAAAGTGCAAGACCCGGAAAGACCCGCCTGGGCGGCAATCACGGAGTGCTCCCCGATTTCGCAGTTGTGGCCGACGTGAACGAGATTATCCAACTTTACGCCGGCGGCGATCCTGGTGTCTGCGAGGGAGCCGCGATCGATGGTGGCGTTGGCGCCGATTTCCACGTCATCGCCAATTTCGACAATTCCAGTTTGCGGGAATTTCCAATGCTGACCGTCACCGAAGGCGTATCCAAAACCATCGGCGCCAATCACGGCCCCGGAGTGAATTTCCACGCGGTCGCCGATGCGCACGCCGCTATATAAGGTGACGCGGGGATGAATTCTGCAATTTTTGCCGATCCAGCATCCGGCGCCGATTACGGCGTGGGGGCCGATCTGTGTCTCTTCACCGATGTGGACATCTTCGCCTATTACGGCGTAAGGACCGATGCTGGCGTTGAGAGAGATTTGTACAAGGGCCGCGATAATTGCGGTGGGATGCACGCCCGCGGCAATGGGGGGGCGGCCCATGAGTAATCCGGCGGCTTTAGCGAAGGTCAGTTTCGGTGTGATGCTGCGCAGGACGGTTTTACCGCGCAAATCGACGCCCGGCAGGGCGACGACACAAATAGCCGCGGAAGACTGTGCGCGTGGGACATTTTTTGCGGAATCAGCATAAATTAAATCACGGAGGCCGGCGCGTTCTGGCGAGGCCACGGCGGCCAATTCCAGATCACCATTTCCTTCGACGGTGGCTCCGACCGCGGCTGCTAATTCTTTGGCGGTTTTTTTCATGAGGCGCCTCGCTACTTTTGGATTTCGTTTTTAGACATTGCGGACCAAATTTAAGTAAATGTGTACAGCGGCGGCTCGCCTGGCGGCCTGGTGTTCCAGCGGCCATGCAGCCACACCCATTGGTCGGGATATTTTCTGATGATTTCTTCGAGGACCTTAGTAAATTTCTGGGTGTTCTCGAGAATATCGCGATCCAAGTTTCCCGTCCGCGTTAACTCCACCGGGGGCTCGAATCTGAGGCGGTACTTTTTGATTTGATGGTCCCAATAGACATAGCCGGGGACGACTGCGGCGCCGGTGTGCAAGGCAACGCGGGCGAGTCCCGTGGTGGTGCAGGCTGGCGTGCCGAAAAAATCTACAAAAACTCCTTCTTCGGGCATGGTGTTTTGATCGGCAAGGATTCCCACTGTGCCGGCATCCTTTAGAACTCTTAGCACGGTGCGTGCCGATTCGTTTTTGAATATCGGGCGATTGCCGCTTAAAGAACGGTAGCGGTTGACTAGTTGGTCGAACTTGCGATTATCCAACGGGCGGGCCATGTAATGCAGGGGGTAGCCATACAAAGCGTGGGCGAAAGACGAGAGTTCCCAGGCGCCGATGTGGCCGGTTAAGTACAAGACTCCTTTTCCCTGTTGATGGCCCTGCAGGAAATTCTTATGACCATCGAGAATGACTACATCCTCGATGTTTTGTCTTGAATATTTGGGCAGGCGGGCGAATTCGGCGGCCATCCACCCAAGATTACGGGTCATCTTGCGGATTACGTCCGCGCGTTGCGTTTCTGTCCAATCCGGAAATGCCAGGCGCAGATTAAATTCCGCGGTTTTGCGCAACTTTGGAGAGAGGAGAAAGAGGACATGTGCTGCAGAGGCCGCCAGCGGACGCGCTATTTGGCGCGGCAAACCTTCCAGAATTTTTAACAACACGCGTACTACCGCGTACTCTGCCCATTCCTTCATCGCTTTTTTGAGGCACTGCCCTCCGCTGCCTCGACAGTATGCCTGCGGGCACGGCTACATTGCCATGGACATTGCGCACGATGTTAGACTCACGACCGGTTTCTTTTTTCGAATGAACGATACCGCACAAGCTGTGGCGAAAAAATCCAGCGATGATTCTCACCGTGACATTTCTTTTCGCGACTCTTCTTTGCGCGATATGACCTTTCGCGACTTGTCCTTTCACAAGATTAGCTGGGCTGTACTCATTTTTCTGACGCTGTACGTTTGCTACTTCAGCCATCTTGGGGCTTTTGGTTTTATCGGGCCTGATGAGCCGCGTTACGCGTGGATCGCGCGAGATATGGCGGAGTCAGGGGACTGGGTCACTCCGCGGCTTTATGGCAAGCCGTGGTTTGAAAAACCGGCCTTCTATTACTGGTCGGCGGCAGTGTGTTTTAAATTATTCGGAGTTAACGAAGCTAGTGCGCGGTTGCCGAGCGCGTTATGCGCGCTGTTGGCCACACTTGCATTGGCGTGGCTGGCGCTGCGACTTGGCGGCTGGTACACGGCGCGCTGGATGTTACTGCTTCTGCCGTCCACGGTGGGAATGATCGGTTTTTCGCATGCCGCCGCGACGGACATGCCGTTCAGTGCGATGCTGAACATTGCGATGGTCTGCGCGGCCGTTGCCGTGGACGCGGTGCCGACAGCCGGGTTACCTGATGAAGAAAGACGTGCAGGTCAATCAGTATTTGGGCAGGCGAAGAGGGCTGTTTATTTCAGCTTGGCGCTTTTTGGATTTTTTCTGGGTTTTGCGGTTCTGGCCAAGGGACCCGCGGGGTTAGTTCTTGCAGGCGGAGCAATCTTTTTATGGGCAGCGTTTACCAAACGGTGGCGCAAAGCTTTACGGCTGTTTCATCCTATTGCCATCGGGACGTTTTTGCTGACGTGCCTTCCCTGGTATCTGTTATGCGCTCGGCGCAATCCGGAGTTCTTACGCGTTTTCATCATCGAACACAATTTCAGGCGTTATCTGACGCCGGAATTTCAGCACATCCAACCGTTTTGGTATTACCTGCCGATTACGATCATTGCGCTTCTGCCGTGGGTATTTTGGCTGGCATGGTTTGTGAAGGGCGGCAGCAGGAAAGACGAAGAGGGAAATAAAAAAGCACAAATATTGTTTCTGGCTGCGTGGGGCGTCTTCCCTATTTTGTTTTTTTCGCTATCGAGATCTAAGCTGCCCGGCTACATTCTTCCGGTGGTACTTCCGCTGGGTCTTCTAATTTCACTAGCCGCTGCCCACGCGCTGAAATCCGGGCATGTATTTGCGCGATACGTTCTGGGGCTCACAGGCGCACTGTTATTCGTGTCACCAGGTTGGATATTTCTTTCTGAGGCACATGTTCGGGGGCCGCTGGTGTCGCTGTACATCATTGTGGCGACGGTGGGCGGTGTGATTGTGATTGCGGCGGCGGCGCTACGACGAGCGCCTGCCGGGTTAACTTTTTCTGTGGTGCTGGTGCTGTTCCTGCTCAATTTGGTCTATGTGTCGCTTGGTAAGCTTGATCCACAACTTTCCGCGCGAAGCTGCGCCAGGCAGATCGGCGTGGAACGCGCAGCTAATACTTATTTCTTTAAACTAGAGCGCTCGTGGCAATACCAGCTTAATTTTTATTTGCACCGCGAAATTGTCGAATGGAGTCCACGTGTTGCGGGCCAAGCCGTGGTGGTGACCAACGAGAAAAATCTTGATGAACTGAAGCATAGTGCGCAAATCATTGCGGTAATTTCCGAGGTGATGCCGCAAGCGGAGGTAGTGCTGGTCAGGCCGATGCTTTAACGGCCGCTGCTTTTAACGAGGCCGGCGCCTTAACGGGGGCCATGCGCAGTGGCGGGCAGATGAGATATAAAAAAAGATACCACGCGATTCTCGTAGGCGCGCTTGTTGTCATCGTTCATGGCCACAAAATTCCCAAGCCCGATAATGGCTTGTTCGCGAGGCCCGGAGGCTTTCATAAACATATTGCGGGCGATGGCGGCAAGTTCAGGGTCATCCGAAGCCTGAATGAAAAGTATGGGAACGTTTGCCAAGGCATTTAGCCGCGCGGACAACGGCGGCTCTTTGCGAAAAGGCAAATTGAGCAGGTCGAAACTGAGCTCCGCGGAACCGATCATGAAGGGAAATCCGGCGAGGCCGGTGCGTTCGACGCCAATCTTCACCATTTGCGCTGGGGTGTCGTACACCGAGTCGAGAACCAAGGCGCGAATGCGTGGATCACGTTCAGCCTCTCGCAGCGCCGCATAGGCACCGAGGTTGTAACCCCACACACCGAAATTATGAGGGTCCACGTCGCTGCGCGCGGCCAGCGCATCGAGCGCGGAACGCAATTCGTCGGCTTCGCGATAGCCGAAGGTGGTGGCGCCGGAATTGCCGCCATGCGCAGCGAAATCAAACAAGAAGACGTTGTACTGATGGTCTTGCAGGGCGGAGACCAAGGTGAGCAATTCCCCGCGGCTGGAACCGTAACCATGGCAAAGCACGATGGTGGGCGCGCCGCGAAGCCCGGGAAAGAACCAACCTTCGCGAGGCTGATGGTTCAAGACGGTGAATTGCACGGCATCAGGGCGGCCGGGAAAACTTTGCAAATTAATTTCGGAGCTGGTGCGTTCCGGTTTGACGATGCGATACACGAGGAAGCCGGCGACGCCCGCGGTGGCAAGGATAGCAAAAAAGAGGAGCGCCAAAATAGCGGTGAGAAGTTTGGTGTACCAGCGTGTGGGATAACGTAGTTCAGCGAGGATGGACATACGTGATCTGCGCAAGGTGGAGCTGTAGAGCGCCGTTTTTTTCAGTTCCTCACAGTAAAGAGATGAAACAAATTGACAAGTCACATGCTAGCACACGGTTGCGCCGGTGACTCTCGCAGGCGGGCGGTATGTGTCGGATTTATATCGCGCAAGGCCGGGGGCGGGAGTGCGCGTGACCTCAACGCTGCGGGCTGTCGCGATGGCGATAAGTTACAGTTTTTTTGGGTCCAGGCATCAATGCAACCATCTGGGCACGCATTCCCGCGGCATTAGGCGAATCGGCTATTATAGGAATGCGTGCGGCGGGGCCGCTCGCCTCCCTATTCACCCATGAACATTGTCGATTTGCGACAGACCACGGTCCGGCAGCTGGAATCCCTTCTTGAAGAAGAATCTCGCCACTGGCGCAAGGAATTGCACTGGGATTATCGCGGGGCCCTGGAATTAATCAAACGTTTTCTGGAGGCGCGCGCTTTAGCGGGCAGCGTGGCGTTTGAAAATGGAAATGCCGCGGGATATTCGTTTTATGTGATGGAAGAACAAAAAGGTTTGATTGGCGGGCTGTATGTTTCGGCGCAATTCCCGCAATCCGTTATTGCGCAACGGCTGCTGGAGGAGACGCTCTTTTCCATGCGGGCCATCCCGCACCTGGAGCGCATTGAGGCTCAACTGATGCCGTTCAGCGGACCGATCGATACGCCGTTGCGCGACCAAGGATTTAGCCTGTATACACGGCAGTTCATGCTGCTCGATTTGCAGAAAACGGCGAAGGCGAATTCCAACAATTCCGCCGGGCTGCGGGTCGATCGCTGGAATGATCGATACTTCGAACCGTGCGCCAAGTTAATTTATTTGTCATACGCCGATCATGTGGATGGGGAGATTAACGATCAGTATCGCAGCATGACCGGCGCGTTGCGCTTTCTGAAAAATATTATTTTGCTTCCGGGTTGCGGGCAGTTCGTTCCGGCGGCATCGTTTGTTTTGCGGCAGCCGGGCAGCGACGAGCTGGTTGCCGCGGTGCTAACTAGCGAAGTTTCGCCGGGAGTTGGGCACACCACGCAAATTTGTGTCGTTCCGGGGTTTCAGGGGAATGGGCTGGGGCGCATGCTGATGCAGAAATCGAGTGATGCGCTACGAGCTTTAAAGTTTAAGGAATTGACGTTGACAGTGACTTCGGAGAATCGCACCGCGGTGCAGCTTTACGACCGGTTGGGGTTTCATACCATTAAGTCGTTTACGGCCGGAGTATGGCCACGGTAAAGAGTTGAATTGCTCAAGCAGGCGTCGGGCTGGAGAGTCCTGTTATAGTCGCGGTCATGAAACGCCCCATACCTGTCACGATCCTGGGTTGCTTATTTATCGTGGCAGGTCTAGTAGGTTTGGGTTACCACCTCTGGGAACGACCACTGGACCGGTGGGTCGCGCTCATTTCCTTGATACGAGTAATTGCGGTTGTGGGTGGGGTGTTCCTGCTAAAGGGGCGCAACTGGGCGCGCTGGTTGATGCTCGCATGGCTGGCCTTTCACGTTGGGGTGAGCGCGTTTCATTCGCTGTCAGACTGTGCAGCGCATGCTGTGCTGTTTCTGGTAGTCGCTTATTTTTTGCTGACGCCGCCTGACTCCAAATATTTTCAGGCTTCCGCGCTACAGTAGCGTCGTCCGCGCGTTGCTGTTGGAATCGAGACAGCTGAATCAGTCCCTCGCGGAATGTTGCCTGCGTTTTCCTTCCTTTCATCGCAAGTTCAATCAGGTTTTCAGCGCAGTGCATTCCCGTTTTGAAAACGAGCGAGCCACTCTGGAATAGAGATGAATTGTTCGAGAACTGTAAGTCCCACTTTGTGAGCCGACACAGATTGGTGTCGTACATGCACCAGTTGCACATCGGCGATTACCCCTGTTGATCTGAACTTACGCACTGACGCAAGTCGGCCGGACGAAGCCGGCGTGGGCTTGCGGTACTGCAGCACCTCGTTGGGCGATCTGGTTTCCCAAGCAGAAAACAGAAATGAAGCAGCGATTAGAGACTGCGACTGCGGCTACAGCGAAGTTGGTGAGCCGGAATGGCGCGGAATCAGCGGCGGAATTGCTGAACGCGCCGGAACTGCTGACCGCAAATGATGCGGCGTTCCGGGCGCCAATAAAGGGGGACATCTCTCTACCAGAGTGCGCCGGGGTACGAACGCAGGTGCAGGGTTTGCCCGAGCTGCGGTTGCTGTGGGGCAACCGGCAAGTAATGCTGCACTGGGCGCTGGCTGGGTGTTGCGCAGCGATACTGGTGGCATTCGTTATTCCTAAGCAATACGTTTCGTCGGCAAAGTTGATGGCTCCGGAAGCACAATCCGCCAGCAGTGCACGCGGGTTTGGTTCGATTGCCGGTGGGATTGACAGGTTTAATTTAAAACAGGCTTATCGGGTTGGCCTGCAGCTTTCGGCTCGAGCCTGAAGCTGGTTTTAACTTCCAGTCGCGTACCGGCGTCTTGCACCGGTGCCCTGTTAATTGCGATGATGCGCAGCGAAACGATAGACGGCTTCGTGGTGCTAAACGTTACCGATAGTGATCCTCAGCGCGCCGCCGCTATGCTTCGAGCGTACGTCGAAGAGCTCGGCGTGATCATGGCTCAACTGAATAACTCGTCAGCGCATCGCGAGCGTGTATTTCTGCAAGATCGGCTGCAAATCGTAAAAGTTGAGATGGAGGCCACGGAAAAGGAATTCAGCGAGTTCGCCAGCAAGAGCGGAGCGATGGATATCACTGAGCAAGGTCAAGTGAAGATTGAAAGCGCCGTAAAACTACAAGGGAAACTCATCACCGAGGAGTCACAACTGGAAGAGGTCCGGCAGATCTACTCAGACGGCAACCCTCGAGTACGCTCTTCACAAGCGCGCATCTCCGAACTCGCCAATCGACTAAAGCAGTTGGTTGGGACGTATAGCGGGAAGTCTTTCGTCGACGGCGAGGCTTCAGGCAGTTCTTCTCCCACTTTGCGGCAATTGCCAATATTGCGGGTGCCTTATGAGAGCAAATTCTGGAAATTAAAAACGGAAGGAGCGGTTTACGAAGTACTACGGCAGGAGTTTGACTCGGCGAAGATACAGGAAGCCTGGGAAACGTCGTATGTGGAAGTTTTGGATTTTCCTGGAGTGCCGGAGCGTCAATCGTTTCCACCGCGGCTATTGATCATCGTCACGGGGACGGCGTGCGCTGTAATTTTGAGCGGAGTGCGGATTCTCGGGGTAGCCCGCTGGCGGGAGATTGACGCACAACATGCCGGGATGGTGCTCGCGCGCGAGATTTTTGGAACTGTGCGCTGACGAATTGCCATGTCGGTGGTGAATCGCCCTGAGCAGAAGGACCAAACCGGCAAATCCAATAGAAGCGCGAAGGAGCGGACTAAACCAGGATCGGGATGACTTGTTGCGGCGTTCCATTGCGAGCGCAGAGCCATTGGGCGCGGCATAGGAGTAGAGTGTCCAGGGCATGCTGCGCACACTCTCTTCTGACGAGCACCTGGATTATATTGCGGCGCTGCTGGACGATATATTTCAAATCCCTGGGACGAAGATTCGATTTGGACTTGATGCGCTGATCGGCTGGATACCGGGAATCGGCGATGCGATGGCGGGGACAGCATCGTTTTTGATTGTCTTTGCATCCTGGCGGCGCGGGGCGCGATCCGTCACGTTGCTGCGCATGGTCGCGAATGTGCTCCTGGAAACGGTGGTAGGAGCGATACCTGTCGCTGGGGATATTTTCCATGTGGTTTGGAAGGCGAATCGGCGGAACTACCGGTTGCTGATGCGGGAGCGGGCGCAGCCGGGATACCACACGGGGCGGGACTGGATGTTTTTGGTGGTCATCTTGGTGATCGCGATTGCCGCGGTGGGAATTCCGATTGGTATTTTGATTTGGATTTTGCAGTTGCACCCGGTTGTTAGAATTTGACTCCCATTTTCATGGTAATGACGGTAGTCACGGACAGAGTTGCGCGGATTATTCTAAAGAAACTGCAAGATCCGCCAATTCTAGGGAATTTCAAGACGCGTCAATCTGGGGAGATTCAGGACCTACCTTAAAAATCGAGGGTCGGGCACCCTTCGTTTTTTGGATTTGCGATGTGGGACGGGCTGAGAGTTACGGCGATTTTGATGAGTAACGAATAAAATCTGACCACTGATGGCTTATTGGGCGGCCTTTTTTCTGGCGGATTCGAATTCGTCGCCTGGTTGCCATTGGACCAGGGCGGGCTGCGATGCGGCTTGCAGACCTAGGTCGTAACCGAACCACATGAGTTTCACGAGGCCAGTGAAGTCCATTTCGGGGCGGTATTCATCGCTGGTCTGGTGATAATGATGCTCGACGTAGTCTTTGGCTTGCGCTTTGCCCCAGGCTTCGTCGTGGCCTTTGAATTTCATTCCTTCGCTGACTGAAAACGAAGGAATGCCCACGCGGGCCAGGCTGAAATGATCGGAGCGGTAGTAGTGACCGGCCTCCGGTAATGCATCTGGGCGAATGGCCAAGCCATATTTCTGAGCGGATTTTTCTACTATCGGGTAAAAGGTGGTGCGTTCGGCGCCGCTGACTTCTACCTCTTCAGGCTCGCCGATGGGCGCGAGGGCATCGTAATTTAAATCCAAAGTAACTTTGCCGACGGGAGTGGCGAAGTGCTTGCCGAGGAATTCTGAGCCGAGCAGGCCTTGTTCTTCGGCGGTTACCGCCGCGAATAAAACTGATCGTGGAATAGCGTCAAGCCGGTCAGCAAAAGCCCACGCATGTGCAAGTTCCAGGAGAATGCCGCAGCCGGTGGCGTTGTCTATCGCGCCGTTATAAATGTTGTCGCCCTTCGCGCTGGTGTCAATGCCCAGGTGATCGTAGTGCGCGGTGTACATCACGGTTTCGTCGCGGCGCTGCGGATCGCTGCCGGGAAGCATGGCCAAAACATTTCTGGAATTAAATGGACGAACAGTGCTGACGATGTGAGCTTTCAGACGCACGGGTAATTCCACGGGTTTGAAATCGCGCGATTGGGCTTGCTGAAACATGTGGTCGACATCCATTTGAGACATGGCCGCCAATTTTTTGGCGATATCGAGTTGAATCCAGGATGCGCCTTGCAAGTGTGGCGTACCATCCAGCCGGAGGTAGGATTTGTCTTTCCCGTTCGAATTGCGCACTACTTCCCAGCCATAGCTGGCCAGATCGCGGCGATGAATGATGAGCGTGGCGACCGCGCCGTGCCGCGCCGTTTCTTCATATTTGTAAGTCCAGCGGCCGTAGTAGGTGAGGACTTTACCTTTGAAAAACTTGGGATCGTCGGAGGTGGGCTCATTGACGAACAGCAGCGCCACTTTCCCTTTTAGATCGACTCCTTTGTAATCGTCCCATTTATATTCCGACGCGGTGATGCCATAACCGACAAAGACGATGGGGGCGTCAATGTCGGCGACTTCGGTTTGCGTTTCGTTGTGAACGACAAAGTCGTCCAGATTTTTTAGTTGCAGCGGTTCACCAGTTTTGGGAACCAGCGAAAAAGTTGTGTCTGGCAGCGTGGTCACGCTGACCATGGGGACTTCCTGGAAGTAGGTGTCTTGATCGCCAGCTGGCTTTAGGCCGTCCAATGCAAATTGCGTGGCGATGTATTCGGCAGCGATGTCGCTGCCGCGCTGGCCCATGCCGCGGCCCTCGAGCAGGTCGCTAGAGAGAAATTTAACGTGCGCGCGAATTCTCGCATCGATGCCCATTATGGGGGCGGCGGACGCGGCTTGTTTATCTTGACTGGACGTCTGCGCGTCAAGGTAAGCGCCGCTTACCGCCAATAAAATCACAACTGCAATCATCGATTTGCGCATTAGTCCCCTTTGGTGCCGGTTATTTCTCTTACGCTGCTGCTACTTTTTGGTGCGCTCTTTCAGCAAGCCTTTCAACTCCGACATAAATTCCTGCACATCTTTGAAATCCATGTACACGGAAGCGAATCGCACGTAGGCCACCTTGTCGAGTTTCTTGAGGCCGCGCATGATCATCTCGCCGATTTCCGAGGTGGTCAGTTCGCGCTCGGTGGCTTCGTGTACCACTCCTTCGATCTCGTCCACGATGGCTTCCAGCTTGGGAGTAGCTACTGGGCGCTTCTCGCAGGCCTTCAGCAGGCCCTGCAAAATTTTTTGACGCTCGAAGCGTTCCCTGCGGCCGTCTTTCTTGGCCACCATGTAGGGAATTTCGTCGATGCGTTCATAGGTGGTGAACCTGCGCGCGCATTTCAGGCATTCACGGCGGCGGCGGATGGTGTCGCCGGCGCGGCCTTCGCGTGAATCGATCACCTTGTCGTCAATGTGGGCGCAGAAAGGGCACTTCACTCGGGGTCATCTCCCGTCAGCAGCGCAAAAATAAAATCGATTGATACCTGAGTTCGCAAAAGTTTGTGGTCTTTCTTATTCTTCCTTACGCACGGGTTTATTGTAGCGGGCTTATTCCCAACGCGTGTTTCCAGTGCGCTCATTTTAAGGCCACGGCCGCTACTTTTTTTTCTTCCTCTGCCATGCGTTTCAGATCGCGCAAACCCCAACCTTCGTGTAGCAGCATGGGGACGCCTAGTATGCCGCAACCAGCGAAAGTAATAGCCCACAGCACCATGGCGGCAGCTACCGCGGGTTCTCTTTCTACTCCAAAAATCGCTGTGTATGCAATGATGGCGCCC
>DATNKL010000024.1:0-19381 GCA_035603415.1 Candidatus Acidiferrales bacterium
TTTCACCAACGTGGCGTCGTTGTAGCGCGGCGGAGGCTCGGTGAAATGCTGGTCCGGGCGGATCTTGTCCAGACGCAGAATTTGCCCTTCGGTGACACGCGGCAAAGCGTTGCCTTCGCCTTCGTCGGCCTTCTCATCGTCCTCGCGGTCGGCGAGGGCTGCCGGCGTTTGATAAACGCGCAAGTAACCATCAAATTTCTGCACCGAGCCGTTGGCACGAAAGGTGTAATCGCCGGCTGTTATATCAATAGTGGTTTGATCGAATACCGCGGGCATCATTTGCGAGGCGACAAAACGCTGCCAGATCAATTGATACAGCTTGAAGAGATCGTCTTCCAAATATTTGCGAACATCTTCGGGCGCGCGCATGGCGTCGGTCGGGCGAACCGCTTCGTGAGCTTCCTGCGCGTCTTTTTTTGATTTGTAGTAATTGGGTTTTTCAGGCAGATAATTCGAGCCAAAGCGCTCAGGAATCATTTCCCGCACTTGCGCGAGGGCATCCGCCGAAACGTTCACGGAATCGGTACGCATGTAAGTGATGAGCGCGACGGAGCCCTCTTCGCCTAGTTCGACTCCTTCATAGAGCTTCTGCGCCAGAGACATGGTGCGTTTCGCGGTGTAACGCAAGCGATTGTAGGCGGCCTGCTGCAGCTTTGAAGTCGTGAAGGGAGGCGGCGGGTTGCGACGCTTTTCTTTCTGCGTGACGTTGGCAACTTCCCACTTGGCGTCACTGACCGCGGCAACGATTTTGTCGGCGGTTTCTTGATTGGAAACCTCAACATCCTCGCCTTTGTGTTTGAAAAGCTTGGTTTCGAAGAGTGGCGGCTCGCCGGCATCGAGCATCGCGTGGATGCTCCAATATTCCTGCGGCACGAATTCGCGAATCTGAACCTCGCGTTCCACGATCAGGCGCAGCGCCACCGTTTGTACCCGGCCGGCAGATAGGCCGCGGCGCACTTTATTCCAAAGTATCGGAGAAATTTTATAGCCCACCAGGCGGTCAAGAACACGCCGGGCCTGTTGCGCGTCCACCAAGGCGGCATTCACGTCACCAGCCTTGGCGAAAGCGGCCTTGATGGCCTTGGGCGTAATTTCGTTGAACATCACGCGACGATACTTGGCGCGATCCGACTTTTTGGTGGCCAGCGTATCGAGAAGATGCTGCGAGATGGCTTCGCCTTCGCGGTCAGGGTCAGTGGCCAGATAAACGTTGGGAGCGCCTTCGGCGGCCTTGCGCAGGTCCGCGATTACCTTGACCTTGTTGGGAATGACTTCCAGCGTCGGCTCAAAAATGTTTTCCGCCGTAACCACCACGGGTTTTGGCAGCTTCTTTTCTTCGGTAACCTTCTCGCCTTCTTTCGCCTTTGCCTTGGTCTTGCGCTTCTTCTTTTTCTTTTTTCCGTTTTCGGTGCCGGGCAAAAGGATACCCAACGTCTTCGTAGGAAGATCCAAGACGTGTCCCAAGGAGGCCTTGACGGTGTATTCCCGCCCCAAATACTTATTAATCGTTTTCGCCTTTGCCGGCGATTCCACAATTACTAGCGAACGAGCCATGTTGCCTTTGTAACTCCGTACTCTTCCGCAGGAAGGGTCGACCGCAGGGGAGTGTGTCCTTCTCGCTACCTTAGCAGATGCGGTGATGGCGCATCCGGGTGCTTCTTTCGCGGCAACATGCGCCGGATTGCTAACCTGATTTGACTTGTAAATCCAGCTAACAACATAACTTTACTGAATTGTTTGCTCGGCAGTTGCCGGATCACGCCTTTCATCTCCAGATCAAAAAGCGTAGCCAGAACCTCGGAAGAGTTCAAGCCGGAGTTTTCCACCAGCTCGTCGATGTGCCGGGTTTCTTCAACTACCAGCAATTCGTAGAGCTTTCTTTCCGAGGCGCCCAGAGATGCTGCGGCCAGCATATTTCGTTGCTCGGCCTCGGGGCGCTCGGCTTTTACCAATGCGGCGCGCACCGGCGTCGGGAGCTCTTCGATTACGTCCTCGGCGTTGACGACCAGCTTGGCTCCCAGCTTGATTAGCATATTTGGCGCGTAGCTGACGGCTTGGGTAACATTGCCCGGGACGCCTCTGCCAAATTCCATGGCCAGGCGCGCCGTTACTAAGGACCCGCTGAACTCGGCCCCTCGATCACGACCACCCCCAGGGGCATGCCTGCGACGATGCGATTCCTGACGGGGAAATTTTCGGGCGCGGGATGCGTTCCAAGCGGGAATTCGCTCAGGATGGCGCCGCGCTCTAAAGCTTTTTCGTAGAGCTTTTTGTTTTCTTTCGGGTAACAAACGTCAATGCCCGTGCCTAGCACGCCGATCGCGCGGCCGTTGGACGCCAGGGCCCCGTGATGACCGATGGCGTCAATACCGCGCGCCATGCCACTGAGAATTATCAGGCCGCGTGCTGCCAGGTCGCCTGGTGCCTACGATGCTGAGGCAGGGCATGTCGAGGATTTGCGGATCGCCGCGCAGATAGAAAAGAACCGGCGGATCGTAAATTTGCAGCAGGGTTTGGGGATATTCTGGCTCTGTCCAGTTTATGAGACGGCAGCCGGGAATATTGCGGATGCCTGCCAGCTCCTTTTCCGCGCGTTTGAAGGCATCCTTATTATGGATGGCTTGCGCAACGCGCGCGGGCAGGCTGCAAGATTCGAGTTCGGTGAGAGAAGCGTGAAATATGCGATCGGGCGAGCCGATCTTGCGAAGCAAACGAGCGCACAAGCGGCATGCCAGCCCGGGAGTCAGCGCCAGCGCGAGCCAGGAGAGGGAAGCGTCTAGCTCCATCGCGGCTGGAGCGTATGCGCTTGATTACCTATTTTTCAACTATCAAATATATTATACTGGTAATACACTACATCGGCTGCGCGGAATCTTCGGCCAAAACGGCTCGAAGGGCTTCCGTAAAAATGTCGGCGTCGCGTTCAGAAATGATCAGTGGCGGGCGGAGTTTGAGGACATTGTTAAATGGGCCGTCTGTTCCGGTGAGAACGCCGCATTCGCGAAGGCGATTTACCACGTATGCGGCTTGTGCGGTGGCCGCGGAACGCGTGACAGGATCTAAAACCAGGTCAACCCCGAGAAATAAACCCGAGCCGCGCACATCGCCGATAATCGGAAGCCGCTCTTGAAGCGAGAGAAGGGATTTTTTCAAATAATTTCCGACGCGAAGCGCATGTTTCTGCAGATTTTCTTCTTCCACTACTTTCAGCACTGCCAATCCCGCGGCGCAGGCGACGGGGTTGCCGCCGAAGGTGCTGAAAAATTCCATGCCATTGTCGAAGGAGCGTGCGATTTCGCGCGTGGTAATTACTGCCGCTAACGGAAAGCCATTGCCGATGGGCTTTCCTAGAACAACTATGTCAGGGATCACATGTTGCGTTTCAAAGCCCCAGAAGTGCGTGCCCAGGCGGCCGAAACCAACTTGCACTTCGTCGGCAATGCACAGGCCTCCGGCGGCGCGAACGCAGGCGTATACCTCTTCTAAATAGTTTGGTGGGAAAACAATTTGGCCGCCGACGCTGGGAAGCGTTTCCGCGATGTAGGCGGCGGGTGCATGTCCTTGTTGCTTGCGCATGGCGTCCAGAATTTCGCCCACATGAGCCGCGTATTTCGTTCCCGCTTGCGGATCGTCGCGGCGGTATTTTCCGCGATAGTCATCGGGCAGGGACGCGACGTGGACCCAGGGCTTCCGGCCACTGCCGCCCGGGCCGTCAAATTTATAGGGGCTGATGTCGATTAATGCGGAGGTATTCCCGTGGTAGGCGTGTTCCAGAACGATGATGTCCTCGAGGCCGGTGTGCGTGCGCGCGAGTCTGAGCGCAAGTTCGTTGGCTTCGCTGCCGGAATTGACGAAGAAACATACGCGTAACGGCGCGGGCAGATGTTGCGTGAGCCGCTGCACATAATGATTCACAACGTCGTGAACATACCGCGTATTGGTATTGAGCAATGCGATCTGTTTCTGGACGGCTTGCACTACGCGCGGATGACTGTGGCCCACCAGCGGCACGTTGTTGTAGAAGTCCAGGTAGGCGTGTGCGGTTTCGTCGTACAGATGTTGCATCCAGCCGCGAACGATTTTCAGCGGCTTTTCGTAGGAGATGCTTAGATTTTTGCCGAGCAATTCGCGGCGTGCCGTGAGCGTTTCCTGAACTGTGGGATCCGGCTTCGGAAAACGGTTGTCCGGAATACTTATCAGGAGATTGGGGTCCGGCGAAAGGTTCGTCCAAACCGCGCGCTGCGAAGCGTACGCGACACCGGGAAAATTCGCGTCCAGATCGAGCAGGTCAAGAATAATTTGAAAATGGAGATGAGGGGGCCAGCCGCCGTTTTCTTCGCTTGTGCCGATGCGCGCGAATTTTTCTCCGCCGGCGATGCACTGCCCGATTTTCAGGCGCGCGAGCCATTCTTCGTCGAGATGGCCATACAAAGTGAAGAATGCGCCGGCATCACCGGCGTCATGCTGCAAAATTACTAGCGGGCCGTAATCGAGAGGCGCGGCGTTATTTGCCAGCGTGTGAATTATGCCGTCGAGTGGCGCGTGGATCGAGGTACCCGGGTCGGCGAATAGATCCATGCCTACATGAATGGTGCGCCGCTCTTCGAGCGAGCTAGCATCCGCGCCGAACAACGGCGAGTTGTATAGCAAACGCGGTTCGTCGTAGCGGCCGATGGCGATCGAGACTTGCGCTTCTTCCATGGGAGCGGGAATTTTCCTGGTTAACGCAGCGGTTTCAGATTCGTGCGGATTAGCACCCAGAAATTCGCTGCCAACACTCAGGTCCAGGACGATACTTGGAGCCGTATGCAAGTCTGCATCGAATAAAGAAGCCGCATCTCGGCCATTTTTTTCGAGCCAGCGCTGCAATTTTTCATGTTGCGGAACGGCGGTAAATCCGCACGCTTGGCGGAATGAATAGTGCGCGAAACGAAGATGAATTTTGGCGAGCCGTTCGAGCGCCTCCCATGCCGGCGCTTCACTGACGGTGACGTAAGCGTCGTCCGCCTTGATTGTTTTGCGATGCGCGGAATTTGTAACGCTAACGGCCAGGCGCATGCCAATCAGGTTGTATAAGGCGGCGATCTCGACTTCTTGCAGCGGAAATACTTCGTGATATCCAGCGACGACCGATGTGGCGGCGCACAGAACGTCTTTTTTTCCTAATGTGGCGTAGGCGGCGGCGATGGCCACTTCGGAAACGATTATCCCGTAATGCATATCGCCAAAATCGATCAAGCTCACGGCTTTGCGAGGCAGCGGCCACGGATCGCTTACGAGTACGTTGTAGTCGTTGGCGTCGCCGTAAATCACGCTGCGGCGAAAACGGCCAAGCGCAGGGACGATCTCCGAATCATAAAGTGCCAGGAATTTTTCGACGAGTAAGCGTCGCGACGAATCGGCAATTTCGTTGAGGTGTTCTTTGATCCATCCGGCCGCGGACAAATCCCATTTCAATTTACGCTGCGCGGCAGGATGAGAGAAATTTTGCAGACCAGAATCGATCGCGCCTAACAGCCCTCCCAGACTCCGAAGCAGCTCATCACTGTGGGGACGAACCTTCGCCAGCACCGTGCCGGGAACGAAGGTCAGCAGCCACAGCAAGCGCTGTGTGCCATCGGCCGCGGTAATCTCCGTTTGCAGCTCGCCGCGCTGCGTGGGAACGACACGTGGGAGAACAACGGTTTCAGCGTGCTTGGCCAGATGTTGCAGCGCCTGGCACTGCAAATCGATGAACGCGCGCTCGCGCGCCGGATGCATGACCTTCAGCACGAAGTGCGCGCCGTCAGCGGCAGTCAAATGGAAATTATCGTCGTATTCGCCCGGCAGCAACTTGGCGGTGACATTGAGGCCGTAAAGATCGCGGGCCAGGCGCGTGGCCTCTTCCGCACCGACGGGATCGGCTACGCTGGATTCAAGAAGCATGCGACAAATTTTAGCGGCATCGGCGATGGGCGTCTATGCGCCGTTGTTTATCGCGTGTTGCTTCGGGGTGCACAAGCGCAGTCCCTCGTAACGCGCGGAATTTCTTCATTTTCAAAACCTCCGGCGATCCCGAAACGGTTTACAACAGAAAAGCAGCGGCACGCCGTAAATTTTCGCTGCTATACTGAATGTAACGCGAGCGGCTGCCATTTTGAGAAAACTTCGCATCTCTGTCGTGCAATATCTGAATACCGCTCCATTGGTGTACGGTTTTACTCACGGCGCTCTCAAGGATAAATACGATCTTTCGTTTACCGTTCCTTCGCAATGCGCCGACGATCTTCGCGATGGCCGGGCTGATGTGGCCATCGTTCCGGCCATCGAATTTCAGCGCATCGACAATCTGGTAGTCCTGCCGGACCTGGCAATCGCCGCAAAAAGACGAGTGCGCAGCCTGCTGATCGTATCGCGCAAGCCTATCGCGGAAATTCAAAGCATCGCGCTAGACAGCAGTTCTCGCAGCACCCAAGCATTGACGCGAATTTTGTGCGCGGAACACTGGCGGATTAAGCCGGCCTTTTTCGAAGCGAAGTTTTTCTCCGCGGCCGCCATACTCGAGCAAGCTGACGCCGCGCTATTGATCGGCGATCCGGCGCTGCGGCTGGCTATTTCGATCGCCGGCAACGCGACTCTTGGCGCAGACGGCGAATTGATGTGCAGTGCCGGCAAAGCGGGAGTTGCCGCCACGGAAACACTGCATGTGTACGATGTGGTGCAGGAATGGCGTCGCCTGACTGGCCTCCCTGCGGTTTTGGCGGTGTGGGCCGGGCGGCGAGAATCGATAACGCCGGAAATAGTTGCTGATTTCGCGGCTTCGAAAGAGTATGGCGTCGCAAACCTTGCGGAGATCAGCGCGACCGCAAGCGTGGAACAGGATTTGCCCTCAGCCGATTTGCTAAATTATCTGCAGGAGAATATCGATTTCACGTTGGACAGCGAAAATCTCGCCGGCTTGGAACTTTATTATTGCCTGGCCGCCAAGCTGGGACTGATACCAAGAGCCAAAGCTATCGAGTGGGCTAACCTCAGCGCCCCGCGATATGCCTCGCGATAAATTTTGGCGGAAGCCAGGCAAACAGGATTCCGATTCATAGAGTTCATCCGATAGAATAAAACGTACGCAGGAAAACACTTGAGCCTGACAAAACCAGAAGCGCTGGACATGCTGGAATCCGATGACCTGCTGGGCATCGGAATGGCCGCGCATCAAATGCGACTTAAACAGAATGACCCTCGCGTGGTCACCTACCAGATCGACCGCAACATCAATTACACAAATTTTTGCACGGAATACTGCTCTTTCTGCGCTTTCTACCGGCCCCTGGGCGCAAAAGACGGGTACCTGCTGTCATTCGAATCGATTTACGAAAAAATCGAGGAGATGCTGGAACTGGGCGGCACCGGCGTTCTTTTGCAAGGCGGTTTACATCCCGATCTGCAAATCGGCTACTACGAAAATTTGCTGCGTTCTCTGAAGCAACGTTATCCGCAGGTGCATCTGCATTGCTTTTCCGCGCTGGAGATTCCTTGCATCGCGGAAGTCAGCGAGCTCAGCGTCCGCGAAACGATTCAGCGGCTAATGGACGCCGGTTTGCAATCCATACCCGGCGGCGGCGCGGAAATTCTGGATGACGAAATCAGGTCGAAAATCGCGCGGCTGAAATGCACCAGTGATGACTGGGAAGATATGCATCGCGTCGCGCATTCGCTAGGCTTGCGGACTACAGCGACGATGATGTTCGGCTGCGGCGAAGAGTTGCGGCACCGCGTGAATCACCTGGAACGGCTGCGCAGAATTCAGGAAGATACCGGCGGCTTTACCGCTTTTATTCCCTGGATGTTTGCGCCGGACAATACACCGCTCGGGAAAAAAGTGCCCGAAGCCACGGCGGTAGATTATTTGAAGACGCTGGCGGTAAGCCGGCTATATCTGGACAATTTCGATCACATTCAATCGAGCTGGCTGACCCCTGGAATTAAAGTGTGCCAGGTCGGGCTACAGTTTGGCGCGGACGATGTGGGTAGCATATTGATTGAAGAAAACGTGGTGTTCGCCGCGGGCGTTAAAAACCGCACCAACGAAAGCGAACTGCGGCGCATAATTTCCGACGCTGGATTCGTGCCCGCGCAGCGCGATACCCTGTACCGTTCGTATTCGTTGAAGTAGTCGCGACGGTCTAACTTTTCGGCGTGGGCCTTAGCAGAATTTCCACTTCTGTATCTTCCGGCAAATCCAGCGGCTCAAGAAGATGCAATCCACCATTGCGTACTTGAGCGCGTAATTTGCGTGGAGCGCTTTGCATGTCTTGCGGTAACTTCGGGCGACCTTCCGGTTTGGCCGTAACGGATGACTTTGGCTTGCCTGATGTTTCATCCAGGGCTTCGTTGGCAAGCGCATCGGCCTCGGCGTTCTGTTCGCGATAGACGTGATCGATGCGAAACGATTCGAAGGTTTGCGACATCTTTTTGGCGCGTTCGAAAAGCGGACGAAGATCTGGACTCTTTACTTTGTAATGCCCGCGCATCTGCCGCACCAGCAGTTCGGAATCGCTTTCTACGCGTAACGCCCGCACGCCGTTGGATTGCGCATAATCGAGCGCGGCAATCAGGCCGTAGTACTCCGCGACATTATTGGTCATGCGCCCGATGTATTTTTTAAGCTTGGCGATAATCTCGCCGCGCTCGTTGCGCACCACCACTCCATAGGACGCCGGTCCGGGATTCCCGCGAGAACCACCATCAATGTTGGCTTGGAATGCCGCAGCACGCGGCTTTGCATCCGTCTCGGAACCGGCAAACAACCCGGTTTCGCGTGAAGGAGGCGGGCGACGAATCATCAGGAATTTATAGCCGACGGAGCCGGTGTCTTGTCGCTACCTGAACCGGAACCAGAATTGGCCACCGGAATAGGATCCAGCGTGTACAAAATCAGGCCACACATTTCACAGCGATAGACTTCTTCGTTAGTTTCCTGGCGCAGCCCTTGAATGATATGTGGGAGCACGCGCATGCCACATCCGCGGCATTGATCGTCGCGCACTTGAGCCATGGCGGTTCCGTTGTGCCGCTTGGCGATGCGCTCATAAAGCTCAAGTAAATCTTTGGGCACGGGAGCGGCGATGCGCTCGCGTTCCGCTAAGGCCACCTTGAGCAATTTTTGTTTTTCATCGTAGCGCGAATGGATTTCCTTGCGATCGGCCGCGACACTCGTTTCCGCTTCCTTCAGGTCCGCCTCGGCGTGCCGCACGCGCCGCTCAAATTCTTCTCCCAACATCATCACATCGAGCTGGCGATCTTCCGCCTTGGCTACTTCCGCTTCGGCGTTGGCAATTTCGTGAAGCAAGGCCTTGTAAGCTTCATTGGTTTTGACTGCGCCGCTCTGATCGCGATATTTGCGCGCGCGATCTTTCCATTGATCGACGTCCAGCTCAAACTTTTTACGGTCTTTGAACGCGTTGGTATGAGCTTCTTTGGCCGCTGCGACGGCTGCACGCGCGCCGCTAAGTTTGCTGTCGGCTTCCTGAATCCGTTTGGGGTAGCTGTCGATTTCGGCGCGCAACGCGCCAATGTTGTGGTCAACGCGCTGCAGTTCGATAAGGTGCGGTATTGCAGGGTGCATTAAGGGCCAATTCTAACACGGCTGCTCTCGTGGACCTCGGTTGCGCCCCACCGAGCAAAGGCGAAATGCGAAGAGAGATTCCTCGGCTGCGCTCGGAATGACAACGCCCTGGGGCGGTTGCGCGCGGCTGCACTCGTGGACCTCGCCAGCCCTCCGCACAAGAAAGACTAGCTCGAAGCGCGAGCGTCCCGGCGGATCAGCGTCCAGTCAACGAAAAATCCCAGGCCGAGAGCGAACGGAATGATGCCCAGTGCCGTGGCAGTCCAGGCGTCGGGCTCGGAAAAGTGGGCGATTGCGCCCATCGCTGCCATGTAACCGAGCGCGCCAGAAACCAGCAGAATGCCCCAACGGCGCGAACGCGCTCCCTGGGAAAGTTCCGGCTCCATGGGAATTTCAACGCCCCGCGCCATGGCCGCCAAACGCTCCTGGCTACGTAATTTGCGCACGCAGTAGTAGGTGTACATGGCGCCGAGAGGGAATCCTAGAGAGAGAATCACCGCGACCAACCCAACCGTATTGTCCATACCTTCTCCTTTTCGGAAGGTGCGATCGTCGAGATAAATCGAGGCTCGCGTTCGTTTATCCGAAGTCAGTGAATAGTACGGAGAGGTGGTGAGGAATGTTCCGCGAATATGTGACGCGATAAACCGCGGCTGTGAGGCGGCTAGTTTACTTCGTGAACCTGCATATTTTGATCCACGGCCAGATTAGGATAACGAATGGGCGAGCCGGCCGGCGCAGGCGCGTGCCGCGCCACGGCATTGAATTCCGCGCTGGAGCATTCCACGGAGTAAGTGTAGCCGTCGCGTTCCGTCCTGGTCATCGTCAACACATTGGAGGAAATGAGATTCGGCAGCGATGCGCAACTTCCGTTGGAGGCGACGTTGGCACGCTCTGCTTGGGCGATTTGCAGCAGGTCGCTGCGCACGCCGGTGAGGCTGATAGCTTGGGTAGATGCCGTGCCGCTGTCCGTGGTGGGCAGTTTCTTCAAATAGAAAACATACGCGCCGAACAACAACGCTGAGAAGACCAGCAACATGGCCAGAAGTCGCATACCGTAATTTTCAACCCGTAAACGCGCTGCGGCAAGATCTGCGTGCATGGGAATTGCGTAGGAAACAACTCAACTCTTGGTTGCAAGCGCCAGCGCCAACTTTGCTAGACTGCACTTGCCGTCCGAACCCCCTTCGCGGTGACTCACGCTCCAAACCCTATATGCTCACCATTTCGCCCGCAGTCGAAGCTCGTGCTATCGAGAAACTCCGCCAGGAATAGCTGGAAGAAGCGCGCGCACGTCCAAAGCTTGATGCTCCCCGCGGAGGTTCTTTGCGCCGGGCCGGTAACTATCGCTCATGAATTTGAGCCGGTGGACATCGTCGGCGGAGACTTCGTCGATTATTTTTTGGTGGACAACGGGAACATGGGATTTTACGTTGGCAATGTTTCCGGCAAAGGTTGCCCGCCGCCGATGTACGCCGCTTTGGCGGTGAATTTTGGGTAGCGTGCACAAAACCGGCCAGTCGCCGAGCGAAATCTTATCGGCGCTCAACAAACGCTTGATGAGCCGCGGCGGGCTGCGGCGCCACGCCGCGATACTTTACGGTGTCTTTGATCCACGCAATTTGGAGATGCATTTAACCAGCGCGGGAATGCCCGGGCCGCTTTACTTTTCCGCAAAGGGCAACAGGGTCCTGGATCTATCAGGCATCCCTCCAGGCTTGTTTGCGGACGCGCAATACGAAACGTTAACGCTAAAATTGGAGCCGGGCGATTCCATTCTGTTTTGCTCAGACGGAATTATCGAAGCTCAGAATGCCCGCTACGATGATTTTGGCGTTACGCGCTTGATGAACATTTGTAACGAAAACTCCAGCGTGCCGCCGATGGAACTGCTGGCGCGCATCTTTTCGGCGGTGCACGATTTCACAGACGTAATCCACCAGCACGATGATATGGCCGCCTTGATTTTTCGCCTTGGTAGCCAGGAAACACCGAAATTGCCAGCAAAAGCCAGCGTTTCGTAGTTGTTTCAGATTACCTCCCCCAGTGTCGCACCAGCTAGTTGCGGTGGTTCGCCAACTTTGCTACCAACTTTGCCACTGGGGTGCAACGGTCCGCAGCGCTGGCCCATCCAATACATGGCGGCTGGCGGCCAGCTAACCAGGTTTGTATGGTTCGCGGACGCTCGGTTACACTGAAACGGTCGTTGCTCCCGTCTAATCGCTTGTGAGGCTCCCTTTGATCTTATGGATGCGTAATAGATGGATTCATGTTCTTTGTGTGCTGACCGCATTGTGCGGCGCCAGCACTGCCGTGTTTGCTGGGCCTCCAGATACACCTGCCAAACGTTCGCCGGTATTGGCGGCGTTGCAGGCAGAGATGGAGCGCTCCTTCAAAGCTTTGAAAGCGCAGGACCCGCCGGCCTATTTTCTCGGCTACACCGTTACGGACACGCAGCGCGCGGATGTTTCCGGTTCGAATGGCGCGTTGCTGACCAGCACCGAAGGCCGTAATCGGTGGCTGGAAGTTTCCGTGCGCACCGGCACTTACACGCTGGATAATTCGCATAAAGTCGGCGAGCGCCAGCAAGCCAATGGCGGTCCCGGCACGCCCGTGCCCGTGGACGATGATGCCGAGGTGCTGCGCCGTGCCATCTGGCTCGAAACCAACAAGCAGTACGAGGCCTCTTCTCAAGCGCTGATCAAGATCAAAACCGGCAAAGAAGTGAAAGTAGAAACCGCGGAAGGCAAGGCTCCCGATTTCTCTCGTGAAGAACCGCGCACCTACGTCGGTCCGCAAGTTTCCATGAGTGTCGATCGCAAACCCTGGGAACAAAAAGTTCGCGACTACACCAAAGCATTCCGGGACTCCACCGCGGTTATCAATTCCATCGTGACCTTCAGCGGGCAAGCCCAGAACGATTACCAGGTAAACAGCGAGGGCACCCAGCTGCAGTTCGGACAGATTCGCTATCGCCTGGAATTATTCATTCAGGGCAAAGCTCCGGACGGAATGGACATCAACCGTTATTACAATTTTGATTGGGTAAATCCTTCCGACGCTCCCGACGATAAAGCTGTATATGCGGCGGAAGCCACCATGCGTAAAGAATTGGAGGGGTTGGTCGCGGCGCCAATTAACGATCCCACCGTCGGACCGGCGCTGCTCACCGGACGGGCCGCGGCGGTTTTCTTCCACGAAGTATTCGGCCATCGCGACGAGGGTCATCGTCAGAAGGACGTAACGGAAGGTCAGACTTTCTCGAACAAAGTTGGCGAACAGATTTTGCCCAGCTTTTTAACCATTGTCGATGACACCACCAAAAAGCGCCTCGGTTCCCAGGAATTGCTGGGCTTTTACCAGTTTGACGATGAGGGCGTGCCGGCGCAGCGCGTAACTTTGGTGGATCACGGCGTGTTGAAAAACTTTGAAATGTCGCGCTCGCCGCTGGCGGACTTTCCGCATTCGAATGGTCACGGCAGGCGTCAACTGGGCGCCACTCCCGTTTCGCGTCAAGGCAACCTGATCGTCGAAAGCAACAAGATGGTCAGCAACGCAGATCTGCGCGCCAAACTGATTGAGCTGATCAAAGCGCAGAACAAATCTTTCGGCTTATTGATTGACGACATAGCCGGCGGCTTCACCTTCACCGGCCGTGGCCAGCCGCAGGCGTTTCAAGTGCTGCCCCTAGTGGTCTACAAAGTATTTGCTGACGGACGGCCCGACGAACTGGTGCGCGGCGTGGACATTGTCGGCACTCCCCTGGCGGCCCTGACGAAGATCGTAGCCACCGGTGACACCACTGAAGTTTTTAATGGCTACTGTGGCGCGGAGTCCGGGTCTGTGCCCGTTTCCGCGGCTTCTCCTGCGATTCTGACGTCCGAACTGGAAGTGCAGAAGAAAGAAAGCTCCACGGATCGGCCTCCAATTCTGCCGGCGCCGGCGCACGACACGGCTTTTGCCAAGACGGGCGGTCAACTATGAAATCGCTGCGCTTGTTTTATGCATTTTTCTTTTTCGTATCAAGCATCGCTTACGGCACGTCCGCATGGGCCTCCGCGCCGCAAGCTCAGAAAAGCGAAGCTCAGAAAAGCGAAGTTCAGAAAGACGACGGCCAGAAAGACAACGACCAGACTCTGCGAGCCATGCGTGACGAAATGGAGCGCTCCAAAACCCGTCTGGAGCTGAAAATACCAGGCACCGAACAGCCGGTTCGCCCCTACTACGTGGAATACCGTCTGCTGGATCTGGATTTTCGCGAAATCAGCGGAGAGTTCGGAACCTTACTGAACAGCAATCACGTGCGCAACCGCTTCATGGATGTGGAGGCGCGGGTTGGGAATTACAAGCTGGACAGCTCCAATTTTGTTAGCGACGACGGTTTCCGCGGATTTATCGGCTCAACCGGCTCTGTGGGCATCGATCGCGATTACGATTCGCTTCGCCAGGACCTTTGGATCGCTACGGATCAGGCTTTCAAGGAGGCGGTAGAAACTTATTCACGCAAACAGGCCTATCTCAGCAGCCTCGCGCGTCAATCGGACATCAATGATTTTTCCAAGGCCGAGCCGGTGCACCTCGTTGAGCCTCTGGTCATGGCCGACTGGACCAATCGCAACTGGGACCAGGAAGCCCGGGACACCTCGGCCGCGCTGCGCGCCTTTCCACAAATCTACGAAAGTCGCGTCACGTATTACCTGGTGTTCGCCACCGAATATCTGGTGACCAGCGAGGGCACCGAGATTCGCACCAATCGCAGCTTCGCCGCCATCGAGTCGGGCATGAATGCTCTGGCTGACGACGGTATGCCCATCAACCACTTTTTTGCCACCTACGCCGTGCGTCCCGCGAATCTGCCCGCTCCCGATGCCGTGCGCAAAAGCCTCAACGTTACCGGCAGCGAATTGATGGCGCTGCGCTCCGCTCCTGCGGCGCAGGACTATACCGGGCCGGTGCTTTTTGAAGCGCGTGCTGCAGCTCCGCTACTGGCGCAGATTCTTGGGCCCGCCGTGAATGGCGCGCGGCCTCCAGTCTCGTTCACTCCTGTAGTGGAACAACTGTTGAGCGGGCTCGGCGGAAAGAGTGACTGGATTACTCGGATCGGAGCGCGCGTTTTACCCGCTTCCGTGACGGTGGTCGACGATCCCAGCGCCAAAGAATTTCAGGGCACGCCATTACTCGGTGCGTACGCGGTCGACGATGAAGGAGTACGCGCGCAAAAAGTGACCCTGGTGGAAAACGGCGCGCTCAAGAGCGAACTGATGTCGCGCCGCCCTGGTCCTGATTTTGACCAATCTAATGGACACGGCCGTTCTGCTTTCCTAAGCGACGCCAGACCGACGATGAGCAATCTGTTCTTTAGCTCCAAAGAAACCATCTCTCCGCCGGAGTTGAAAAAGAAATTCCTGGATACATGTCGCGAACAAAAATTGGCGTACTGCCTGATTGTCCGCGAGATGGATAATCCCACGATCAGCCTGCTGCACCAGGATGATTTTCAAGCACTGCTGGCAAGCTACGGCGGCGGCGCGGGCACCGGCGACCGGCTGCCTCTGGTGGTTTATCGTGTGTACCCGGAGGACGGCCGCGAAGAGATTATCCGCGGCGCGCGGCTCATCGGTTTAAACTCCCGCGCGATTCGCAATATCGGGGGAATCGGCAACGACAATTACGTTTATAACTACATGCAGAGCCAGGGAAACGGATTTGCAGGCACTGCTCTCGGCGCTTTTGGCTCGGCGCAAAACGGTTTGCCGGCATCGATTGTCGCGCCCTCGCTGCTATTTGAAGAGGTGGAAGTGCGTGGAGCGCGCGGCGAGCCCAAGCGGTTGCCACTTGTGGCCGCGCCGCCGATGACCGCGTCAAACCGGCCATAATCGCATTGTGGCAATTTCGACCGCGTAGGGCGGTATTTTTGAACTGACACTCATGAAAGAATTTACGAGACGCGGCTTCGTATACGCAGCGGCAATGTTGGGCGGCTACGGCGTGCTTATGGGCGTACAACGGCTTTGTTCCTCCGCTTTTGCCGATGACATTGAACCCACTGCCGCGGCCGGGCCGGTAAACATCACAAAGTTTGCGGACGACGGAACTTCTCTGGGCGCTTTAAGGACCGCAAAAGTACAAAAGAGCACCGCGCAGTGGAAGTCTCAACTTAGCGCCTTGCAATTTGACGTCACCCGCCGCGCCGCCACCGAATGGGCGTTCACGGGTGCGCTGCACGACGAACATCGCGCCGGCCTTTATCGTTGTGTTGATTGCGACAACGCGCTATTTGATTCCAAAAGTAAGTTCGACTCCGGCACCGGATGGCCGAGTTTTTTTGAGCCGATCGCGCACGAGAACGTTCGCGAACAAAAAGATGTTTCCTACGGGGTGGTGCGCACAGAGGTAAAGTGCACTCTCTGCGACGCCCATCTTGGTCATGTTTTTACCGATGGGCCGCGGCCAACAGGGCTGCGTTATTGCGCGAATTCCGCCGCACTGAGATTTATCCCGCGCAAAGGCTAGCTTCTCGATTCTTAGGCTTTCCTCATCTGTCGAAAGCACGGTCTCCTCAACCTCTACCCATAAACCCCTTAAAGTTAGGATAGTCTAGGCGCACCTGATGGCCATTCTGCAAAACCTGGAAGTCCGGGAAAAGAAGCGCGCCGCGTTGTTAAGCGTGGGCTCCGCAGTGGTGTTGCTGTCGCTTAAAACTTTTTTGGTCGCTCGTACCGGCAGCCTCGGCGTGTTGTCCGAAGCGCTGCATTCTGGCCTCGATTTTCTCGCGGCGGTTATCACGTATTTTTCCGTGCGTATGTCGGATCAGCCTGCCGACGAGGGTCATCCTTACGGCCACGCCAAGTTTGAGAATTTTTCAGCCTTCGTAGAGACAGGACTGCTCCTCATCACAGCGGTGTTCATCATTTACGAAGGCATCGATCGGTTGTTCTTTCACCACGTTCACATTCAACCCAGCGTGATTGCCGTGCTGATACTCCTGGTAGCCTTATCGATTGATATAACTCGCGCAAAAGCCCTCGGGCATGTTGCGCGCAAATATCATAGCGAGGCAATAGAAGCGGACGCTCTGCATTTTTCGACGGATGTGTGGAGCACCATTGTGGTTATTGCCGGCATTGGGCTGGTGTGGGCCGGCGAAACCTGGCATCTTCCGTGGCTGGTGTACGCCGACGCCATCGCCGGTTTGGCCGTGGCAGGCGTCATTTTGTGGGTTGGATCGCAACTTGGCAGGCGCACCTTAGACGCTCTCGTGGATGCCGCGCCAGAAGGACTTCGCCAGGAGATCGCTCGCGCGGTGGCGCGCATGGAAGGCGTCCTGGATGTGGATCGCGTGCGCGTCCGCCGCGCCGGGAACCGTCATTTCGTCGATGCCACCGTGAGCGTGGCTCGTACTACCAGCCTCGAACAAGTCCACGCGCTTAGCGACGCCATCGAAAAACGCATCGGCGAAATTGTGCCCTCCGATGTAATGGTGCACGCCGAACCGCGCGCGCCTCAAGGCGAACACCTGTTCGAATCCATCCGCGCTCTGGCACAACGCCTGGGACTTGCTATTCACGACGTAACCGCGCTGCAGCAAAGCGGCAAGCTTTTTATCGAATTGCATCTGGAGGTTGACGAGAATTTGCCGCTGCGAGACGCGCACCGGCAGTCGACTAAGCTCGAAGAAGGCATTCGTGCTTTACGGGACGCTCCTACGGAAGTAAATATTCACATCGAGCCGTTGGGAACGCACATTGCCACGCCAGATGCGGGTCTGGGTGAAATGAAACTGCTCGCGGGAGCAATCGAGCAATTCTTGAATTCTTTGCCCTCCGAATACGATGAACTGCTAAATTGCCATGACGCGCGCGTGCGCCAAGTGGAGCACCGCATTTTTGTTTCCTGCCACTGCACCATGAAAAGCGATTTGCCTATCAATAAGATTCACGACGTCACTGCCGCATTGGTCGACCGTGTGAAAGAAAAATTCCCACAAATACATCGTGTGACGATTCATCCCGAGCCTTTCGAATAACGTTAGCCGATTTGCTGAAGAGGCTCTGCAGGTGCGGAGGAGGTTTCATTTCTGGTGCTCTTACCCGCAAAGACTTGCGCCGCTATCGCCAGCAGGGCGGGAAAACACACTAGCATGTAGCGAGGCTCGGGCGTCTCGAGCGTGGCGAGAAACAACGTGCGCACTACGGTGTAGCCCACGATTAGCGCCACCGCGGCTCTCGCCGATGGGTGCCGCCACGACCGTACCGCACCCCATATTCCGAACAAAGTGTACAAAGCATTCAGCAATACAAATCCCGCGGTGACCGACTGGTCCACCGGATCGTTTTCCCAGGCTTCTGCTAAAGGAAATACCTGTCCTGACAACGGCAACAATTCGATGCGCGGAGAAAACCACAACATAAAAGCTCGCGCTGCGGGCAGCCACAAATACGTTCGTAGCGGGTGCCGCGCCGTCCGCTCCCTGGCTAACTGCGCGAAACCGGCGTCCTCTTCCGGCGTGAGCGTCACTTCGTCGTTGTACGGCTCAAGCAATGCGGCCACGCGTTCTTTTTCCTCTTGTGTGTCGAACGCCCGCGCAGGAATGTCCTCCAAATTTATGGGCTGATCATTCAGCTTCCATGCCACCAGATAACAATCGCGCAGCCGAAATAGCCAGGTTTTCTCCCAAGCCATGAAGCCGAAGGGCACCAATTCGTCGGGAAGATTCGAATTCTTCGGCGCGAGAAGTTGCGCTTCGTGCAGGGTAACGGCATTGCGAATGGCCCACGGCATAAGCGGGAGTAAGCATCCAGCCGCCATGAAGGCAAGTGTTCGAATCATTGCGCGCCATTGTTTCAGCCAGCGATCTTCTCGAAAAAAATGCCATGCAAGCACCAGGCACGCAGTCATTAGCAACAGCGGCGTTTCCGGCCTGATGAGTGTGCCGCAGCCCGCGGAAATCCCCGCCAACGCGGCGAACCACTCCTGCTTGAAATATACAGTTCGATCCTTCACCCAAAAAATCACGCCCGGGAAATGTAAAACCAGGAGGCATAAAAACAGAATGGTCAGGGTGGTAAAAAATGTGGCCAACGTTTCAGTAAGCGGAACCGCCACATAATTCGAGCTGAAAGGGCACAGTGCCGTGAGCCACAACGCCACCAAAAAAACTCGCCATCGGGATGCCGTCCTGGTCGCCAAAGCCAACAGGGTCGCCGCCAACCAGGCAGCCACCACGCACGTGAGCAAATCCACCACGACTTGCGCGGTCATCACCCAGAAGCGGGCATCCGGCCCGGTCTTGCCGCTCAACCAATAAATCAGCGCAAGAAATGCCGGATAACCCGGCACACGAATATCCACCGGAGTAATCACGCCGCCTACATTCATGGCGTAAACGTGATGCTTCAGCCAGTTGGTGGCGATCTGCTCGTAAAGTAGGGTGTCCCCGGAGCTGGCCGGATACTTCAGCACGAAGAAAAAACGCAAGCACGCGCCTGCCGCAAGAGCGGCAATTGCACTGGAGAAATTTCGCCGCATGAATGAAACGCATCTTACAATAGAGCAGACGGATTCGAATATTGCGCTCCAGCAACGGAGCGCATAGATAACCCTGCCGTGCCCCTGGGTCGAAAGGTTTCATGAAGGAACGCGGGCCTATATTTTATGACGCGGAGCGCGTTCGCTGGCGCCGCACCCGGCGCGTCATGGAGATTTCCGCGGTGCTACTGACCGTGGCGCTGGCGTATTTCTTTGTCACCGTGGCGGTCAGCGTGGACTTGCCCTCCG
>DATNKL010000020.1:0-28213 GCA_035603415.1 Candidatus Acidiferrales bacterium
GTGAAAGACCGCATCGCCATCACCATGATCGATGAAGCGGAGAAAAAGGGCTTGTTGAAGCCCGGCGGCACGATCATTGAGGGCACCTCGGGGAATACCGGGATGGGGCTGGCGCTGGTCGCCGCAGTGCGCAATTACAAAATGGTTTTTACCATTACCGACAAACAGTCCAAGGAAAAAGTGGATTTGCTAAAGGCCCTGGGCGCAGAAGTAATTGTCTGCCCCACGGCGGTCGAGCCAGACGACCCGCGCAGTTACTATTCGGTGGCCAAGAAATTGGCGCGCGAGATTCCCAATTCTTATTATCCCAACCAGTACGACAACCCCATGAATCCCGAAGCGCATTACCTGACCACCGGACCGGAAATCTGGGAGGACAGCGAAGGCAAAGTTACCCATTTTGTTTGTGGGATGGGCACGGGCGGAACGGTAAGCGGTGTGGGCCGTTACCTGAAAGAGAAAAACCGGGAAGTCAAGATCATCGGCGTCGATCCGATTGGCTCACTCTATTACGATTTTGTGAAGCGCGGAGAAACCATCCGGGCCAAGACCTACGTGGTGGAAGGTATTGGCGAAGATTTTTTCCCTAGCACCATGAATTTAAAGATTCTGGACGATGTACTGCAGGTGAGCGACGAGGAATGCTTCGTGATTGCCCGGCGCCTGGTGAAGATGGAGGGACTTTTTACTGGCGGGTCGGGCGGCGGGTGCATTTCCGCGACGTTGCGGCTGGCCAAGGATTTAGGCCCGGAAGCCTTCGTGGTGGCGCTCTTGCCGGATACCGGCATGCGCTATTTGAGCAAAGTTTATAACGATGAATGGATGCGCGAGCGCGGCTATGTGGACGCGGCCGTGGCCATCACCGCGGCGGAAGTGGTGCACGCCAAGCATGCCACGCGCAAAGCGCGCGACCTGATTATCGCGCGGCCGTATCAAACGGTTTTTCATGCGCTCAAAACCATGCAGGAGCAGGATATTTCGCAGATTCCGGTGTTCGAAGAGAACTTGCCCATCGGCACGATTTACGAGGATCAAATTTTGAACCTGGCACTGCAAGGCAAAGATTTGCGCAAGCTGGTGGTGCGCGAAATGATGAGCAAGCCGCTGCCGCAGATTCCGGGGAGCGCGCCGGTGGAACGCATCACGCATATTTTGAGCCACGAAAATCCGGCGGTATTTGTGGAGATGGGCAACGCGCGATTTGAGATCCTCACGAAGTACGATTTAATGAGCACGGTCGCCAGCCTGATGGAACAAAAACGTTGATGGCGTCTTTCGCTTCCTAAAATTCAAGACAACTGGAAAAGCCAATTGAAGATTCAGGAATTCAATGAACGTTTGAAGAATGCGATTCTGATTGCCGATGGGGCCATGGGTTCGCTGCTGCATGAAACGGTGGGGCCGCAGCGCTGTTTTGATGAGCTGAATACCACCGAGCCGGAAGCGGTTTTTCGCGTGCACCAGTCGTACATATTGGCGGGCGCGCAAATCATCGAGACGAATACTTTTGGGGCCAACCGCTTCAAACTGGCGCCGCTGGGACTTGGCGATGAAGTGCAGCGGCTGAACAGCCGGGGCGTCAAAATCGCTAGAGAAGCACGAGATTCGGCGAGCAGTGAAGTGCTGGTCGCGGGGTCGATGGGGCCGCTGGGGTTGGGAGTACAGTCGCGGCACCCGGAGCCTGAGGAGATTAAGGAAATTTTTTACGAGCAGGCCCTGGCGCTCGAAGAGCGCGGCGTCGATCTCTACATATTGGAAACTTTTAGTTATATCGAAGAGCTGCTGATTGCCATCGATGCGATACGGTCGTTTTCAGGCTTACCTATTATCGCTCAGCTGACTTACTCCGAAGAGGGCACGACCTACGGGGATTTGCGTCCGGCGGCGGCTGCCGAGCAGATAAAAAATAAAAATGTGCAGGTGGTGGGAGCGAATTGCACGCTTGGACCGCAGGCTTTGCTGCCGATTTTGCAGGAACTGGCGGGCGTTGCGGATTTGCGCGTGAGCGGGATGCCTAACGCGGGGTTCCCCAAGCGGGAAGGCGACCGCATTGTTTATCCCAAGTCCTCGCCCGAATATTTTGCGCTGTTTGCGCGCGAGGCGGCGGCGATGGGCGTGCGCATCCTGGGCGGATGCTGCGGGACGACGCCGGCACACATTCATGCGATGGCTGAAGCGGTGAAGTCGCTGCGTCCGGTGAAGGCGGCGACGGTCGCACATGCGGCAGCCACTGCGCGACCTGCCGCGGTGACGGAACGCGAGCCGGAGAGCAAATTCTGGCGCAAACTCCAGGACAAAGAATTTACCGTGTGCGTGGAAATCGATCCGCCAAAAGGAATTTCGCTCGAGCGCGTTTACGAACAAGTGGAAAAAATCATGGCTTCGGGCCGCGTGGATGCCATTGATGTGAACAGTGGAGCGATGGCGCGGGTCGGGATGGATGCGCTGATTGTATCTGGCGCGCTGGAGGCTCGCGGCGTGGAAACAGTGCCGCATCTGACCACTCGCGATTACAACATTATAGGATTGCAGGCCATGCTGCTGGGGGCGTGGACGGTTGGCGGTGTGCGCAACGTGCTGGCGATTACCGGCGACCCGCCGTCGGTGGGCGATTATCCGGAAACGAGTGGAGTGTATGAAGTCGATTCGGTAGGGCTGGTGAAAGTTTTGCACCGGCTGAACCAGGGGACGGACTGGGCGGGAAAAACATTGGGCGGCGCGACGAATTTCGCGATTGGCGTGGCGCTGAATCCCGTGGCGGACGATCTGGACGGTGAGATTGAGAGATTCCACGCGAAGGTGGAGGCGGGCGCGCACTTCGCGATGACGCAGCCGTTGTTTGATCCGGAGCACTGGCACGCATTTTTGAAAAAATTGGGGGGAGAACCCGCAATTCCGGTGCTGATTGGAGTGTGGCCGCTGAATAGTTACAAGCAGGCGCTGCGGTTGAACAATGAGGTGCCGGGGATTGTGATTCCACCCGCGGTGCTGAAGTCCCTGGAAGTGGCGGGAGCCGCGGCGCGAGATTGCGGGTTTGAGGTGGCACGAAAAATGATGGAGTGGGCGCGGACGGAAATGGCGGGGGCTTACTTGATTCCGCCGTTTAAACGGTATGAAGACATTTTGGAATTGTTGTAACCGCGGGAAATTATCTTGAAGGTTTCAACTGCAAGTACAACTGCAAACCCAGGCTAAAAGCGAGCCTGGGGGGCACCCTCCGCGTTATTTTGTTTGGTGAAGGCGGTTGATTGATGCAGCTCGAACGCGAAACAGCGAAGGGTTAGTTTGGATTTGGTTCCGTGGGGTAAGCGCTGGTGTGGTCGTGGATGATGCGCCAGCCTTCGGGAAAACGTTGCCAGATCAAAGTGAAGACCCCGCCGAGGTGGTCTTTTTCGCGCTTTAGATGCCAGTGGCCCAGGACCAGGGCGGCGTCGGGGCCCAGGAAGCGAAATTCCAGGTTGGAAAAATCGAGCGTGCCCATGGCGCTGCGATTGGGGTAATTTTTTTTGTAGCGCGCGAGGACGGCGTCCCAGCCGCGGGAAATGCCGTTGCTTCCCGAAAATGTAAGATCGGGGGAATGCCAGTAGCCGGTGAGGAATGCGTCGATATCGCCGTGATTCCAAGCTTGCTGTTGGGCGTCGAGGACGGCGCGAATGGCGGTGACATCGGCTGGATGGGCGGCTTGACGATTGGCGGGTTCGTCAGCGGATCTAGTGGGTGGCGTTAAGACACAAAAAGCAAGAATCAGAAGCGCGGCAAACTTTGTTCCAGTTTGGACGTAGCAGGAATTGAACATGTATTCACCTAATCTCGCGGGCGCAGGATAGTTCAAAGTGCGGGCCGCCGCAACGCGCCCTGTGTATTGGAATGGGAAGGGTGCAGGGTTACCCCTTGAGGAGTTGAAGTCCGTAAGTCCCAAGAGGCGATAAAGGGCTGCCCGGCTCGGGGGAGCCGGGCAGCGTCCGTTCAAATGACGGATCACAGCCTGCAAGTTCAATCCCGCAGCAAGTTCCGAACGGTTCATTCAGTTCGGGGTCCGCTGTAACATCAATAACCACAAGGAGTTAAGCCATTAGTCCTACGGGCTTGGTACCTGTGAGCTATAGGGTAAAGCAGTGGGGGACGCGAGAATACGGGTGAGGAAAAAAGCATGTTCGCCGCTATGCTCTTCGCCATATCGACTGTCGCCATAGCCCAATTTGGAATGTATTACTGGCGGGCTGTTCTAGCCAGTGTCGCCTCTCAACCAGTTTCTGAGTCCGTGCTCGCAGCCATATCCGCGGAGAATCGGCCGTTGCAAGCAGCTGACTTCGTACAATTTGCCGGAATACACGCAATGACCCCGGACTTGGCTCCTCGCGGAAGGGGCCTAGGGCTGGTGCGGTTTTATTATGGGTTGACCCGCGCGCTGAACATGATGGTCGGCGTGCGCGTTCCCGCGGTCGCACAGTGGATAGAACGGGAAGGCACGATTTGCGCGCGCTATGTAGCGGTGCAGATCGATCAGCGGTTGCAAGCTAACATGGAATTGGCCGCGGCGCTGCGATCCTGCTAACGGGCGCTGAGTGCAACTGGAAAATCTCCAAACGCGAATACGCGTCTTCGATAACCAGTCGCGGCTTTCTTTTCTGACTAACTGACAGGGCGCCGATTTAGTTCGGCGCCATTTTTTTGGCCCCTACGCAGATCCGGCGTCCACCTCGTAACCAGTCCGAACAGAAATTGCAGCAAATAATTTTTTAATAGGCCCAGCGCATCAAGACGCCGCCGGTGGTGTAACCTGCGCCTACGGCGACGAGCAGGACCAAGTCGCCCTTTTTCAAGCGGCCTTCAGCTACGGCGTCGCGCAGGCCCAGCGGGATAGTGCCTGCGGTGGTGTTGCCGTACCGATCGATATTCACCATTACTTTGGAATCCTCGACGCCCAGTCGCTCCTGCATGGCGCGGATGATACGCAGGTTGGCTTGATGAGGAACGACCAGGGCGAGATCGTCGCTCTTGAAACCGTTGCGTTCGAGCAAATTCACGGCAAGCTCGGCCATGCGGCGCACAGCGTATTTGAAAACCTGCGAGCCTTCCTGGTGGACGACGTGCATATTTTTATCCACGGTGTCGTGGGTGGGAGGATGCAGCGAGCCGCCGCCGGGCATGTACAGAAAATTGCCTCCGGAGCCGTCCACATCGTGAGCGAAGTCGAGAATGCCCTCGTTGTCGGACGCGGGCTCCAGTAAAACGGCGCCAGCACCGTCGCCGAAGAGAATGGCAGTGCCGCGATCTTTGTAATCGATGATGGAGCTCATGGTGTCGCTGCCGATGACCAGAACTTTTTTGTGCGCGCCGGACGCGAATTGGGCGCCGACGGTGAGCGCGTAGGCAAAACCGGCGCAAGCGGCGGAGAGGTCGAAGCCCCAGGCTTTAGTGGCGCCGAGCTGGTCCTGAACGAGACAGGCGGTGGCGGGAAACATCATGTCCGGGGTGACGGTGGCGAGGACGATCAAATCGATCTCGGTGGGATCTGTTTTGGTCTGTGTGAGAAGAGCTTTCGCGGCTTGGACGGCGAGATGCGAAGTGGGCGTACCCTTTTCGACGATGCGGCGTTCACGAATGCCGGTACGCGTGCGAATCCACTCATCGTTGGTGGCCACCATTTTTTCCAGATCGGCGTTGGTGAGGATTTTGGGCGGAACACAACCTGCCACACCCGTAATTTTTGCGGCGATGCGATGAGCCATGAAACTCCTTCAAGAATGACCTGACCAGAAGAATATGGATTTTATGCGATAGCGCGGCGGAGTTACAAGGAGTGTACGCAGAAAGCGCTCGGGTTCATCGCTAGAGGAAAAAGAAAACCCCGGGGCTTAGTGAAACCCCGGGGTTGTTAGCAGATGAAATTAAGATGCGGAGCGTGCCTTGGCTTTGGGTTCGCTGAATAGCGAAACCATTTCGCGATTGAACGCGGGAATGTCCGAGGGTTGGCGGCTGCTGACAAAATTGCCGTCACGCACGACTTCCTTGTCGACCCACTTGGCGCCGGCATTGCGTAGGTCGTCTTGAATGGTGTGATAGCTGGTGAGCGTTCGGCCCTTGGTGAGGCCGGCAGAGACCAGCAACCAAGGAGCGTGGCAGATAAAGGCGATGGGCTTGTGGGCGTTGTTGAATTCCTGCACGAATTGCTGTGCGGGCCGCAGCACGCGAAGCGCGTCGGCATTCAAGGCTCCGCCGGGGAGCAGCACCGCGTCGAAATCGGCGGGATTAGCGCTGTCGAAGGAAGTGTCCACGGCAACCTTTTCCGATTTTTCGTCGTGCTTCATGCCTTGAATTTTGCCGTTCTTTGGCGCGATCAAGGTAGTCTTTGCGCCCGCGGCGTCCAGAGCTTTGCGGGGTTCAATCAATTCGGCTTCTTCGAATCCATCGGTGGCCAGGATGGCCACACGTAGTCCGTTTAATTGTTTGTCAGTCATAATGTTCCTCGACTTAATTGGATTGGAGCAATTCTGTGCGGCAAATTAATATCGCAAGAGTCGCTCCGCGATTATAGTTGGCCTACTACGATAGTGGTGCAATCGGGAGAAGGCTGTAGGCAAAAAATTCTTAGGAAAATAGGGTTCTTAACATCGTTAACAATTCTTAAAAAACAAGCCGTTAATTTTGTGCACCGAAATGCCAGGACCGGGGGATTTTATACCCGTTCGAGTGAATGGTGTTTCTAGCTCAGGATGCGGAGGCGATGCGCGGGAAGAATTTTTTGCCGTCAAGAATTATGCGGACGGCGTCCACGAGGTCATTACCCGCGCGCGCTTTGGCGACGTAGCCCCACGCGCCTACGTTGGAAATTTCGCGCATCATCTGCGGAGAGTCATGCATGGTGAAAAAGAGAATTCTAGTGGTGGGGTCATCCTTCAGGATTTGCAGAGCGGCCTCGATACCGCTCAAGCCGGGCATGCTGACGTCCAGAATCAAGAGGTCGGGGTGCAATTCCCTGGTCTTGCTGATGACCTCATGACCTTCGATGGCTTCACCGCAAACCAACCATTCCTCCTGACTTTCCACGAGGGCGCGCACTCCACGGCGCATGACTTCGTGATCGTCCGCGATCAGAATGCGTTTACGAACGGGGCGCTGGCGGGGATTGGCTTGAAAATTTTCGCTATCGCGAAAGAGTTCGCCTGCTGATTGCTCGGCGGATTCTTCCGTTGAGGCGGCCATGGGCAGCGACGCGTGCACGCGCGTGCCTTCTTTGCTAAATTCCACTTCCAACTGTCCACCCAACTGGCGGATGCGTTCGCGCATGCCGGGAATACCGACACCGAGAGTTGGGGCGCCGGCGTAGGAAGAAGAACGTTCGGTAGCGGCTTTCACGCCTTTTCCATGATCGACAATTTCGAGGTGTACCTGGCCGGCTGATTGAAAAATGCGTATTTCCGCGCTGGGGCTGCCGGAATACCTATGCACGTTGGTGAGGCTTTCCTGCAACACGCGAAACAGAGCGGTCTCGGCGTCGGTGGTGAGTCTGACCAACTCGTCGTCGATGGATACGTTTAGATAAATGCCGCTGCGCTTTTTAAAACCTTCGGCGTACCAGAGGACCGCGGAAGCAAGACCGCATTCGTCGAGGAGCGGCGGATGCAAGAGATAGGAGAGGGTGCGAATTTCCTCGCCAATTTTGCCGACGACGTCGCGAGATTCGGTCAAGGCGTCCTTCACGTCGACTTTTCTGGTGTCGACCAGTTTTGCGAGACGATCGAGGGTCATGGAGAGAACCGCGATTTTTTGACCGGTGGTGTCGTGCAAATCGCGGGCAATGCGGCGGCGCTCTTCGTCCTGAAGTTTCAAGAGGCGCGCGGAAAGTTGGCGAAGCGAAAGTTCGCTGACGCGCAAGGCTTCGTTGGTTTCGATCAATTCGGTGAGTTCCGTAGCAACCACACAAATGGTGTGAACGCCCTGCTCGCGAACCGGACTGAGAGTTAAACGAATGGTGCGCTGGCGCTGCCGGTGGCTATCCAGACGAATTTCGCCGCGTACGATATTAATATTGGCATCGGCGATGAGCGTGGCCAGAAGTTCGCGGTCTTCGCCAAATACGAAATCGTTCAGCGGGGCGCCGATGAATTTTTCGAGAGGAACGTCAAAAATTTCGGCGAAACTGCGGTTAGCGTAGAGAATGGTGCCGTCGTCGGAAAGCGATGCCGCGCCTTCGTCGATGGTTTCCACCATCAAGCGGTAAGGATGCTCTGCACCTTGCAGGGTGAAAACTTGATCGCCGTGAGGGCCGGACACCAGCACAGCGTCGACCTCACCCATGCGGATGGCGCGAAGGGTTTCTTCCAGTTCCGCGATGCGAGCATGGAGGTCGGTCACCTGCGTGGACCGCACCGGTTGTTTTTTCCTCTTAGGCACTTCTTTAGGCACTTCCCTGCTCCTCATTCAACTTGATATCCAACCCGAGAATTACGCGGTTCTGGTCGGAAAAATCGCCGACCAGCCGGCGCAGGGGCAGCGGCATGGACTTAATTAATGTGGGTGCGGCAATGATCTGTCCGGCCGCGGCCATTGCGGGTTGCTGGTAGATGTCCACCACTTCCAGGTCAAACTGACCGGGAATATATTTCTCGCAAAGTGCGCGAAGATTCTCCACGGAGCGGCGCGAGCGGGGGGTCTGTCCGGTGATATACAGGCGCAGAGCGTAACGGGTGATGGGTCTTTTAGCTGCTCTGTTGCGCGCTCGTGATGCGGCAGTGGTTTTTGTCTTAGGTTTGCGGCCGCTTTTGAGCTTGGGTTTCATATTGATTCCATATTATTTCGGCTGCGAGCGGACGTCGAGACCCACCAGGACACGCTGGGTGTCAGAAAGGTCGCCGATAATTTTGCGGATGGGCTGAGGCAGATTGCGCACCAAGGTTGGGATGGCGAGTATCTGGTCATCCTGAGCGAGTTGCGGAGTCTTCACCAGGTCGATCACGTGCAGCCGGTAACGGCCTTGGAGATGTTCCTCACAAATTTTCTTCAAATTTCGCAGGGCGATCAAAGATTTTGGCGTCTGACCAGCGACGTAGAGGCGCAACTCTAGGGTGTCATTTGTGAGTTTGCCACTGACGGGCGCTTTGGGAGGTTTCGCTTTCACCTTAGACGTCCTCATGAGTTCACAACCTGGTTGGCCGGAGTCACGCCGCGTATCTTGCCCATTTCCTCCCGGTCGAGGGCCACGCGGTGCTGGCGTTCATTCCGTTGCCGGGTGAGGCGCGCGACTGCGGCTTCGTCGGAAGACAATTCGGAGCGCAACGCGGCGATCTGCGACTCCAGAAGATTACGCTTGGCAGAAAATTCTTTGCGTTTTTCCTCGAGCTGCTGCTGCTCACGCAAGGCCTCAGCTCGTTCGCGAGCTTCCTGGGCAACACGCGCCGATCCGGTATAAACGGTTCCCGCTCCCACGTACGCAGGTAGTAGACGAACACCCGTACGGCTTAGAACAAATTCGCGAATCTGGTTGGAGTGGGCCATGCCGCGAGATTTCAAAACATACAGGCAGCGATTGCGTTCGCCATTCAGTTCCAGGTCGCGCAACAGTATCCAGGTATCGGTGAGCGAGGAAATGCCCACCTCGGTTTGTTCCTCCGCGCCACGGTTGGCGGTGAGGGTAGTGAACATGGCGGTGATGTGGCGATCTTTCAAAAAATCGAGAAGGCGCATCAGCATGGCGTGGACTTCGTTGAGATTCGCGCTGACGAGATTGGTGATGGGATCGACGATAACAACTTGAGGCTTGAACTCGTTGACCAGATCGTGAACGCGGAGCAAATGCATTTCCAGGCCATGTTGCGTAGGGCGCCAGGCGCGAAAATGCAGTAGCCCTTTTTTGATGTATTGATCGAGATTGATTCCTACGGAACGCATATTGCGCGTGACCTGGGCGGAGGACTCTTCGAAGGCGATGAACAAGACGCGCTTGCCACTGCGGCAAGTTTCGTTGGCGAAATGAGCGGCCAGCGTGGACTTGCCGGAGCCAGAAGTTCCGGAAACCAGGATGGACGAGCCTGTGAAGAAGCCCCGGCCTTCGAGCATTACGTCGAGATCTTTTATGCCGGAAGAAATGCGGTCCTTGGAAACTTTGTGATCCAGGCGAATAGAAGACAGCGGCGAGACGGAAAAACCTTTCGCGTCGATCAGGAAAGGATATTCGTCAGTACCGTGAGAGGAGCCGCGATATTTCACGATGCGCATACGGCGCGTGGAAATCTGATCGTTAACGCGATGATCCAGGGAAACTACGCAATCGGAGACATATTCTTCCAGCCCATAGCGAGTGAGGGTTCCTTCACCACGTTCGGCGGTGATCACGGTGGTGAGGCCGCGATCCTTCAGCCAGCGAAACAACCGGCGAATTTCGGCGCGCAACATGCCCACGTTGGCAAAACCGGAAAAAATGGCTTCCATCGTGTCCAGCACCACGCGCTTGGCGCCGACCGACTCCACGGCATGCTGCAGGCGCACAAACAAACCTTCCAGATCGTATTCGCCGGTTTCCTGAATTTCGCTGGGCTCGATGCGCACGTAATCGAGGAATAATTTTTTTTGGTCGAGCAGCGATGGCAGGTTAAATCCCAGCGACTCGACGTTGCGGCTCATTTCCTCGCTGGTTTCTTCGAAAGTCATCAAAACGCCTGGCTCGCCAAATTCCGTGGCGCCACGAATGAGGAATTCCATGGCAAACATGGTTTTTCCGCAACCGGGACCACCGCACACAATGGTAGGGCGTCCAGCGGGGACGCCTCCGCCGGTGATCTCATCGAAGCCGGCGATACCGCTGGGCGCCTTTTTTAACTGCGGAAGGGCGCGAGGCGCAGCGGCGGTGTTGGTGCGTTTTGATGCGCGAGCCATAACGGCGTTCTGAGCCTCACAATGTGAAAATCAGCCGGTGACGACAAAAGTCTTATGTAGCGAAAACTTATTATCCACAGAAATCAGCGTTATAACAATTCTGGTATGCGGAATAAAAACTACGGGCCCCGGGGCAAGGGGTAGGCAGATCACAAAGGGTGGCATTCCCTAAGTGGAGTTTTAGTGTGAACTGCCAAGCTGCCTTTGGCAACGGGATTAATGTTGAGTGCGGATGATGGCGATTATCGACGTGAAAGCAATGAAGAGGTACGATGCGGGCGCGATTCGGAATTAGGCAGGAATTAGCCAGGAGTAAGGCACACGGAGGAGACGGTGATCATGCGAGCTGCAAGGAGATTTTGGATTTTGGCAGCGGTTTTTATTGCGGGCCTGGCACTCGGCCCGCAAGAGTACGCAGGCCCGCCACAGAGTGGCACGGCGGTAGAGACGAAAGACGAGCCATACGTGGTGGAATATTATTACAAGGCTAAATGGGGACACGCGGAGGAATTTCTCACGCTGTTCAAGAAGAATCATTACCCGGTGCTGAAGAAAGAGATGGAGATGGGACGCATCTTGCGCGTGAGCATGGCTGCGCCGCGACTGCACACCACGGAAGATGGGCGATGGGATTACCGGGTGACCATCGTGTTTAAGAGTGCGGCGGTCGCGAATGACAATTTTGATACCGAGGCGCTGCTGCGGCAGCTTTATCCGGATCAGGAAAGCTATAAAAAAGAGGAACAAAGGCGTTTTGAGATATTAGATGGGCACTGGGATGTGCCGGTTAAAGACGTGGCGCTCGATAAGCGCTAACAGGATAATCGCGGACGGATCAAGCGAGCGGAGGCGGGGCTACGGCGGCGATTTCAATGATGGGATTGGGCAACTGCCGCATGGTGCGCACGAAGGCTTCCACGATGGTGGCGTCGAACTGAGCGTTGGCGCAGCGTTCGAGTTCCTTGAGGGCGTCGGAAGAGGGGCGGCCTTTTTTGTAGACGCGATCACTGGTGATGGTGTCATACGCGTCAGCCACGGCGATGATACGCGCACCCAGAGGAATTTCCTGACCTGACAAAGCGTCGGGATAACCTGAACCGTCAAAATATTCGTGATGGTGGAGAACCATCTCGCGGATGCGCGCGAGTGGGGTGAGCGGCTCGAGAATTTTTGCGCCAAAGGTCACGTGAGATTTCATGGTTTCCCACTCTTCAGGATTCAGGGCGCTGCCTTTATTCAGAATAATTTCCGGGATGCCGACCTTGCCGATGTCATGGAGCACTGCGCCGAGACGAATTTCGTCGATTTCAGCATCGGTCATGGACATGGATTCGGCGATGAGCGCGGCGTAGGCGGAAACTTTTTGCGAATGGCCCTGGGTGTAATGATCTTTCGCATCGATGGCGAAGGCCAAGGAGGTTACGGTGTCCAGAACGGCTTGCGGCAGGGCCTGCGGGCCTTCCGCTACCGTAGGCTTATCGCTGACGACTTCGGTGGCCGGCAGCGATTCCGTAAATTGCTTAAGGCGCAAATAAATTTCCTCGAAAGCTTCAGGGCCGGTGGCGAACAAGCGCTTCAGTGTGACCCCGAGATAGGCTTCGAGGACGTCGCGCTTCCATTTTTTGGCTTCGTTGGGATCGAAGTGGTCGGCGGTGGAGACGGTATTGCCGCCCTGATGCTTGGAGAGATACATCGAAGCATCCGCGACCTGGATTAGTTCCTGCGGGGACGAACCGTGCAACGGATAGCACGCAATTCCAAAACTGGCACTGATATTTTTTTCGCGCAATAACGGATCGACGGCCACCAGGCCACGGAGCTTGGAAGAAAGTTGGCGGGCGTGCTCCATGTTGGTTTCCGGCATCAGCAGCACGAATTCGTCTCCGCCATAACGGGCTACCACGTCGGAACGGCGGCAATTCGTTTCGAGGATGTGTCCGACGCGTTGCAAAACAAGATCGCCTTCGAGATGGCCGTAAAAATCGTTGACGAATTTGAAGCGGTCGAGGTCCATCAGCACCAGAGCAAAGGCGCGAGCAGCACGCGTGGAGCGCTTCCACTCGTTGCCCAAAGCTTCCATGAAAAACCGGTGTGTTTTGACGCCGGTGAGGCCGTCGGTGATGGCTTGCTCCTGGGCCTTCTGGAACGAATAGGAATTGTGCAGAGCGCCGGCGATGAGGTCAGCAAGGGTGCGGATGAGGAGAAGTTCTTCCTCGGAAAATTCGATGTTGGCTGAGGACTCGATGAAAAGTATTCCGTGAAGCTGCTCGGCATAGAAGATAGGCAAGGCCACGGCGGTAGCAGTGTCCTGCAGAAGCGGTTTTAGCGCGGCATCGGCGACATTTGCGCCACGATAGAAAGCCATCTCGCCATTGCGGGCAACGTGGCCGATGAGACCCGCGCCAAGCGGTATGCGTTGACCTAAACTGCCGCGACGCTTGCCAGCTTCGGCCTGCACCACGATTTCGCGGGTGGAGTACTCAAGCACACCGATGCCGATGTGATCGTAGGTAAGGCCCTCTTCCAGTTGCTCGGCGATTTTGGCTAGCATTTCGTCGGGATTCAGAGTGGCGATGGCGTTGCGAGAAATAATATTGAGTAGTGACAGATGGCGCGCTTTGGTGCGCTCTTCCTGGAAGAGGCGCGCATTCTCGATGGCGATGCTGGCTTCGCTGGCGAGTACCCGTAATAGTTCGAGATGGCCTTCGTCGAAGGCGCGCTCGTTGTCCGAGAAGACGGCCATGGCGCCAATGGCGCGGTCGTAGGCCACCAGCGGAACGCCGCAGAAACAGCCGCGCGTGCGGATAGGATCGACGCCGAGTTTTTTAACTTCCTCGACATAGTTTTCACGAATCAAGACCGGCTGGCGGGTGCGAATGATGTATTCGGTAATGTAATTGCCGGAAGGGCGAGTGCGTTTGGGCATACGCGCACCGTCGATCATTTCCAGGTCGAAGGTTATTTCATCGCTGGTGGATTCGAGGGAGGCGATATAAAAATTTTCGGCATCAAACAAGCGGCGTAATTCTTCCCACACCTTGCGCAGCAGATCTTCTTTGTTGAGCGTGGAGCTGAGAGCCCGGCCAATCTCGTTGAGGACATGAAGTTCTTCGGAGCGCCGGGAAGTTTGTTGAATCAAATAGCTGTTTTCGACGGCCATGCCAATCTGATGGCCGAGGGCGAGAAGCAGGCGAAGCTCCGCAGGGGTAAATTTGCGGCTATCGGAAGTGCCGAGTAAAAGAACGCCAAAAGCATTTTCCTTGGCCTGCAAGCTGATGGCAACAATGCTGCGCAAGCCCTGGGCCAGAGCAATTTCACGGAAGCGGCGAATGGATGGTTCCTTGTCGAGTGCGGAGAGAGAGTCATCGCGCAAATCGCGAAAACCGAGCAGGCCACCGAGGCGAGCGACTAAGCTCACCAGGTAGTCGTCCAAGCCCTCTTCCTGAACAGAGCTGCTGAAGGCGTCGTTCAAACCTACGGCGACGACGGAGGTGGGACCCTGGGGGTCACCATGATGAAGAAAGAGCGCACCGGCCGGAAGGCGCACAACACCCAGCACGCGGTCAAGAGCCTGAGAAAGCATGCGCTGGATTTCTCCGCCCACGAAGCTGGAGGTGGCTAAATTGAGATTGGAAAGCGCGAGCATGTTGCGCTCGATGCGGCGCTTCTCTTCTTCGTACAAGGCCATGACCATCAGCATGGCGACGAATGCGGAAGGCACCGCGACTACAGCGCTCAGAGCGATCTGCTGGGTTTCGCCCGCGGAAGAGAAAAATAAAAACAGCGAAAGTTTCAGAATGGCCCAGCAGACAAAAGAAATGGCCAGCAAATGGTCGGCTAGCGTCTCTTGCCGGCGGGTTTCCTGCCAAAAAATGATAGCCACGGCCAGGAAAAGACATGCGGACGGAACGACCACCGAGATGGGCACAAAATGTAGAGAATTGCCGATGGTCCACAGGGCAAGGACCCCCGCGGTGATACAAGCCGGCATGATCCAGGGTGTGCGGTGAGCGTAAAGCTGCGCGCCGATGAAGAACAGGATCGGAACGAGTGCGTAGAGCCAGCGGCTGATGGAGACTTCAGCGGGGCCTTCGGGAACCCAGCGCCATATCGCAGGGCCGAGAAAATGCAATGAGTACAGCGCCCAGCCAATGGTCCAAATCAGAAGATAGGTCTGGCGTTTAATTGTGTAGATATAGGCGAAGAATCCGGCCACCAGAGCGGCAGCAGCGAACAAGGCCAGCACAATTAGGTTCTGCGGCATCAAGGCAGTGGTCGTTCCTTATCCGGAGTTGGTGCACTCGCTGTGCTTGGCCCGTTCCAAAAATGCACAAAAACTCGAAATGGCACGTCCATCCGCAAACGGAACGCGGACAGGGTTCGAGCTGTGCACAAAACAAAGTACTTGCGATTATGGGGCATAGAAAATTGGAGAAGCAAGCGTACCCAAGTACTGGTAGCCAAAAGATAACGGAAGGAGTGAGGGTCAGGAAGAGTTAATTAGAGTCATTTTGAGTCAATTTGAGTCAATTCGAAATGTTGGCAGATCACAACGTCCGGGCGCGCGACCGGAACGAGTTTGTGATAGGCTCTGGCATCGCGGGCCCGATGTTTTTCGGGATTTTTTATGCGGACCGCTATTCCCATCATTGGAAACTTTTGTTCACCGATTTAAAGGAGAGTTGTCATGAACCGACTTCGCTTAGGGATTTTTTCATGCGCGACTTTGGCGATGGGGATCGGGCTGGCGTCGTGCGGCGGGGATTCGTATCACCAGAAAGAGGAACGCTACGTTTTCGTAACCTTTAATTCAACTTTGCCGTACTGGCAGGAGGCGGAGGCGGGCTTCCAGGATGCCGGGAAATGGCTGGGCGTGAAGGTGGAATTCAGCGGACCGGAAAAGTTTTCGCCGGAGGAGGAGCTGGCCGCTTTTCAAAAAGCGGTGAGTGAGAAGCCCGCGGGGATATTGCTGTCCGCTTCGCGTAAGGAGATGTTCAGGGATGCCATTGATGGGGCTATCGGGCAGGGGATTCCGGTTATCTGCATCGATTCCGACGCGCCGAATTCCAAGCGAGTACTGTTTATCGGGACCGACAATCTTCGCGCGGGGATGGAAAGCGGGAAGCGCATGGGCGACTTGCTTAAGGGCAAAGGAAACGTCGTGATTGTTTCCATCCCCGGACAAGACAACCTGGAGGAGCGGGTGCGCGGCGCCAACGAAGCACTGAAAAAATTCCCGGGCATCAAGGTGGTACAGACGATCGACGACAAAGGCGACCCGCGCAGCGCGAATGATCAAATTTCGGCGCTACTTGGAACAAAAAACGCCAAAGAAAAAGTCGATGGCATTATCTGCCTGGAGGCTTCGGGAGGACCGGGAGCCGCGGAAGCGCTACACCGGCTGGACCAGACGGGAAAAATCCCCATAGTGGCGTTTGACAAAGACCCAGAAACGCTGGACTTCGTGCAACAGGGCGCCATCGCGGCGACGATCGCGCAAAAGCCCTACGTAATGAGTTATTACGGACTGAAGTTCCTCGATGATTTACATCACAACGCGGTACATGAATTCAAGGAATGGAACACCGCACCGGCGGCGCCGATTCCCACGTATGTGGACACTGGAACAGCCGTCGTGGATAAATCCAATCTGGCAACGTTCCGCGAGGCGTTGGCGGCTCATCCGAAACCACTCTAAGCAAAACCTAAACCGTCGGGCCAAGCGACGCAGACCATTGGGCGACGCGGCGCTCTTCACAGTCGTGCGCCTATCGCCCACACGGTCGCAGCAAATCAGAAGGCGTCAGCCTTTTTTGTGCTTAAAGAATTCCACTTGCTGCAATCTCTTCTCGGCTTCTTTTTTTGTTTTGTATGGGCCGCCGAGGTTTTTATTACCCTTCTCTGAAACAACCTTGTAGCCGCCTTCTACTTTTTTAATCATGGTGACCTCCCAGGCAGTCAAGAATCATCAGAGAAATGCCACAAACACAGCTTTACGGTCCATACGGTTTGTTACCGAGCAACCAAGTCAGCGTTTAGAAAACGGATTGTTTGGGCGAGGTAACCAAATGGCGCCGCCGAACATCGAAGCCTGATGCTCGGTTAGGGTACGGCCTCACGTTTGAGGTTATGCGGCGCTTACACAATTTCCTGTTGTGTAATACGGTGATCCCGAGCCGCTGTTCTATTGACACTGCTAACAAGTCGGCCTACACTACGGAGTTTTTAGATACCCTCAATGACTCACTATGAGGGCGGGAATAATTATGGATAAGAAACGATTAGAGTATTTCAAGAAAAAACTTGCTACGCGCCGCGAGGAATTGATGAAGACCATCGCGCGCACCCAGGAAGAGGGCCGCACGGCGGATGATGATCAGACGGTCGATCTGGCGGACAAGGCTGCAAACTCGTACACCAAGGAATTTCTCTTTGGCATGACCAACACAGACCGCACCATCCTGAACATGATTGATGCGGCGTTGAAGCGCATTCAGATAGATGAGTACGGTGTGTGCGCGAATTGCCAGGATGAAATGCAGCAGAAGAGGCTGGAGGCGGTGCCTTGGGCCAAGCACTGCATCAGTTGCCAGGAAAAGATGGAGCAGGGCCTATTGTAAGGTCCTTTATTTGTCCAGTTATATAACTAAATAATAATTACCTTTGCGGCGGGAGCGTGTAGACTTCTCCCATGAAAGCCGGGGGATCGCTGCGCGCCGATTCGCCGTCGGTGCGCGGATTTACGGGGAACGCGCGCAGTCCCGGTAAGCAGTCGCTCGCAGATTCGGCAACCGGCAGGGAATACCACGCTCAGCAACGCCGCCCGCACGTTGGTAAGCCACCCACCCATCGGCGAGGATCGCCTTGGGTCGTTTCGACCGATCAGCGGGACAGTTTGCGAGAAATGCGGACGGCCTGTCGAAGGGGGGCGAGAGCTGAGGCGGAAACGTTCGTCTGCCCCACGTGCGTAGGCGACGAGTGGGGCGGGTATGCCTTCGACCGCGTAAGGAGCTGAGCGGTTTATGAAAGCGCGCTGGTACACGCAATTCTACTTTTGAAATTCGAGAATATCGACCCGCTGGGCAAACTGTTCGCGCGACGGCTCGCACAAGTTGTGGTTGATGGCGGGGCGGTTTTTCAAGCGGACGTGGTGGTGCCGGTGCCGCTGCACCGCCAGCGCGAGCGCAAACGGGGCTATAACCAGGCGGCGCCGATCGCCAAACCGCTGGCTAAACAACTGGGGCTGCCATACAAATCCGTTTTGCTGACGAGAATCCGGCCGCGTCCCGACAAGCATTTGCTGAGTTTTGAAGAACGATGGGAATCGGTGCGTGGCGCTTTTGCCACACGTCCGGGCAGCCAGGTTGACAATTTACGCGTCTTACTGGTAGATGATGTAATGACTTCTGGAGCGACGCTGGACTCGTGTGCCAAGGTTTTGCGCGAGGCGGGCGCCAGATCGGTGATTGGGTTGACAGTGGCCCGCGCGGTTTTAAGGAACGCCACCGAACGTCTTCGTTAACATCGTACCCGAGGGAAGCGCGATGAGCGCACGACGGCCAAGCATGGTCGATTCCCGGGGGCGCCACACCCCCGATGCGGCAGGAGCAATTGCGCCCGGGTCAGAAAGCCCCGCCGGCAGTAGATTCGCATCTCCGATAACGGCCCGCCGCCTGGCGTTAATGCAGGAGCCTGTGCTGGTGCTGAACGCCACGTACGAGCCGATCAATGTAACGGCGGTACGTCGCGCGATGGTGCTGATGCTGAAAGGCGTGGCGCAAGCCGAAGAACTGCACAATGCGGAAGTACACTCCGCGGCGCATTCTCACCGGGTACCCTCGGTGATTCGATTGCTGGCTTACCGGCATATACCGCAGCAGAGTCGCGCGCTTTCGCGGAAGAATATATTATTGCGCGATCGCAACACCTGTCAGTTTTGCGGGCGAATTTTTCCCAGCTCGGAATTGACGCTGGATCATGTTGTGCCGCGCTCGAGAGGTGGGCGTTCCTCGTGGGAAAATCTGGTGGCCTGCTGCTACCGGTGCAATAACAGCAAAGGCGACCGGACGCCGGAAGAGGCCGGAATTAAGCTGGCGCGCAAACCGCGACCATTCACGCTTCATACCTCAAGGCAACTGATGCGGTTAATTGGCCATCGTGATGAGCGATGGCGTAAGTATTTGTTTTATTAGCGATTTTCGCGTTGACAAAAGTTAATAAAAAAAAATTTTGGTGCCGGTGAAACCTTTTGCGCCGCAGCACATCTAAGTTATCAATACCACTTCGAGGACACACCCCGGGAGGCAGCTAAGGCCAAACGCCTTAGCTGCTTCTCTCCTTTTAGGCCTCATTATTTTGCTTCCGGCAAATTATCAATGTAGTGCAACTAACAAGAACAGCGTAGCGTGGTCAGGACGAGGTTTGGCAAGACGCGCGAGCTGCGTCCAGTGGTTCTGAAACCACTTTGTTACTTCTCACCGTCTAATAAATGAAGGAACGCTTATGCATTCAGTGGCGCGACCCAGTGTCGCGATCGTCGCAACGCTGGTGCTGCTGGCGCAGCCTATTCTTGCGTTCCAGTCTCCGTTGTCCGATGAGTCAGTACGCGAAGCGTATTTTCTGGGGCAGCGTCACGATGGCTCGTTTGAGGGGTTGGTCGAAAAATCCACGTGGCGATTCCCTCCACCGAGAACCGGTCCTTATGTTTTTTCGATAATGTTCGCTAGTCCGTTTCTGAGTGCCGCACAACTGTCCAATGCTCACCTTGGAAATTACAGCGCCCAACAGGCTGAACAGGATCATCGCGAGGCAGGAGAAGAAATTGTTAAAATTACAGTACAAATTCAGCTGACAGAATCCTATGGCCAGTTTATCGCCCCGGCCAAGACGAATTCGCGCTCTGGTTCCGCGTCAGTCCTGATTACCCGACCCGATGATTTTTGGAGAGACTTCCAGGTACGAATTTTTAACGGCGAGCAAGCCCTATCTAACTCCGTCTATCACGGGCGCCCGAATTACAGTTGTGGTGAACGCGGTCCTTGCACTCTGATCGGTGCGACTCTCACGTTTGAATTTCCGGCTGATGCTTTTCCTGCTGATTCAGCGAGCATCACGGTGGAACCACCTGAGGGCGAACCCATTACGGCGGACTTTGATCTTGGGCACCTGCGCTGAACGTCGCGCCAAATTCCCTCGACGATTGCTGGCCGAAATAAAAATGTCCAAGCGCTAACGGTCTGTTAAAAGAATTTCCAACTAGGCCGCGAACGTTCTGGAACGGGAATGTCTCAGTTCGTCGGGTTACGGGGGAATTTGAAATATGGCAATCGCATGCCGCGAATAAAAATCTGGTCGGCGCGAATATTTGCGGGGGCTTGAAATTCCGCCGCAGCGCCGGAGGTCACATAATCGTCTTGATCGACGCCATCACCACTCACGCCGAGTCCGCCAATTAAAACGCCGTTACGATACAGGCCGGTACTGCCGGGGAAGAATACGATCCCGCTATTATTTCCGCTCGATAGGCCACGGTCGACACCTTGCGAACATGGATTAACCAAGTCGTTCATAAACAATGGAAAAAATGGACCGGCGTTCGAATCATCAACGCCCGGCGGGAAAAAAGGCTGCGCACCGAAGCTGATGGTGCGGTTGGTCACCGCGGTACCGACGGGCACCTGGCTCAAGTCCGCATCGCTGCGCTGGGTGCCATTGAAGTACACCATGTTGCGCGCCTTAGTGACGGCCACATCGATGCTGAAAATCGTGGCGTCCGGCATGCGGCGTAGCGCGATGATGTTTCCGTCAAGATCGGATATAGCGATCACCACGCGCGCGTGCGATCCCGAGGGAAGCCGAAGCGAGGTGCGCGTTTGATTCGCGGTCTTCTCGGCGGCATCGAGAATCTGTGTAACTTCGGCTAGGCTCAGACCGCCGTTTGCCGAGTTCGGATTTGCGCTTGGATGCGGCCCAACCAGATCGCCGTCGGGTGCGGCTTGACCTGATTGAGGACTGACAACATAACTGCCCGAGAAAGTGCCGGTGCTAACTGATGCTGGCCGCGTAGTTTGATTGATGGCGGGGAGCGCCACGCCCCCAAGAAATAATCCGCCGGCACCTGAGAGCGGATTTGGCACCGGTGAAAACCCGGTGGCTAGCGCGCCCGAGAAAGCTGTGAATTCGGCAACGTCTGGCGCAACCGCAGCGACGCCAACTCCTCCGACTAAAATCGCGCCCTTGTAGATCGGGAGTCCTCCGGGATTCACAGCGGCCGGATTGCTGTCAAGCACGTCCGCTTTACCGGTGATGATGCCCGGCCCCGGGCCGCCACCGAGCGCGGTGGAGGGATGAATGCCTCGCGTCTCTAGTTCCGAGGAAAGTTTGCAGCCACGATTGGTGTTTTCTATTCCATACAAGTCGGCGTTTGGAGCGTTTGAAACTCCCGGTGGGAAGTGGACGCCGCTGATGAATCGCACCGTGCGGCTTGGCAATGGCGCCTGGTCATTGCTGAAAAACGCTGCGGTGCGCGCCAGTCCAATAGCGACGTCGTTGGTGCCTGTCTGAATACCAAAATTGCCGGCGACGGTCAGGGGCGCGTCCGGCTTGCGATATAGCGCCAGGACATTGCCCTCGCGGTCTACCACTGCAATAACCGCGGTGGTAGGGGAAGTCGCGACTGCTGCGGCGTGGACGATGCTATCTACATCACTAAAGGTCAGGGTGATGCTTGCGGACGCTGGAGGAACCGTGTTGACGGCGGACTGGGGATTGGTCTGGGTCTGGTTTCCGCTCCCGCAGCCGACCAGGAAGATCGAGATCACTACCACCAGGATTACGGCGGCGGCAATGCTGACCATCAGCACGTTTCGGCGCCTTTGATGGACGCGGCGTGCGGGCACGGGTTCTCTCAATTTATGCATGGCCTTGGGGGATGTCCCATTCAATCATCCTTTTCCGCTGTATTCAACGACTTAGACGGCCAGTGTAGCCAAGTGATGAAGCTATGTCCCCCCCACCAAAGTGCTCGTTATGGAAGGGCTTGGCTATATGTCGAAACCGTTGCCCCCGGCTACCCCGTTACGTCACAGATGCCCTTCCGGTTGCGGTGACCTACTCAAAAGTGTTGATCGCGACAGCGCCGCGCACTGAGGCGGCCACAAGTCTCACGGTGAGACAGATCGGTGTCCCTGTAGGCAAGTCGAGGAGGGTTTTGCCTTAGCGAGAACATGGCGGAGTCCGGCTACCGAAAGGTAGCGGGTTGTTTTTCGCTTTAGCTTCGCTATCTGTATCTAAAAGGAACAGCTGGGCTTGCGGCGGTAAAGTATCCCAATGTGGTTCATCTCCCTTGCTTTGTATCATTTACCTATGCGCGGCATCTAACCGAATGTTAACCTCACGTTCAATCTTTTTACGCATAGCACCTATCAGAATTATTCGTGACGGTAACACTTGAAATAACGATATCCTTGAAATGCAAGGCGGTTCCATCCGAATGGCTTAGCCGCCGGTTCCCCAGTGAGAAGGAGTACTAGGACATGCAGAAACAGTATCTTTTGGCGAGCGATTTCGACCAAACCCTTAGCTTCAACGACTCAGGTGTGGTCCTGAGCGAACTGATCGGTTTTCATGGGTTTCATGACAAGGTGTCCGGCCTGTCACACATGAACCTGGTGCAGCAGGGCGCGGAATTGAGCTACCTGATTTTGCACGACCCGGAGTTCCGCCACGTGCGGCGCTCGCACCTGGTGGAGACTGGCAAACGAATTCGCTTGAAGCACAATGTCGCGCTGTTTGCGCGCGCGCTCGATACGCTGGCGGACGGCTACAATTTTCATTTCAACGTGATCTCTGCCGCGCCGCAGGAGATTATCCAGTCCGCGCTTGAGGGCATCGTTCCCGCGGACCACATCTTCGGCACGCGTTTTCGCTACAACGAAGAGACCGGCGAGGTTGAATCGATCATTCGCGCGACGGCTGGTTGGGGCAAAATTACAGTGTTGGAAGAAATTCGCGCTTCACTTGGTATCAGCCACGACAACATCATCTATATGGGCGACGGCAGCTCTGACTTGCCGGTGATGATGCACGTGAATCAACACGATGGTTTGACCATCGCGGTGTCGGAAGCGAAATTCATCACGCGTATCGCGCGGCGTACGGTGCTGAGCGACAACACCATGAGCGTGTTGGTGCCGGTGCTGGAGGAAGTGCTGCGCTGGGACTCCGTGAAGATTCGGCGCTTCTTTACTGCCAGTGGATTGATGCTTCGCGAGTGGGATAAAACTCGCACGGACATGCTGACCATTCAAGAGTCAACCCAGGATACGACGGCTTCGGCCGTCACCGCTCATTAAGGCTGTCTCGACAATTCCACATCAGACCGTAGCGGGTCATCGCTGCGTAAAGGTCTAAAAGTCTTTACGCCTCTCCGCGGTGTGCCTGCATCAAAAAGAATTTGTTACCCGTTTGTAACTCTATTTTGTCGTAGAATTCCCGCATTCAAATCTTGAGTCGGCGCATCCAATGCGTGCGCGGAGAATGGGGGCCTTAATTGTCTGCCACGGGAGCTGGAGTGAGCGAGTCTAATCTTGATCTACTAAGTATCAACACCATCCGCACGTTATCGATGGACGCGGTGCAGGCCGCTAATTCCGGTCATCCCGGCACCCCGATGGCGCTCGCGCCGGTGGCTTATACGCTGTGGCAAAAATATTTACGTTATGACCCCAACGATCCGATTTGGCCGAATCGTGACCGGTTTGTGCTTTCGAATGGGCACGCGTCGATGCTTTTGTATTCACTGCTGCATCTCGCGCAGGTCAGGGCTGTCGATCTCGACGATAATAAAGTGTTGGACTCGATGGCGCTTACTATCGACGACCTAAAAAAATTCCGACAAATCGATAGCAAAACTCCCGGCCATCCTGAATACCGTATGACCAGCGGAGTCGAAACTACCACCGGGCCACTGGGACAAGGGGTGGCCAACAGCGTGGGCATGGCCATGGCGCGATGGTGGCTGGCTTCGTATTTCAATAAGCCACGATTCGAATTATTTAATTACGACGTGTACGCGATCTGTGGCGACGGCGACATGATGGAAGGAATTTCTGGCGAGGCGGCGTCGCTGGCCGGCCACCATAAACTGTCCAATCTTTGCTGGATCTACGACAACAATCACATCACCATCGAAGGCAACACCAGCCTGGCGTTTAGCGAAGATGTAGCGACACGTTTCAAAGGTTATGGCTGGAACGTGGAGCATGTTACCGACGCCAATGACACCGTGGCGCTCGAAAAGGCGCTGGATGTTTTTCGCAACACTACCGATAAACCGACGCTCATTATCGTAGACAGCCACATCGGCTGGGGCGCCCCCCATAGGCAGGACACCAAGGAAGCTCACGGCGAAGCGCTGGGCGAAGAAGAAGTGGCGCTGGCCAAGAAATTCTACGGCTGGCCGCCGGACGCAAAATTTTTGGTGCCGGATGGGGTCTACGATCAGTTTAAAAAAAGCATCGGCAAGCGCGGCGGCGAAGCGCGCAACGCCTGGGTGAAACAATTCGAATCCTACAAGTCCGAATTTCCGGAGCTGGCCGAAGATTTGAATAAAATGCAGCACCGCTCGTTGCCGAGCGGTTGGGATAAGGACGTGCCGACTTTTCCTGCGGATGCCAAGGGCCTGGCCACACGCGATTCTTCCGGCAAAGTTCTCAACGTGATTGCCAAAAACGTGCCGTGGCTTATGGGCGGGGCCGCCGATCTTTATCCCTCCACGAAGACGCGTTTGACGTTTGCGGGCGTCGAGGAATTCGAAGCGGCGACGCGCAGCGGCCGCAACATGCATTTTGGTATTCGCGAGCACGCCATGGCGGCTATCTCGAATGGCATGGTGCTGTGCAAGATTCGCACGTTTGCCTCGACATTTTTTATTTTCACCGATTATTGCAAGCCGGCGATTCGTCTGAGCGCAATTATGGAATTGCCGGTGATCTATGTCTTCACGCACGACTCGATTGGCGTAGGCGAGGACGGTCCCACGCATCAGCCTATCGAACACTTGATTGCGCTGCGTGCGGTGCCGGGGCTGGTACTGCTTCGCCCGGCGGACGCCAACGAAGTGATCGAGTGCTGGCGCGTGATCATGCAGTTAAAGAAAGAGCCCGCCGTGCTGGTGCTGACTCGACAGGCGTTGCCCACCATCGATCGCAGCAAATACGCCGCAGCCTCTGGGGTAGCAAAGGGTGCGTACATCATCGCTGAGGCGCAGGGCGGCAAGCCGGAAGCGATTTTGATGGCCACCGGCAGCGAAGTTTCCTTGTGTCTCTCCGCTTATGAAACGCTCACCAGCCAAGGCGTAAAAGTGCGGGTGGTAAGTATGCCGTCGTGGGATATTTTTGAGCATCAATCACGCGAATACCGCGATAGCGTGCTGCCGCCGGAGGTCACCGCGCGGGTTTCGGTGGAACAAGCATCTATTGTAGGCTGGGATCGCTACGTGGGATCGAAGGGCGAAATCATCGGCATGCATACCTTTGGAGCGTCCGCGCCTCTGAAGGAGCTGCAAAAGAAATTTGGTTTCCAACCCGAAAAGGTCGTCGCAGCAGTGAAAGAAGTTCTAGGAAAGTGAGCGTCGATGAAAATTGTCATCGGTTCTGACCACGCCGGATTCCAGTTAAAAGGCGCCGTGGGGGACCTGCTGCGATCGATGAACCAGGAAGTCCTGGACGTCGGAGCGTTCAATGAAAATCCTTCCGATTATCCGGACTTTGCCGAAGCTGTGGGCCGGGCCATACTCGACCGCAAAGCCGAGCGCGGCGTGCTGATCTGCGGCAGCGGCGTGGGGGCCAGCGTAGCGGCCAATAAATTAACAGGCATACGCGCAGCGGTGTGTCACGACACCTACTCCGCGCATCAGGGCGTCGAGCACGACGACATGAATGTATTGGTTCTCGGCTCGCGCATCATCGGTGTGAAGCTGGCCGAGGACCTGGTGAAGGTGTTCCTCGCCGCCAAATTTACCAATGAAGATCGGCATGTCCGGCGGTTGGCCAAAATTAAAGCTTTGGAATCCAAGTTTGCTGTGAGCAGTTCGGCGAGGTAAGCGCCCCAAAAAGCGCACGGTGCGCCGCAGGCGTACAATAAGAATTGAAGTCAGAAGGAGAATTGAAAATGACCACTTCAGTGAAAACCAGCGATGTACAAGTTGGCAAGAGCGGCAAAAACCCCTTGAAGGGACTTCTCGATTACGGCCAGTCGCCCTGGATGGACTATATCCGTAGAGATTTGCTCACCGGCGGCGAGCTGAAAAGACTGATACAGGACGACGGGCTGCGAGGTATGACCTCCAACCCCACGATATTCGCGAAAGCGATTTCCAACAGCAACTTTTACTCGGACATTATGGATTCGCCTGATGCCAAGAAGCTGAATGCCAAACAGCTTTACGAAAAAATCGCGGTGCGCGACGTTCAGGACGCCGCCGATATTTTCCGGCCGGTGTACGAGGAAACCCGCCGTCGCGATGGCTATGTCAGCCTGGAAGTTTCTCCCACGCTGGCGCTCGAAACAGACAAAACGCTCGAGGAAGCGCGGCGTTTGTGGAAGATGGTGAATCGTCCCAATGTGATGATCAAGGTCCCCGGCACGAAGGAAGGCATCCCGGCGATCCGGCAGCTTCTCGAAGAAGGCATCAATATCAACATCACGCTGCTGTTCGCGCAATCCGCTTATGAAAAGGTTGCCGAGGTGTTCCTCGCGGCACTGGAAGCCCGCGCAGCCAAGAATCAGGACATCGCGCACATCGCCAGCGTGGCGAGTTTCTTCGTCAGCCGCATCGATACTTTGGCGGACAGCCTGATGGACGAAAAATTAAAATCCACTTCCGACCCAGGTCAAAAAGCTTTGCTGAACGGGCTAAAAGGAAAAGTGGCTATCGCCAACGCCAAAGTCACTTATAAAAAGTATCAGGAGATTTTCAGCGGGTCGCGTTGGAACGCTCTGAAGACTAAGGGAGCACAAACACAGCGGCTGCTGTGGGCCAGTACCAGCACAAAGAACAAAGCGTACCGAGATGTAATTTATGTGGAGGAACTGATTGGCGCCGATACGGTTGACACCATTCCTCCGGCGACTTTCGATGCTTTCCGCGATCATGGAACATTGCGGCCGAGCCTCACGGAAAATGTTGACCAGGCGTTCAAGACCATGTCTGACCTGGAAAAGGCCGGGATCTCCATGAAGGAAATTACCGACAAGCTGCTGGTCGACGGCGTAAAACTTTTTGCGGACGCATTTAAGGAACTTCTGGAGGCCACCGGAAAGACCGCGGGCGTGCGCGCGTGAGCCTAAATCGGCAGACCTACAAACTGCCGGGTTCTCTTTCCGGGCCTTTTGCCGCCGCGCGAGAAGATTGGAAAAAGAGCGAAAAGGTCCGCCGCCTTTGGCAGCGCGACGCTTCCCTGTGGACCGGCACTGACGAAAACAAGTGGCTGGACTGGCTGGGAATCACCGCGGAGCAACTGGCGCACCTCTCCGCTTTTCAGGAAATCGCGGCGGACATGAAGCAGGCTGGATTCAAACATGCTCTTCTTCTGGGCATGGGCGGCTCCAGCCTGTGCCCGGAAGTGCTGCGCATGACGTTTGGAAAGATTGACGGGTACCCCGAGTTGCACGTGCTGGATTCCACTGATCCGGCGCAGATCAAAGCCATCGAAAGCAAAATCGATCTCTCCAGCACGGTATGTATCGTCTCCAGCAAATCGGGCAGCACGCTCGAGCCCAACATTTACAAACAATATTTCTTTGAGCGTGTGAAAGAAAAAGTCGGTGAAGCCGAAGTCGGCAAACGATTCATCGCCATTACCGATCCCGGCTCGAAACTGCAGGAAGTGGCCGAGCGCGATAAATTTCGCAAAATCTTTAATGGGGTGCCGGGGATTGGCGGGCGGTATTCGGCGCTCTCAAATTTTGGAATGGTTCCGGCGGCGATTATGGGGATCGATGTTGCGAAATTTTTAAACAACACCGCGGAAATGGTGAAGGCTTGCGGCGCGACTGTCCCCGCGGATTCGAATCCGGGCGCGCTGCTGGGCATGATTCTCGGCGTGGCGGCGAATCATGGCCGGGACAAGGTAACCATCGTTGCCTCGCCTGGAATTTACGATCTGGGGGCCTGGCTGGAGCAGCTACTTGCTGAATCCACGGGCAAAGTGGGCAAAGGCATTATCCCCGTGGACCGCGAGCCTCTCGCAAATTCCGACACCTATGGCAACGATCGCGTCTTCGCCTACCTGCGATTGGAAACGGCACCAGATAAATCGCAGGACACCGCCATTGC
>DATNKL010000007.1:0-23604 GCA_035603415.1 Candidatus Acidiferrales bacterium
GCAATCTGAGGTGGTAGAAGTGAAGGAACTTGTAAAAGCGACGGTTGCAACTGTGCTTGCAGTGCTATGCGCTATGCCGCTACCTGCAGCCGCGGGAGCTCTTAAGTCCACGCGCACACGCAGAGCCCCAGCGCGTTATCACGGGGGCGGAGTACCCACCTTTGCGAATTCTTCCAACGGGGACATTACCGCTTTTGATGATCCAGTTGTTCGCCAAGCTGCGGTGGAAGGATTGGGCCGTTATAACGGCGCAGTCGTCGCCGTTGATCCGAATACCGGGCGAGTTCTGACGGTGGTGAACCAGAAAATAGCGTTTGGCGAAGGCTACATTCCTTGTTCGACGATCAAGCCCACGATCGCGCTGGCGGCGCTGGAAGAAAACGTAATCAATCGCGATACCATGTTGAAAGTTGGGCGCCGCAAGTACATGAACCTCACGGAAGCGATGGCGCACTCCAATAACGAATTTTTTGAACAACTTGGCTTGCGCATGGGTTTCGATACGGTTTCAAAATATGCGCGCTTGCTAGGTCTCGGTGAACTTTCCGGCTACGAAATTCCGGAAGAACATCCCGGCGCCTTTCCGATGCAGCCGCCTCCGCATGGCGGAGTGGCACGGATGTCCAGTTTTGGCGAAGGCATCCAGATGACGCCTTTCCAGTTGGTTTCCTTGGCTGCGGCGTTCGCGAATGGTGGAACGCTGTATTACTTGCAGTATCCCCGAAGCGCGGATGAGCAACTGGCGTTTGCCCCACGCGTGAAGCGCGAACTGAACATCGCCCAGATCTTGCCGGAAATTCGTGAAGGCATGCTCGCGGCGGTTCTGTATGGCACGGGCAAATCGAGCTTCGATCACGGCGGGGATGAAACGCCGCTGGGTAAGACCGGAACGTGCGACGACCACGTTACGCCTTCGCGCATCGGTTGGTTTGTCACCTATGCCGATGAAGCTCATCCGAAAATTGCGCTGGCGGTTCTTCTTCGTGGAAATACTCGGCGAGTTAAAGGTCCTACGGCCGCGACGGTTGCCGGGAATATTTATCGGCGATTGCGCGAGCAGAATTATTTCGCCACAGTAGCGACGGCCAACACGGTGTCGAAGCTGCAATCCGGACAGTAAGTTCGATCAAAATTCTTAGGGAAATTTGGTAGTCAAGATTTTTGAGCGGCGTCAGAATTACCTCGACGGTGACTTTCACTCTTAGAGGCGTAACCCAAGACCCAGGCTGAAAATCGAGCCTGGGCCACTCTTCGCGTAGGTTTAGTTCGAGGAAACCTATAGCGGTTCGCGCACCTGGAATCTCTTGTCATTCGAATCGTGAAATGTCGGCGCGTCGACATTTTTTTCTGAAACCGGCGCTTAGCTGCTCGGCGAGCCTTAAACTCTGTGCAATACATCCTTTCCTGCCAAAAAATTCCGTAGTTAACTCAAGCGGTGTCTACAAGAGCAGTCCACAACTTGCGAGCTTCAGCTCGTTTCTGTAATATTCGTGCGCTTTGGAACGTAATTACTCCCGAGGAGTTTTGTGAATGCCCAAATTTGTAAAGGGTCTCGGTATTGGTGTGTTCGTTTTGGTGATTCTTGCGGTGGTGGGCATTAGCGCGACCATTGGCTGGCGCCCTTTCATCGGACCGAGATCGCGGGCGCTGACGGATCGCAAGTTTGAGGCTACACCGGAGCGGCTGAAACGCGGCGCCTACCTCGCAGAGCACGTCGCTGTCTGCACATATTGTCACACTCCACAGGAAGAAGGCCCGAACGGTCCGGAAGTCGTGCCGCCGAAGAAAGGCGGCGGTCAGGTTTTTCCTATCCCGGGTTTGCCAGGCACTTTAGTTGCGCCGAACATCACCCCTGATCGCGAAACGGGCATCGGTAATTTTACAGATGATCAACTGGCACGCGCGATTCGCGAAGGCATCAGCCACGATGGGCAGACCCTTTTTCCAATGATGCCGTATTCGCATTACCGGCGGATGTCTGACGAAGATGTCGCTTCGGTGGTTGTTTACATCAGGACTCTGCCGCCACTACGCAATCCGCTGCCGCGCACGGACATTCATTTTCCAGTGAAGTATCTGGTTCGCGGAGTCCCCCAACCGGTAACAGAAACGGTACAAGCGGATCTCTCAACTCCGGTAAGCCGTGGAGAGTACCTGGTGAATTTATCGGTCTGTTCGGAATGTCATACGCCCCGTAAGCGGGGCCGGCCCGATGCCAGTATGAAATTTGCCGGCGGGCAAAGTTTTGATCCATCAGGGAAAATCGTGAGCCCCAACATCACGCCGGACGCGACAGGTATCGGCAACTACACCGAGGAACTGTTCGTGAAGGCGATGAGGACGGGCTACATAGGCAAGCGGCAACTTAGCACGGCGATGCCCTGGCAGTTCTACAGCGGGCAAACCGATGAAGATCTGAAGGCCATGTACGCGTACCTGAGAACTGTGCCGCCTGTAAGCCATCGCGTGGATAACACCCAGTCGCCAACGGCTTGCAAGAAATGCGGCGAGAAACACGGGGCAGGCGACTCGAACTAAGCGTGACGCGATTATTGAGCGATTAATACGATTAATAAATGATCGGAAGTTTGTAGAGGTCCGCTGAACTCTCGTCCGTTACGCGCAGCAAAATTAGCGTGCGGTCGTCGTGGGGAGTGGAGTCGGCTCCGCTGTAATCGTCGGTGGCGGCCAAAATTCTGTTTGCAATGGAGATGGCCATTTCATCTCCGGTAACGCCTGCGAGTAGCGCGTTAAGGCGTTCGGCGCCGAATTCCTCCTGTTCGCTATCCTCGGATTCCAAGATGCCGTCGGAGGCGCACACCACTACGTCACCCGGCTGAAGGTCAACGGTGACTTCCTCGTATTCGGTTTCGGCAAACAAACCGAGCGGAACGCCAGCCACGTTGATCTCGGTGGTCTCTCCGTTTCGTACCAGCAAGGGATAGGGCTCGCCGCCATTGGCCAGCGTGAGACGGCGCGCAGGCGCATCGTAAATCCCAAAAAGTAGAGCGATAAACTTTGCTTCCAGGCGCGCACCGAACATGCGGCGATTTAATACCGACAGCATCTTTGCGGCTCCAAGAGTATGGTCGGTGACGACTTCGCGCAAAGTTCCTATGGCGAGTGAGCCGTACAACGCGGCAGCGGTTCCTTTGCCGGATACGTCACCGAGCGCGAACGCCAGGCGGCCTTCGCCGTACGGCAGAAAATCGTAAAAATCTCCGCCTAATTCGCGCGCAGGCGCATAAGCCGCGGCCAGATCGAGGCCCGGAACTTCTCTGGCACCCTTCGGCAAAAGTTGGCGCTGAATTTCGCGCGCGGTATTTAAATCGTTTTGCAGACGCGTTTCGTTTTCGCGTGCGTCCTGGTAAAGACGCGCGTTTTCGAGAGCGATCGCAATATAAGTGCCCATGGTGTCGAGCATGCGCTCGTGCTCGAGTGTGAATGCGTGCGGCACGGTGCTCTCGAGATCGAGGACGCCGATCAGACGATCCTGTAGCAGCAGCGGGATGACCAATTCCGAGCGAACTTCCACGTCGGTATCAAATTGCACGTATCGCGAATCCTGTCGTACGTCGCCAATGCGCACCGGGCGGCGCTCTCCGGCGGCCGTTCCAGTAATTCCTTGATTCAAGCGCAGGCGCAGGCGCGCCGGGATGGCGTCGTCGTAATGCATGGCGAAGACACTTTCCAGCACTTGGCGGGTCTCATTCCAAAGCATCACAGTGAAAACGTGATAATTCACGACGCGTTTTACGTGCTGGGCGATGCGCCTGAGTAATTCCTCACGATCGAGGATGGAGGTTAATTCGCGGGTGACTTCGTAGAGTAATGCCAAGCCCTCGGCCTGATCTGGGGCCGCACCCACGAGACTTTGGGCGAACGAATCCACGTCACCGAGCGGAAAAAGCGGAGCGAGTTTGGCGGAATCATCCATGACCTGGTGATAGAACTGCAGAATTAGATGTAGCATACCCGAGGAAGTTTACAAGAACAGTTTTTATAACGAGGGTTTGAAAATACAGTTTTGCCAATCTGGCGTTAATGATGAAGAGCCGAGAGGTTCTGTTTTGTCGAGGAGATTACTTTACTTCCCAGGTGTCTCCAGCGCGAAGGAGCTTCGTCAAATCCCCGGCGCCGCGCTTGGCGATAACGTCGTTTACCTGCTGATTCATCACGTCTTCATAGCGCGGAACGTCTTCCCACGATCGTAGTACGCCAATGGGAGTGGGGAACCCGGGACGCTTCTCCATTTGCGAGAGCTGAAATGCGTACGCGGCTTGGAGATGATGCGCATCGTGGACCAGCAAATCTTTTTCAGTAATGCCATTGCCAAGGTGCACGACTTCCATATCCAGGCCGTTCATGCGAATGCCCTTGTCACGATTCTTGCCGAACACCAGCGGCTTGCCATGCTCGAGTTGAATGACGTGTTCGCTGCGGGCCTCGCGCTCAGTCAGAGAGAACCACGCGCCATCATTAAAAATATTGCAGTTCTGCAAAATCTCCACGAAGGCGGAGCCTTTGTGAGCAGCGGCGTGCTTCAGCGTTTCTTTCAGGTGCCCCTGGAAAACGTCAACGGAGCGCGCCACGAAGGTGGCTTCCGCACCGATGGCCAACGACAGTGGATTGAACGGACGGTCCAGCGATCCAAAAGGTGTGGACTTGCTCTTTTTATTCAGCTCGGACGTGGGCGAATACTGGCCCTTGGTCAATCCATAAATACGATTGTTAAAGAGGAGCACTTTGATGCCGACGTTGCGCCGCAACATATGAATGGTGTGATTTCCGCCGATGGAGAGCGCGTCGCCGTCACCGGTGGCCAGCCAAACTTCCAAATCCGGGCGAAGCGCTTTGATGCCTGTGGCTACAGCAGGCGCGCGGCCATGAATGGTGTGAAAACCAAAAGTGTTCATGTAATACGGGAAACGGCTGGAGCAGCCGATGCCGCTGACGACCACGAAATTTTCTCGCGCGATTCCCAGCTCAGGAAATACCGACTGCACCGCGGATAGGATGGCGTAATCTCCACAACCGGGGCACCAACGCACTTCCTGGTCGGTCTGAAAATCTTTTTTGGTGAGCGGGGTGATGGGTGGCAGCGTTGTGGCGCTCATGCGAAATTCTCCTGGCTGCCGAGCATTTCTTCGATTTTTTGTTCGAGCTCAGCCTGCTTGAAGGGACGGCCTTGAATCTTGTTGAGACCCACCGCGTCCACCAAATATTTGGCGCGCAGAACCCACAGTAATTGGCCCATGTTGAGTTCCGGCACCAACACGCGCTTGTACTTCGCGATTACTTCGCCCAGGTTGGGCGCTAAAGGGTTCAGATGCCGCAAATGCACATGACCGATTTTGTGTCCCTTTTCGCGCTGCGCACGAACCGCTGCGGTAATCGATCCGTGGGTCGAACCCCAGCCGACAATCAGCAGCTCTCCTTCAGGATCTCCCGCGGGCACAATTTCGGGAATATCCTGCGCGATGCCGGCAACTTTCGCGGCACGAATGCGCACCATATTTTCATGGTTCAATGGTTCGTAGTTGATATTGCCGCTAACATCTTGTTTTTCCAGTCCGCCGATGCGGTGTTCGAGCCCCGGTGTTCCGGGAACGGCCCACGGGCGCGCCAATGTTTGGGGGTCGCGTTTGTAAGGTAAAAATCCTTCCGCGGTTTTCGCAAATTCCACTTTGAAGTCCGGTATCTCGCTGAGTTCCGGAACGTGCCAAGGTTCGGCCCCATTCGCCAGGTAACCATCGGAAAGCAGAATCACCGGCACCATGTATTTCACCGCGATGCGGCAGGCCTCCAGCGCAACCCAGAAACAATCGGCGGGAGTGGCAGCCGCGATAACCGGTATGGGCGCTTCGGAATTTCGTCCGAACAACGCTTGCAACAAGTCCGCTTGTTCGGTTTTTGTGGGCAGACCGGTTGACGGGCCACCGCGTTGAATATTGCAAATCACCAGGGGTAGCTCGATGGCTACGGCCAAGCCTAGCGCTTCGGTTTTAAGCGCCATTCCCGGGCCGGAGGTGCTGGTAATGGCCAGAGCTCCGGCATAGGCCGCGCCGATCGCGGAAGTAATGGCGGCGATTTCATCTTCGGCTTGAAAAGTCATTACACCGAAATCTTTGTACTGTGAAAGCTCGTGCAGAATGTCCGAGGCGGGAGTGATGGGATAGCTTCCTTGAAACAGCCGCAGCCCGGATTTTTGAGAAGCGGTAACCAGCCCCAGCGCCAGCGCCTGATTGCCACTCAGGTTGCGGTACAGACCGGGTGATAACTGCGCGCGCGGAATTTCGTAACTGATCTGAAACGCTTCGGTAGCTTCGCAGTAGGAATATCCAGCTTTCATCGCCAATTTATTGGCTTCCGTCAGCAGCGGTTTGCCTTTGAACTTGCCTTCAATCCAGCGAACCGTTGAATCCATCGAGCGGTTGTACAGCCAGTAGCACATGCCGAGCGCGAAGAAATTTTTGCAGCGATCCATGGACTTGGCATCGAGTCCGAGATGTTCAAGCGCACGGCGCGTCAGGCGCTCAAGTTCCACGGAGAAAAGACGGAACTTGTCGAGCGAATGGTCTTCCAGCGGATTCGCGGTCATTTGCGCCTTGCGCAGATCGCTTTCCGTGAAGCTGTCGCTGTTTACGATGAGAATCCCGTTGGGTTTCAAGTCCGCGATGTTGACTTTAAGCGCCGCGGGATTCATGGCGATCAGTACATCGACGGCGTCGCCGGGAGTAGACACGTCGTCGGACGAAAAATGCAATTGGAAGCCGCTCACACCGGGGAGCGTTCCCGCAGGGGCACGAATCTCAGCAGGATAATCAGGAAATGTGCGGATGTCGTTGCCGTATAGTGCGACGGTGTTTGTGAATTGGCTACCCGTAATCTGCATGCCATCGCCGGAATCGCCTGCAAATCGGATAACCGCGCTGTCGATAACTTCTGGCTTGGTCTTTGAGGGCGGTATCGTAATTAACGTGGACATGATCCCTGACTTCCTTGGGCCCTAGAACGCATAACCCGCCTGTGTTGCGCGCGGGGACTCTAATAACGCAATAAGGGTGACACAAAAAGAATATCACAGCGGGGCGTGTGTCGCAGTACACACAGGTATGGGATCCCGGGTTGCTGCTAAATCTGAAAACCAGCAACGCAGATAAATCATGTCAGCTTGCAGTCGCGAAGATATTCATCCGCAGAGCCACATTGAAACAATGTGGTTCCTCGCTCGAGAACAAGAATACGCTCTGGTTCTGCTTTGCACATTTAGTTCAGCTTTTCGCTTGACGTTCGCTTTTTTTTCGCCTAAGTTAGAGGCACAAAGCCTGCCGTCCCGCAGATAAAACGCAGGCATCCGATCGGAGGCGCAAGTGGCCCTGACCAAGCGTCAAAAGGAAGTTCTGGATTATCTGGTTTCGTTTGAGACGAAACACGGTTACGCGCCGAGCTTTGAAGAAATTGGCAAAGGCTTGAAGTTAACTTCACTGGCGACCGTACATAAGCACATCACCACGCTGGAAAAGAAAGGTTTCATTCGCCGCGGTTACAACCAGAGCCGTTCCATAGAAATTGTGCAACTCCCAAAATCGGTGAAAGACCAGGTCATGGAGCGAAAGATTCAGGAGTTGCCGCTGGTTGGGCGCATTGCAGCGGGCCGGCCGCTTGAGGCCGTGGAGGAGCGCGAAACTTTATCGTTGGGTGACTTCGCGCGTGGTGGAAATTCCTTCGTGCTGCAGGTTAAAGGCACCTCCATGATTGAAGACCACATTATGGATGGCGATTATGTGGTGTGCGAGCAGACCCAAGTGGCGAATGCGGGCGACATCGTGGTGGCACTGATCGGAGAGGATGAGGCTACCTTGAAACGTTTCTACCGCGAAGGACCGGGGAAGATTCGCCTGCAGCCTGCCAACTCCGAAATGGGCCCAATTATCGTGGCGGCCAACGAGGTGAAAATCCAGGGCCGGGTGATTGGCGTGCTTAGAAAATACTAGGGTTTCATTAACGCCTCAAAAGAGTTTCACCATAGTGTCGATCGTTCTTTAATAACGCTCCCCACATCGCAACTTTTGTCATTTTATCGATATAGAACATTCTAGTACCAGTCCGCGCCTTCGCGCTTCCATTGCATCTGAGGTGGGCTAGACTATTCCCAATACGCTTTCTGCGTGTAAGAGGACTTCTTTGAGTAACATTGAACAGAAAAATTCACCAAGGCCCATCAAGACCGTGGTCGTGCTGGCGCTGTTATTGGCGCTTCTCTTGCCACTCCGGTGCGCGGCCTACGCGGTTCTGTCCCACGAAGCCATCATCGACGCGGTCTGGGACACCAACCTCAAGCCGCTTCTGCTGAAACGGTTTCCACACGCCACTGAAGACGAATTGCGCAAGGCACACGGATATGCCTATGGCGGCGCCATTATTCAGGACATGGGTTACTACCCGCACGGCACGCATTTTTTCAGTGACCTCACGCATTACATACGCAGCGCCGATTTTATCCTCGCGATGATCCGCGACTCCAAGGATCTGAACGATTACGCTTTCGCGTTGGGCGCGATGGCGCATTATGCCGCGGACACGGATGGCCACAGTATTGGAACGAATCACGCGGTGCCGATTCTGTATCCCAAGCTGAAGAAGAAATTTGGGGATGTAGTGACGTATGAAGAGGACCCGCTGGCGCACGTCAAAACCGAATTCGGCTTTGATGTCCTGGAAGTTGCGCAGCACCGCTACGCTCCCGACAGTTATCACGATTTCATCGGATTTCAGGTGGCAGTGCCATTGTTGGAGCAGGCTTTTCTGGAAACCTACGGCCTCGAGTTGAAAACCGTGCTCCCCAGCGAAGAAAAAACATTAAATTCTTATCGCCACGCGGTGAGTCAGCAACTTCCCAAGGCCACAAAAATCGCGTGGAGCCTAAAGAAAAAAGACATCCAAAAAGACGCGCCCGGCATTACCAAGAGGAAGTTTCTATACAATCTGAAGCGTGCCAGTTATGAAAAGGAATGGGGCAAGGACTACGAACAGCCCACCACCGGCGAGAAATTTATTGCGTTTTTGACCAAGCTGCTTCCCAAGATTGGACCGCTGAGGGTTCTGCAGTTCCGCGCTCCGACGCCGCAAACGGAAAAAATGTTTGAAGATAGTTTCAATGCGACGCTGGATCGCTATCGAAAATTGCTAACGCAGGTTGGAAATGACCACATAGAGATGGTCAACGATAATTTTGACACCGGAGGAAGCATCGCTCCCGGCAAGTACCGCTTGAGCGATGATGCTTACGCGAAACTTCTGGATAAGTTGTCGGATGAAAAGTTTGCCAAGGCTTTGCCAGAGGTGCGAGCAAATATTCTGGCGTTTTATAGCGATCCGAACGCGCCCTATGCCACCAAGCGCGACCCTAAAGCGTGGGAGAAGGTGCAGATCGAGCTTGATCAATTGCGAGCCGCGCCGCCCCCGGCCACCCCGGTAGTGGCGGAATCTTCGAACTCCAAAGATTGATTTGCTGCTGTGCCAAGTCTGCGCTCCTGACGTTACCTTTCGCGCATAAATTATTTCTTTTTGGGCGAATCTAAAATTCGGCGTCGCGGCCTCGCGCCCGGTCGATGAAACAATGTAGAATTTCGCGCATGGTTCTGCCGTTCGCGCCTTCCGAATGAAAAGTAGCCGGCCCATCCGAAAACTGCTCGCCGCCAACCGGAGCGAGATCGCTATCCGGATTTTTCGGGCTGCCAATGAGCTTGGGCTGCGCACCGTGGCGATCTATTCGCAGGAAGATCGACTGGCGCTGCACCGCTTTAAAGCAGATGAGGCTTACCTGATCGGCTCGGGCAAGGGCCCGGTGGAGGCGTATCTCGATATTTCAGGGATCGTCGCGCTGGCCAAAGAAAAAGAAGTTGATGCGATCCATCCCGGCTATGGATTCCTTTCTGAAAATCCGGCATTTGCGCGTGCGTGCGAAAACGCCGGGATTAAGTTTGTCGGGCCGACGCCCGATCTTTTGGAATTGCTGGGTGATAAAACGGCGGCGCGCCGCCTGGCTGCTTCGGCGGGCGTTGCGCTGTTGCCGGGTACTGCCGAGCCCGTAAAGACTAACGCTGCGGCGCACAAGGCAGCGGATGAGATCGGTTACCCGGTGATGGTCAAAGCCGCCATGGGCGGAGGCGGACGGGGCATGCGCGTCGTTCATGACGCGTCGGAGCTGGATCGTTTATTGGAGGAGGCCCAGGGGGAAGCGCGATCCGCCTTCGGCGATGGCTCGGTATTCCTGGAGAAATATCTGGCACGCGCTCGACACCTCGAGGTGCAAATTCTTGGGGACGAGCACGGCGAGCTGCTGCATTTATACGAGCGCGATTGCTCGGTGCAGCGCCGGCATCAAAAAGTCGTGGAAGTCGCGCCCGCGACAAATTTACGGACGGAGGTGCGGAGCGAATTATGCGAAGCCGCGGTGAAATTGGCTCGCAAAGCGGGCTATAGAAATGCCGGAACGGTCGAATTTCTTTACGACGTGGACGCGGCAAAATTTTATTTCATCGAAGTAAATCCGCGCATTCAGGTGGAGCACACCGTCACGGAGATGGTTACCGGCATCGACCTGGTGCGCTCGCAGATTTTAGTGGCACAAGGGCATCACTTGCATAAAGCGCCGCTGTCGCTGCCGGTCCAGGAAAAAATTCCACTTTACGGTGCGGCGCTGCAATGCCGTGTTACTACCGAAGATCCGTCGAATAATTTTTCTCCCGACTACGGGAAAATTTCTACCTACCGCTCACCGGCAGGGTTTGGCATTCGGCTGGATGGCGGAACGGCTTATGCGGGAGCGATACTCGCCGCCTATTACGATTCTCTGTTGGTCAAAGTGACCGCGTGGGGCGCAAATTTGCCGGAAGCATGCCAGCGCATGGACCGCGCGTTGCGCGAGTTTCGGATACGCGGCGTAAAAACGAACATCCCGTTCGTGGAAAATGTTGTTAATCATCCCAAATTCCGCGCTGGGGATGTGACCACATCATTTCTTGATGACTCGCCGGAGCTTTTTCGTTTTCGCACGCGCGGCGATCGCGCCACGAAGCTGCTGTCTTATCTAGGCGACGTTATTTTGAATGGGAATCCGGAGGTGAAAGGGAAGAAAGCTCCCGAGACGCGTGAAACTCCAGTCGTTCCGGCTACGCCGGGAATGGATGTGCCGCAGGGAACACGTCAGATGCTGCAGAAACTTGGACCGGAGAAGTTCGCGACCTGGGCGAAGAAAGAGAAGCGTCTGTTAATTACGGACACGACCTTTCGCGACGCGCACCAGTCACTGATGGCCACGCGGGTGCGCACGTACGATTTGCTCGCCACGGCAAGTGCTGTGGCGCGGCGCCTGCCCAATCTTTTCAGCCTGGAAATGTGGGGCGGCGCTACGTTTGATACGTCATTGCGTTTTTTGCATGAAGACCCGTGGCAACGCTTGCGTAATCTGCGGACTCGCGTGCCGAATATCTGTTTTCAGATGCTGCTGCGCGGCGCAAATGCTGTTGGTTACGCTTCCTATCCCGATAACGTGATCGTGGAATTTGTGCGCGAGGCGCACGCACAGGGCATCGACATTTTTCGCATCTTCGATTCGCTTAATTCCATCGACAACATGCGGGTTTCTATCGACGCAGTATTGGAAACAGGCGCGGTTTGCGAATCGGCCATTTGCTACACGGGCGACATCCTCGATAGCGCGCGGCCCAAATATTCGCTGAAGTATTACGTAACCCTGGCGCAGCAACTGGAAAAGTTGGGCGCTCATTTCCTGGCGATTAAAGACATGGCCGGCCTGTGCAAACCTTACGCGGCGTTCGAGCTGGTCAAAACGCTGCGACGAGAAATTGGCATGCCCGTTCATTTCCATACTCACGACACCAGCGGTCTTAACGCTGCAAGTATTTTGAAAGCCGCTGAAGCGGGAGTGGACGTAGCCGATGCCGCGGTTGCCTCCATGAGCGGCGGCACCAGCCAGCCGAACCTGAATGGCGTTGTCGAATCGCTGCGACACACACCGCGCGATACGCAGCTGGACATCGAGACTTTGAATGAGTGCTCCGATTATTGGGAAGCGGTGCGTAACTTTTATGCCCCGTTTGATTCAGGACCAAAGTCCGGCTCCGCTCGTTTATATCAACACGAGATTCCCGGCGGGCAGTACACCAATCTTCGGGAACAAGCCACATCCATGGGGCTGGGACATCGCTGGCGTGAGGCCGAGAAAATGTACGCGGAGGTGAACCAGCTCTTTGGAGACATAGTTAAGGTGACGCCCTCCAGTAAGGTGGTCGGGGACATGGCGCTTTTCCTGATGGCCAACGAACTGGAGCCGGCCGATATTCTGGCTCTGGATGAGAAGCACGATGTCTCGCTACCGAATTCCGTGGTGGAAATGTTTTCCGGCGTGCTGGGTGTTCCGCCGGGAGGCTGGCCGAAGAAATTGCAGAAAATTATTTTGCGTGGACAAGCTCCTGTGCGTGGCCGGCCCGGTGCGAGTATGGAAGATGTGGATTTAGATAAAGAGAAAAAAGCACTGGAGAAGAAACTAAATCATTCAATACGGCGAGATGATCTCTTAAGCTACCTGCTGTATCCCGACGTGTTCACCAAGTATGACAAGTTCCAGCAGACCTACGGCGATGTGAGCGTTCTTCCCACTTATGCTTTTTTTTACGGCTTACGAGCCGGAGAAGAAATTACCGTGGAGATCGAGGCGGGAAAATCGCTGATCATCAGGTTCCTCACCGCCAGCGAACCGCGCCCTGATGGCACGCGGACGTTATTTTTCGAATTAAACGGGCAGCCGCGGGAACTCAACGTGCGCGACCGTGCATTGCGAGTTGTAGAGCGATCGCATCCCCAAGCGGATCCCGCTGATGCGGGCCAGGTTGCGGCTCCTACTGCCGGAGTGATCGGTGGAATTGCTGTGAAAGCGAATCAGGTTGTGGAGCGCGGCGTGAAATTACTGACGCTGGAAGCCATGAAGATGCAATCCAACATTTATGCACCCATTGCGGGGCGGGTCGCCAAGCTGCTGGTGTCCCCGGGGCAGAATGTGGAAGCCAAGGATCTGCTCGTCACTATTACTCCATGATCTTTCGCAAACACGAAAAATTTACTTCCAAAGTTTTGAAAAACGAGCGGGACCTTGTTGTTTATCTGCCGCCGGGCTACGAGGAACAATCGTCGCGGCGTTTTCCGGCGCTGTACTTGCACGACGGACAAAATCTTTTTGACGGTTCGACGGCGTTTGTTCCGGGCATGGACTGGCGTGTGGGTGAAACCGCGGATCACATGATCGGTAGCGACGCGGTTGAACCCCTGATTATCGTGGGGATTTATAACCTGGGTGAGCAACGCATTCGCGAGTACACACCGACGCGAGTGCCAAAGCTTGGCGGAGGACGTGCCGATCGTTACGGCAAATTCTTGATCGACGAACTCAAACCTTTTGTTGACCGCGAATATCGAACGCTGCGGGATTCGGCGCATACGGGATTAGGCGGCTCTTCGCTGGGCGGCCTGGTTTCGCTGTACGTCGGTCTAAAATTTCCGCAAGTCTTCGGCCGGCTAGCGGCGCTTTCTCCATCGGTCTGGTGGAACCAGCGGGTGCTGCATCGCTTCGCGGCCACCGCGCAAGTCGAGCCGCGTCCGCGCATCTGGCTGGACATCGGCACGCGCGAAGGTCCGCAGATCGTGCGTGACGTTGAAAATTTTCGCGACGTGCTGGTGAAAAAGGGCTGGCGACTCAGCCACGACCTGCACTACGAGCGAGTGCAGGGAGCGGAACATAACGAAGCGGCCTGGTCGCAGCGCGTCGGCCCAGTGTTGCAATTTTTGTTTCCGGCAGGGAATAAAAACGTATAATCCGCCCGCTGCGTGGTCCCTGTGTGGTCCGCGGCGTCGGTTAATGAATTTCGAATTTATGTGGGCTATCATCGCGCGGTTGAGACATTCCCTATAAAAGTTTCAGGGGATTTATGCCGGACCAGAGGACACTGACAATTCTGTGTGTAACCTCCTATGAAAAAGGGCAGGAGTTTATCCGCACTTGTAAGACCATGGGTTGTCGCGTCCTGCTTTTAACCGTGGAAAAACTAAAAGACGGCGACTGGCCGCGGGAGTGCCTTGACGGCATTTTTACCATGCCGGAAGATCTTCCGCTGCAGGGCTTGATCTATTCGGTGAGTTATATCGCCCGCTCGCAACGCATCGATCGCATCGTGGCGCTCGACGAATTCGATATGGAAAATGTTTCCGCGCTGCGAGAGCATTTACGCATTCCGGGCATGGGGCTGACTACCGTGCGCTATTTTCGCGACAAGCTTTCCATGCGGGCGCGGGCAAAAGAAGCGGGCATCCGCGTTCCAGAATTTGTGCCGGTGCTAAATTACGATGACTTGCGCGAATACATGGCTCGCGTGCCGGCGCCGTGGCTCTTGAAGCCGCGCTCGCAGGCGTCCGGGATCGGCATGAAGAAGATTCATTCGCCGGACGAACTTTGGCCGTGGCTTGATGAGCTTGGCGATCAGCAATCTTTTTATTTGCTGGAGCACTTTGTTCCCGGGACGGTTTACCATGTGGACAGCATCGCGTCCGAGCGCGAGGTTGTTTTCGCGGAGGCTCATAAATATGGCACGCCACCATTGACGACCTCTCATCAGGGCGGGGTATTCACCACCAGCACGTTGGGGCCGGATGCGCCGGAAGCGGCGGAGCTTCTTGACCTTAATCGAAAAGTTTTGACCGAATTAGGTTTCGTTCGCGGTGTGACACATGCGGAATTTCTGAAGGCCGATTCCGACGGCAAGTTTTATTTTATTGAAGTGGCCGCGCGCGTTGGTGGAGCATTCATCAGCGATGTAATCGAAGCTGCCACGGGAATTAATTTATGGCGCGAATGGGCACGGCTGGAGGTCGGCGCGGGCAAGGAGCCTTACCAGTTACCGCCTCAAAGGCGTGAATACGCAGCGGTAATTCTGTCACTGGCTCGGCAAGAGCATCCGGATACTTCCGCTTACCGCGATCCGGAAATCGTGCAGCACATTTCAAAATATCATCATGCCGGATTGATTCTGAAGGCGGCCAACTCTGCGCGTCTGCAGGAATTAATTGCTTCTTATGCACAGCGTTTTCAGCAGGATTTTCTGGCGACGCAGCCGGTGCCGGACAAACCTAGTTTCTGAAGTGTGTTTTGCCGGGGGCCGCACTAATTTCGACATCGCGCGAACATTGAAATTTAATTAATACGGCATTTTTGCATGACAAACGCGCATTATTTTGTGTTATCTTTGCGCCCCCTGTCCTCTGGTCCAGTAACTGTAACGCACGTGCGGACCACGCACCATTTGCAAGCGCACATCCCAAGGCATAGAGTTTGCTTTACCCGGTAGGACATCTTGTTGTTTTCGGGGCTGTCCCTTGGGAGGATCGATGTGGAGTAACAAGAGACCGGAAACGCCGCAGGCCGCGGAACCGGAGCCAAGAAAATTCAATTTCAATGAGCCGCCGACGCCTGCTACGGCTGCTTGGGAGGGGACAACGAAGATGGCAACAGGTACAGATGCAATTCGTCCGCTAGGAAATACCGGAGACCGTACGGGAACGGGAGCGCGACTCGGCTCCAGTCTGCATGTTAAGGGCGAAATTTCCGGCAATGAAGATCTGCTGATCGACGGGACGGTCGAAGGACTGATCACGCTGGATGAGCGGAAGCTGACTGTCGGCGCAAGCGCCAAAGTTACCGCGGATATTATCGCCCGCGAAGTTGTGGTCTACGGCACGGTGAAGGGCAATCTCCGCGCAAAAGATCGCATCGAGATCAAGAAGGACGGATCCGTGAACGGCGATCTGACCACCGCGCGTATCATGATCGAAGACGGCGCCTATTTTAAGGGCTCCGTGGAAATCGATCGCACATCGGATAAAGAGTCGTCTGGCGCCAATGCGTTTGCGCGCACACCGGCGACCGCTAAGACTATCTAACTTTCAGCTACTTTATTTTCAACATGACGGCGGCGAGATCAGGTCCTCGCCGCCGTTTTTTTGTTGGTCGATGAGGCGATGTGTCGGCGCCTGCTCTCGTTGGCGGGTAACACTCACCAACGCGAACGGCGAGACTTTTTTCCCCCGATGCCGCGATCATCTCCAATTAGTTTCTAACTTTTCCCGCCGGGCTTCATCCAAACTAACGACTACTTCGGCTCATTCAGTTTTTGGGAGCGAAAAGATGCAGACTCGCAAACTCGGTAATTCCGACCTGAATATAACTCGCGTGGGTTTTGGCGCCTGGGCTATCGGCGGGGGCGGCTGGGAATTCGGTTGGGGAAATCAGGAAGATAACGATTCCATTGCCGCCATCAAACGAGCGTTGGAATTGGGTGTCAACTGGATTGATACCGCTGCGGTGTACGGCACCGGCCATTCGGAAGAGATCGTCGCGAAGGCCCTCACCGAATGGCACGGCGCACGGCCCTACGTTTTCACGAAATGCTCGATGGTTTGGGATAAGCAACGGAAAGTCCGCACCGAATATAGCGGCGATTCGATTCGCGGTGAATGCGAAGCCAGCTTGCGCCGATTGCAGGTCAGCGCGATCGATCTTTATCAGATGCATTGGCCGCCGGCGGATAATGGCGCCGGTCTGGAAGAAGCGTGGCAAACGATGGCTGCGCTGCAGAAAGAAGGTAAAGTTCGGTGGATCGGCGTTTCCAATTTCAACGTCGAGCAATTGAAACGCGCTGAAAAAATCGCACCGGTCACCTCGCTGCAGCCGCCCTACTCGTTGATTCGCCGCCAAATTGAAGCTGAAATTCTGCCGTATTGCGAAAAGCAGGGAATCGGCGTGATTCCCTATTCGCCGATGGCCTCCGGTTTACTAACTGGAGCAATGACCCGTGAGCGTGCCGCAGCATTGCCCGAGAATGATTTTCGTAGCCGCGGTGCTGAATTTAAAGAGCCACGACTTTCTAAAAATATCGAACTGGTCGAGAGGTTGCGCCAGGTGGGGCAACGGCTTGGCCGTTCTCCGGGCGAAATTGCCATCGCGTGGGTATTGCGGCATCCGGCGATTACCGGCGTGATTGTTGGAGCGCGGAACGCGAAGCAAGTCGAAGGCGTAATGGGTGCCGCCGATCTAACGCTGACCAAGCAGGACATCGCGGAAATCGAGGGCGCGGCCGCTATTGCCGCCGCACGTTAAAAGATTTGATCGATACTCGCAATTTGTCGGTTTCGCACACTAATAGCTTCTGGAGCACTAAGTGGATTTAGGCATAAGAGGAAAGATTGCTGTCGTGACCGGTTCGACCGCCGGCATCGGGTTTGCGATTGCCAATACTTTGGCCGGGGAAGGCGCCCAAGTGATTGTCAATGGACGCACCCAAGCGCGCGTGGATTCCGCCGTCGAGAAAATCCGAAGAGGGATTTCGAAGGCCGATGTTCGCGGCGTTGCCGGCGATCTAGGATCGGCTGATGGCGTGAAAGCGTTCACAAAGGTAATCGCGGAGGCGGACATTCTCGTCAACAATCTGGGAATTTTTGAGCCGAAGCCCTTCGCTGAAATACCGGATGCAGATTGGCTGCGATTCTTTGAAGTGAACGTGATGAGCGGAGTTCGTCTGAGCCGCCATTATCTGCCGGGTATGCTGCGCAAAAATTGGGGACGCATCATTTTTATCTCCAGCGAATCGGGACAGCAAATTCCCGCCGAGATGATTCATTACGGAATGACCAAAACGGCGCAAATTGCCGTCGCGCGCGGAATCGCGGAGGCCGTGGCGGGCACGGGGATTACCGTAAATTCGGTGCTCGCGGGGCCTACCGCTTCGGAAGGCGTGGGCACCTTCGTCGCGGATCTGGCCAAGCAGCAGGGAATTTCTAGCGCCGAATTTGAAAAGAAATTTTTCGCGGGCGTGCGACCCAGTTCGCTTCTAAAACGTTTCGAGACACCGGAGGAAGTGGCCGCCGTGGTGGCTTTTGTTGCGAGCACGCAATCCGTCACCATTAATGGCGCGGCCGTGCGCGCCGATGGCGGGGTGGTGCGCAGCATTGTTTAGTTCGCGGCTGGTCGTTCACAAACGATATCAGGCGCGCAGGTAGTCTGACCGCCAGCTTTTAATCTGTTGTTTGATGGCTTTGCGATCCGTCATTTTTTCATCAAGGACTTTTCGCGCCAACGCCGGGAGTTCGGCATCACAGGCGAATCTAAGGGAAATCAGTTGTCCGGGTTCGAACTCAACGATGCGCGCCTGCAAATCCTGCGGCAGCAATCGCTCGCAACGCAGGCGCTCTTCCAGACGGATTACCCGGTCTTGCACGGACAGGGCGAACGTCCTGGCGAACAGGATACCCAGCAATATTGCGACGGACGTCAACACCCAAATCGCTCCGTCCAGGGACCACAGCGACGTCTTCCAACGGTAGATGGACCAGCCAATATTGAGAAACAACACCGGCAACACAAAAAAATGAAACGCCGGCACGGTCTTTGCATGATTTGCAAAATTCTGTTCGTTCATCGAATTGCCTCCTCAAACGAATAAATTGATTCCACATCCACGGGAATATCGGAAACTTTGCCTAGTCCGTCGGCAATTCGGTCGCTGGCACCACGTGGCTGGTAAACCAGCGGTTCGGAAAGCGCTGCGATTGTAGCAAATTGGATTTCTATGACCTATAACGCGTACCTTTGAAACGAAAGCATACCTCGCGACATCTAAGGTTTACTGAAAATGTTTAAGCGAGTATGGGCGTACTATCGAGGCAGGAGAACGAAAATGGCTAAGGCCACGTGGGCAGGGAAGACTATTGCCGAAAGCAATTCAACCGTAGAAGTGGAAGGCAACCAGTATTTTCCGGCGGAGGCGGTGGCGCAGAAATTCTTAAAGCCCAGCGATCACACCAGCGTTTGTCCCTGGAAGGGGACCGCGCATTATTACCACGTGGAAGTGGACGGCATGAAAAACGAGAATGCCGCCTGGTATTATCCGGAGCCCAAACCGGCCGCTGCTGAGATCAAGGATCGTATCGCGTTCTGGAAAGGCGTGAAGGTCCAGAACTAACGGCTTCGCACCCTTCTCGGTTTAGTTCAGAATTCAAGCCGGGAATTAAGTCCCTAGAAGATTCGGCTGCGCTCGCGAATAACCGTGTTCCTCGGCCCACAGTGAAAGCGCAATAGCGGCTAAGTCGTCCACCAGCGGCACCGCGTTACCGTCCTTGGTCAGGTCGATGGTTCGCAAATAGAATTTGCAAGTCTCGCAAGCCTCCACCCGAATGTAAGGAAATTGTTCCGCGACATACACCGGCAGTTTAGTTTCCGTTTCTTCTCCGCAAGTCGCGCAAAAAATCCGCCGAAACTCCCACTCGCGCAAACAGAACGAACACAGCAGGAATCTCTTGCCGCCGTCACCTTCAGGCCGAAGCACTCCTAACAGCGGTCGCGCGCCACATGATGGGCAGAGCGCAGGAAACGCTGAAGTTTCATCCTCAGCGCGACCCGCTGCGAGATGCTCTGCGTAAGGTTGCAGAAAAGCGCGCGGCAGGAATTGGTCGAATGCTGCGTTGGGGCGGTCTTCACGGCTGCTGGTAGTCCAGTAATCCTGCAAAATGCCGGCCCAAGCCTCAGGCAATTGAGTGGAAAGCCGCTTCGCGGAATCGGCGAGCGTAATCGGGGCATTCGCCGCAACGAGCTTCAGAAAATCCTGAAACTGAGGGAGAAGGCCTTCGATTTTCAAATTCTGGCGCAACGCTGGGAGATTTTTATCGACTGCTCGCACCTTGCCGTCAGAAATCATTCGCGCGTACAAACTTTTCTGAAATTCAGCGATTTGCTTGTAGAAAGCTAAGACTTCCTGCGTAAATGGGTGAAGGGTAGCTAACCGTTCAGCCCGGCGAATGCGGCCGTCATAATCGCTGACAACATTTTTCGCCACCATTATCTGCGGCTGGCGGATCCGACTACGCGTTCCCACCACAAGCGGTGATGGCGCTTGGCAAATGCTTGGGAGACATCGCCACGAATCATGGAGTTGAATGCGCCGCGTTCAGCGAAGACGCTCATGTAAATGTGAATCATAAGGAACCCGATGGTCAGCAACGCCGCGGCGGGATGAATGAGGACCGCCAAATAACGCAGCGCCCGAGCGTTCCAGGGTATGTATTCCGGGATCCAGAGAATCAGGCCAGACAACAGCAGTAAGACGCCGCAAAATACAAAGCCCCAGAATAATAATTTCTGGCCCATGTTGTAACGGCCCGCCGGCGGCATCTCTTCGTCTTCATTGCGAACGTAATGGTCCATGGAATTCCACCAGGCTTTGTCTTCTTTGGTAGTGTGCATTTGCGAAGCCCAGGCGAGAAACATCCACGTGAGGCTGAAGGCGAAAACTAATCCTACCCAGGGATGCAACATGCGCGATATCTGCGCGCCGCCGAGCACCAAAAGAATCCAGAACAGCCAGGGAGACCAAATCCCCAGCCCGGTCAGCATCAAGTACAAATAGGCGAAGCCGTTGATCCAATGCATCAGGCGTTCGCGGAAGGTATAACGCACGATGTGCCCGTTCGCTAGTATTGCATCGGCCGGTGCTTCTGCGCGATTGTTCATCGTGAACGCTCTCCAACTGTCGTTACTGGCGGTGCGGCGACCGGAGGCTTGCTGACCGGCGGCTCATTCTGATTTTCCGTGGGATCGTCGGGATCAGCCTTCGGCCCGAAGCGGATGTAGTGCACGAAAAGTCCGATCAGACCGCCGACCATGGCCACATTTCCCAGCCATTTCAGCGGATGCTTCCACAATTTTACCGACCAGGGGATGTGCGGATCCGCCGGCAAACCGCCATAGGCTTCCGTTTGCGTCATGTCGTGCAGCACGTACATTACGCCGGTGCCGCCAACGCCCGGGGGATCGTACACGCCAGCGTGCGGAAAATTCGAATGCTCCTGCAATTGCTTTGCGCGAGCATTGGCGAGGTAGCGCATGTCGTCCTTGGTGCCAAAGTGCAAGCAGCCGGTCGGGCAGGACTTGATACACGCAGGCTCCAGACCCTCGCTTACGCGGTCGCTACACAAAGTGCATTTATAAACGCGCTTGGTTTCTTTGTTGAATTTGGGAATGTTGAAGGGGCAGCCGGTGATGCAATACCCGCAGCCGATGCATTTATCCTGCTGAAAATCGACGATGCCGTTGGTGTACTGCACGATGGCGCCGTCGGAGGGGCATGCTTCAAGACACCCAGGGTCGGCGCAATGCATGCACTGATTTTTGCGCATCAACCACATAAGGGAACCGTCTTCGCGCTCATGCTCGTTGAATAGAATCAGGTTCCAGTAATTCCAGCGCGTCTCCGGCATGGTTTGATAAGTGTTGTCGAAAACCGTGGCGCCGAAGGGGAGGTCGTTCCATTCCATGCAGGCGACTTCGCAAGCCTTGCAGCCGATGCAGGTGGTGGTGTCGATCAACTTGCAGACTTGCGGTTCGCGCTGGGTGTCCTCGCCAGGTACAGCTCCGGCGTGAGCCGAAATTTTTTGGATGCGCAGTGTGGCTTGGCTCATGAGCGCACCTAGGCCTTCTCTACCTTAACTAGGAAGCCTTTGAACTCGGGCGTGTACGCGTTGGGGTCAACCACCGTCGGAGTAAGAAGGTTCGCCAGCGTTCTGGCGTCCTTGCCCTCGTCCTCGGCGATGCCCCGATAGCCCTGATGAATGGGGAAACCGATCTGGTAGACTTTCTTGCCGTCGATCATCATCGGCTTGATCCGTTTGGTGACCATCGCTTTGGCAATGTACGTTCCACGGATGCTCGAGACTTTTATTTTTTCGCCGCCGGTGATGCCCATTTCGTTGGCCATCTCGGCGGAAACCTCGATGAACGGCTCCGGCACGAGCTGCACATTCATGGGATTGTTTTTGGTCCAGTAGTGATAAAGCTCAGTCAGTCGGTAGGTCGTGCAAACAACCGTGTAACCGTCCTTCGGGGTGCCGTATTTATCGTCCGGGGTCTTGAAACGCTTAACCACCGGATTGTGCGTCTGCTGTGGATGGAAAGGATTGTCAATCGGACTTTCGACCGGTTCATAGTGTTCGGGGAACGGTCCATCGGCAAAAGCCGCGAGCGGCGCAAAGATTCGTCCGACGCCCTCCGGATTCATGATGAACGGGCCCATGTGATCTTTCGGCTTGGAGTCGATCTTGAAGTCCACGACGTCGTTACCAACCCATTTTTGCTGTTCTTCGTTCCACCAGACTTGTTTTCGCGTTGGATCCCAGGGCTTGCCGTCGACGTCACACGACGCGCGATTGTAGAGGACCCGGCGATTCGCAGGCCAGGACCAGCCCCATCCGGAATGCACACCCAGACCCGATGGATCCGAGGGATCGCGTCGCGCCGTCTGATTGCCCGCTTCGGTGAATGAGCCCGAGTAAATCCAGTTGCCGCAGGACGTCGTACCGTCATCTTTCAACCACGCAAAGCCAGGAAGTTGCTGGCCGGCCTTGATTTGCTGCTTCGTCGCGGGATCCTCCAGATCCGCGAGCGCCTTGCCGTTGACTTCCTTCAATACCTCGGCCAGCGGTGGGCTCGAGGGGTTGCTGTAATTCCACGTAACGTGCAGGATGGGATCGGGGAACTTGCCGCCTTCCTTCTGGTACAGTTCGCGGATCTTCAAGAAAATTTGCGCCACGATGGCCTGGTCCAGCCTGGCATCTCCTGGCGTTGGCAGGGCCGTATTTTTCCATAGCAGCCAGCGCGCGGAATTCGTGAACGAGCCATCCTTCTCCGCAAATCCCGCGCAAGGCAAGCGGTACACGGTCGTTTGAATCTGTTTCATTTCGTCCTGGGCGATGCCCGGCGATCTCCAAAACTCGCTGGTCTCGTCGGGATAAATCTCGCCGACTACCAGCCAGTCCGCTTTTTTCAGCGCGTCGATGTTTTTCTTTGAGTTGGGACCAATCGCGACGCCGTTCATCCCAAAGGCAATCATGCCTTTCACGGTCCCGTTGTACATGTCGTCCCACATCTGCACCCACGAATAGTTGCGATCCACTTTCGGCAGATAATCGAAGGCCCAGCCGTTTTGTTTAGTGGCCGCGTCGCCATAGAGGGCTTTCAGGTAGCTAACCGCGAATTTCGGCGTGTTGCTATAGTAGTTGAACGAATCCCACGGGGCGGGCTTGGACGGCTTGGGAGTGAGGCGCTTCATCCAGTCTGCGAACGAGGTGTCCCCAGGCGTTGGCACTTTCAAGTAGCCAGGCAAAGTGTCGAAAAGGCCGGCCATGTCCGTGGCGCCCTGAATGTTGGAGTGCCCGCGCAGTGCGTTGACGCCGCCGCCAGCGCGACCGACGTTGCCCATGATCAATTGAAGAATCGCTGCGGTGCGGATGATTTGCGTGCCAAACGAGTGTTGCGTCCATCCGACTGCGTAAATGATCGTGCTCGCCTTCTTCATGTCTCCGTCTTTACGAATCGAAGTATAGAGGTCAGCGGCTTTGAGGAATTGTTCCTTGGGAATCCCGGTGATCCGCTCAACCATCTCCGGCGTGTAGCGGCTGTAATGCTTCTTCAGAAGCTGAAAGACA
>DATNKL010000137.1:0-21787 GCA_035603415.1 Candidatus Acidiferrales bacterium
CTACCGCAAAATTGGGCAGACTCGCGACGATGCCGCTGGCGAAGCTTACGATAAGGTCGCGAAGCTTTTGGCGCTGGGGTACCCGGGGGGGCCGATCCTCGATCGCTTGTCGTCTGTAGGCAATGCCGCAAGCAACGGCGCAAGTAATGGTGCGAGCAAGGGCGTGGCGCCGCCGGTGAGATTTGGGCCGACGAAAATGAGAGGCAATGCGCTGGATTTCAGCTTCAGTGGCTTGAAGACTGCGGTGCTCTATCATTTGCGTGAACATCCGGAATATTCCGAAGACATTCGTATTCGCCAGGAGGCTCTGGGACGGGGCGAAAATACGTTCGAGAAATTGCTGCCGTTATGCGACGGGCAAACTTTGGCATTGATACACGAATTTCAGAGAGCCGTGGTGCGGACTCTGGTGGAGCAAACCATGGCGGCCGCCGAAACTATTTCTGCGGAGTCGATACTGGTGTCTGGCGGCGTGGCCGCTAACAGTGAGCTGCGCGGCGCGTTTGAAAAACGCGCGGTCTCATCTGGCATGGAAGTGTTTTTTCCGAGCCGCGCACTCTCTACCGACAATGCGGCGATGATTGCGGCGGCGGCGTACTCGCGTTTCCGGGCTGGCCTGTTGGCAGATACATCGCTCAATCCCGATCCGGCACTAATTCTGAGATAAAACAACAATAGACAAGCTTGAAAACGGCCGCTTGAATTTTTCACGTGTAGAGCTGTCTGCGGCGGCATCAAGGGAGAAGGTCTCAGATGATTGGTGAAGTGCGTTTTGTTGGGGAAGGATGCTACGCTTTCGGGCGATGAGCACACCTCCAGGAGCTCCGGGAGCGCCACCAAGTGCGCCGCGTCGGGCGCGGGCACCGCGTGTTGACACAGGACAAGCGACGACTGACCGGTCGGCGCCCGCGGTGCTTACCAGCCGCGATAATCGGTGGCTGAAACAATTTCGCATGGCGCTGCGCGGAGGGATTCCGACGGAGTCGGGATTTGTTGGCGTGGAAGGCGTGAGGCTGGTTGAAGAAGCGTTGCGTTCGGGGTGCCGCATTGATGCGGTGTTGTTCAGCGAAACGGGCGCACGATACCGCGAGCGACTGGCGCCATTTATTGGGCGACCGGAAATTGCTTTTCCGGTATTGCAGACGACGGACAGACTTTTTGAGGGGCTGGCGGACACCGAGCATCCGCAGGGAGTCGCGGCGCTGGTGGAGCCGCGAGTTACGACGTTCGATGATTTGGTGCGCGCACCGGAAGGGCTTTGTTCCCCGCTGCTGGTGGTGTTGGCCGGCGTGCAGGACCCGGGGAACGTGGGGACGATTTTGCGGACGGCTGCGGCGTTCGGCGCGACAGGGGCGGCGATTTCCGCGTCAGGACAAAGCGGAACGGCGAGTCCATTTTCGCCCAAAGCATTGCGGGCGTCGGCGGGAGCTGCGTTGCATCTCGCGGTTTTGTCAGGGACTCCACTGCCAATTTTAATGACGCAATTGAAGGTGGCGGGATTTCGGATGCTGGCGTCCAGTGTGCATGAGTTGGAGGCGGGCGAGCAGCCGCTGCTGGCTCCGTGGGAAGTGAATTGGTGCGTGGCTTCGGCGCTGCTCGTAGGTAACGAAGGGTCGGGGCTTCCGGTAGAAGTGGAACGCAGCGCGGATGCACGCATACGGATACCGATGGCGAGCGGCGTGGAGTCGCTGAACGCGGCGGCTGCGGCGGCGGTGTTGTTTTATGAAGCGGCACGACAGCGCAACTCCGTGGGTACGGGCAACATCCAAGAGCCGTGAGCTTATTCAACAAAATTCCATTGGGGCCGGGCGGAAACTCGCTGGAGCCGGAGGTGCCCGCGGACCATCAACCGTTGGCGGAACGCATGCGTCCGCGGACGCTGGATGAATTTATTGGGCAAGAGAAACTGCTAGGGCCTGGCAAGCCGCTGCGCACACAAATTGAAAATGACGACATTGGGTCGATGCTGCTGTGGGGGCCGCCGGGGTGTGGGAAGACGACGCTGGCGCGATTGATAGCGCGGCTGACGCGCTCGGAATTCGTATCGTTCAGCGCGGTGTTGGCGGGGATCAAGGAAATAAAAGAAGTGATGGTGGTTGCGGAGCGCAAATCGCGGTCGGGGCACCGCACGATTGTGTTTGTGGATGAGGTGCACCGCTTTAATAAAGCGCAGCAGGATGCGTTTCTGCCGTATGTGGAAGCGGGACACATTACTTTTATAGGCGCCACGACGGAGAATCCGTCGTTTGAGGTGATTTCGCCGCTATTATCGCGGACGAAGGTGTACATTCTGACGGCGCTGCCGACGCCTTTGATTGCGGAGTTGTTGCGGCGCGCGTTATCGGATAAAGAGCACGGACTGGGGAACGAAAAGTTTGAGGCCAGCGACGATGTGTCGATGCGCATCGCTTCGTTTGCGAATGGCGACGCGCGGGCGGCGTACAACATACTGGAACTGGCGGCGCGCAGCGCGATACGCGACCGGAACGGTGTGCTGGCGATTACGCCGCTGCTGCTTGAAGATATTTTGCAGCGGAAGTTGTTGCGGTATGACAAATCCGGCGAAGAACATTTCAATTTAATTTCGGCGCTGCATAAGTCGGTGCGAAATTCGGATCCGGACGCGGTGCTGTATTGGCTGACGCGCATGCTGGAATCGGGCGAAGATGCGTTGTACCTGGCCCGGCGGTTGGTGCGCATGGCGAGCGAGGATATCGGGTTGGCGGAGCCGGGCGCACTGGCGGTGACGCTGGCGGCAAAAGATGCGTTTGATTTTCTAGGCGCGCCGGAAGGACATTTGGCGCTGGCGCAGGCGGCGGTGTACTTGTCGCTGGCGCCGAAGTCCAATGCGTTGTACACGGCGCATGGCGAGGCTATGGAGGATGTAGCGAAGACAGAAGCGGATCCGGTGCCGCTACATTTGCGAAACGCGGTTACGGGACTGATGAAAAATGTGGGTTACGGGGAGGGATACAAATACGCGCATAATTTTGAGGGAAAAGTTACGGACATGACTTGCCTGCCGGACAATTTGGCGGGGCGGACGTACTACAAGCCGACGGATCAAGGATTTGAAGCGCGGTTGCGGCAGAGGTTAGATGAGATTCGGAAGTTGAAGGTGCGAGCGGCGGCGAGGGAATGAGGGAGCGGTGGTGAGCATGGGAGCTGGAATGGCCTGGCTTCACGAGGGATCGAAAAGAGATTCCTCGACTACGCAGACCGACTCCTTCGCAGCAGCGAAGGAGGAAGAAAAAATCGGGCCGCTACGCTCGGAATGACATGTTTTGCCGTGGTTTAAAAAGAGCTTCGTGAAGGCGCAGTTTTTCTGATGGCTTTTGTGAGGGCCGCACTTTTTGTTTAGCGAACTGTTTTTTATCAGCGGAACTCTTTTGTTGAAGCGTGCATTTGGTTACTGAAGATTACTTTCATGGTGATGACATTCAGACGGTAGTGAACTCCAGAGACAACTTGTGATTTGCCTTTGTTCCAGCCGATACCGGTGGCTGCGTAGGCTGTGCGCGCTGGTGTGTGTCGTTTTCGGGTGCTGCACGATTCCGCCTGCAGGCGCGCAGATGGTGGAGGTTGAAAAGCCGCTGCAGACCATCGATGAGGACATCAGCGCGTTTGCGTTCGGGCCGGAAGGCCGCATCGTTTATTCGGTGCGGCGCAACGTGAAAACAAAATTGTACGACCTGGAGCACGACGATATCTGGTTACTGGAGACGAATGGGAAGAAGCGGCGGTTGCTGCAAGGGGATAAATTTAAATATGGAAGCACGCCGTTCAGCTATGCGGTGGATTCTTTTCGGTGGTCGCCCAACGGGAGGATCATACTGGCGCGGCTATTCGTGACTTCGGTAGTTGATGAGAGTGGAAAAACTCAGGACTCGTTCATGACCGTGGTATTGGATGAAAACGGGAAGGAAGTGCGCATTAACGGCGGAGAAAACTTGATACGGGATTCGGCGAATGCGTTCTGGCTGAAGGACAACGCGACGATTGTGCATATGACGGAGGCGGTAAAACCGCGGGCGCTGTATTCGTTTCAGTATACAAATGTGTCGACAGGGCCGGCGGGCGCGGCTTTTGAGGGACGGACGTTTCTGGATGCGGACGCGATCGCGGGGAGTAATGTGGCGATTGCGGTGGAACAGGATCGCGCGCAAACGGGGCCGCCGCGATTAATGCGGCTTGATTTGTTGTCGCAGGATGACAAGGAGTTGGCTACGCTGCAGGATTTTACGGGCGGGCTTTCGATTTCACCGAGCGGGAAAAAGGTGGCGTATTACGTGGATAAGGAAGTGCTGGAGATTCGGGATGTGAGTTCGCCGCATCGGGTGGCGCGGGTGCGAGCGGGGCTGGGAGTTTTTCACTGGGCGCCTGACGAGCAGCGGGTTCTATTGAAACGCGCGGTGGAGAAAAAGACCGGGGAGTTGGTGTGGATCGACATACCCGAATTATCTGAGATTGCGGACGGGAAAGAGACTCCGGTGGCGCAGAGTGCTGGACGGCCGATTTTGCGGGAGATCGGGTTTCGGGATTTTGCGATTTCGGGGGATGGGAAGTTGCTTGGGGTGATTGCGGTGGGGAAACATAGTTTGTCGGTGTTTCCGGTGTCGGTGCAGTAGAGAGCGAAAGACCGGTAATAATCTCGTTGGTAGTTGGCTGACAAAAACCCAACCCCAAGACCCGGCCCGCGGCGAAGACGAAACGGAATTGATTCGTGTCCAAGGTTAGCTGACAAAAACCAACCCCAAGACCCAGGCTGAAAATCGAGTGGAGCGCCCTCGGCTCTTCAGGTGGTTGTATCCGTTCATACAATCGCATTGTTTCAAGAAGCTGCAGCGATCAGCGGCGGCGGCGGTGTTCGATTAGGATGCAGGCGTCTTCTGCTACGAAGAGGCCGGCGGCGCGGGCTTTGGCTGCGGCGGTTGGGGTCGCGATTCCGAGCTGCATCCAGATTACTTTTGCGCCGATGGCGATGGCGCTGTCGACTATGGGCGGGATGTGTTCGGGACGGCGAAAGATGTCGACGATTTCGATTTCGTGGGATTTCGGGACATCTTCGAGACGGGGATAGGATTTTTCGCCGAGGACTTCGGTTTCGTTGGGATTTACGGGGATGATGCGGTAGCCGGCGGACTGCATGTATTGCGTGACCCCGAAACTGGGGCGCCTGGGATTAGAGGAGAGGCCGACTACCGCGATGGTTTTATAGTTTTTGAGGATGTCGGCGATTGCGTCATTACTGTGCGGCCAATTATCGGGGATGGATATTTTCATGGCGATGCTTTGCTAATTGCGCGCGGCAAAATTATCGAGAGGGTCTATTGGGATAGGGGCGGAAAGGCTTGTGAGGATTTTTCCCTTTGTGCGGATTTGAGGGGCGGCCGGAACTTGAAGAGCGATGCGGACCGGGACCTTGAGTTCTGGGACCTGCCTGCTGTGGTCCGCGATTCTGTTTCCATTTTGTGGGGCGGCCGGAAGTGAAGGGACGACTGGAGCTTGAGCGATGGGGAGGGCGCTGCTCGGTTCGTTTTTCCGGATTACTCGGACCGCGATTTTGATCCCACTTTGGACGCCGATCGGTTGGCGAGCGATCTGAAGCGGATTCCCGATTCGGATATCCCTCGAGGTCCTGGGTTGCTGGCGGGCGGCTGGGCCTTGGGCCATGCTTTCGGTGCGCGGGACGAGGTGCGGCGGCGAGGCGATATTTATCTCCCGGACGCCGCTTTTCAAAATATTTATTTGCGGGAGGTTGTGGTCTGGAGTGAATAACCGTTGCGGTCTTTTGCGTAAGCGATTCCTGGGGTGGTACGAACGAGATGCGCGGCTTAAGAGGTATTTTTAGGTCGCGGCGGAGTTCGTCGACTTCTTTGTCGAGGAGCAGGCGGTAGCGGCCCTGTGGCAGGCCTTCGAGTGTGAGCGGGCCTAGCGCGATGCGTTTTAGTTTTTCGACGGGATGTTTTTCGGCGAAGAGGACGCGGCGGAGAATGTCTTTCTTGGAATCCTGCAAGGCGACTTCATACCAGAAATTTTCGGCATGCCCGCGCGTGGCGTCGGGCTGGCGAACGGTGCGGATGGTGGCGCCGGCGTTGCGGCCGAGGCGTTCGAGTTCGTCCATCATGAGGCAGCCTTTAATTTTCACGTGGTAATGCTGCTGAAGATTGGGCCAGTCTTTCAGCATTTCGGCGGCGAGATCTCCGTCGTTGGTGAGAAAAACCAAGCCACTGGCGTCATAGTCGAGGCGACCGACGGGATAAACACGCTCGGGTAAACCTTTGAGGCAATTTCGTAGAGTTTTGCGGCCTTCGGGATCGGCCAGCGTGGAGACTACTTCCGGGGGCTTGTTCAGGACAATGTAAACGCGGCGTTCGTTGGCTTCGACTAGTTTGCCGGTGGCTTCGATGCGATCTTCTTTAGCGTCGGCTTTGGAACCGAGTTCGGTGATGACGCGGCCGTTAACGCGCACTTGTCCGCTGAGGATGAGTTGTTCGGCGTGGCGGCGAGAGGCGATGCCGGCACGGGCGATGATTTTTTGTAGGCGTTCGAGCATAGTTTTGGGTGGCGGTATCTATTGTGAACGGGTTGGGGAGAAACCGCACTCTTAAACCGCGCTCTTAAATACGAGGTTGGTGGGGCCGTGCGAGATCGAAGAGAGATTCCTCCACTCCGCGGGCCGACTCGTTCGCGGGAGCGAACGAGAAGAAAATGCGTCGGCACGCTCCGGTCGGAATGACAGGTTTGCGAGTCGGCGGGAGTGGGAACACGGGATTTGTTCCGTTGGGGCGATGCGGGCTTGCTCGGTTGGGGGCCTTTATTCGCCGGCGGCTATGCCAAGCGATCCCCACCCCTTGCAAAACCGGCAAGGGTAGGCCACCCAAAAGAAAGAAAACTGCTAAACCTCGAAAGTATCGGGCGCTTATTCGCCGGCAGCGGCTCCCATGGATTCTCCGCTCTTGTCAGTGGCCTTCTCTGTAGGTGCAAGATTCTTGCGTGGATTTTCGGCGTCGACGGCCTTGGGGGATTGTATGGATTCGGGATCTCTGGGTTCTTCATCGATTTCGCCGGCGGGCATGCCTTCGTTGGTGGCGGTGACTTCGGCCGCTAATTCTTCGTTATCGTCGGACTCATTAATGGGAATTTTTTCGGTGGCCATATTTCCTCCTTCTGATTTGGATGCGAAGGCCTCGACGAAGTGGTCCTGTGGGTCCTCGCGGTCGTGATGGGCGCCGTCAGAAGCGGGTTCAGTGCGAATGCCGGCGTTTTCTGGAGAGTCGAGAACCTCATCGAGCTCGTCGGTGGGCAGCTCATCGGGCATGGCTACGCCTTCGTCGCTGCCGAGGGCTTCGCGGGCAAGGGCCTCGAATTCCTTGAGGCTGGGCAATTCGCCGAGGTCGCTAAGACCGAAGCGCATGAGAAATTCTTTGGAGGTGCGGTAGAGGATGGGGCGGCCGATAACTTCCTTGCGGCCCGCGGTGGTGATGAGGCGCTTGTCGAGAAGAGTTTTCAGGACACCGCTGGTGTTTACGCCGCGAATTTCGCCGATTTCGGGGCCGGTGACGGGTTGCTTGTAGGAGATGACGGCAAGCGTTTCTAGCGCGGGCATGGTGAGACGCAACGGAGGGCGCAAACTTTTTATGAAGCGGCGGACGACATCGTGATGCTGAGGCTTGGTGTAGAGCTTGAAGCCGCCGGCGACTTCGCGAATTTCAATGCCGCGATCTTCGCTGGCGTAGCTGGCGACCAGCTCGTCGAGCGAGGATTGAACTGCGAGTTTTTCGCCGCCTAAGGCGGTGGCGAGCTGGTCGAGGGTGGCGGGGTCGTCGGCGGCGTAAATGCTGGCTTCCAGAGCGGCTTTTCGTTCTTCGTTGGTCATCTAGTTTTCAGCACCTGGGTATTTTTTCATACGCTTATTGATATTGCTCGTCGATTTGGCGGATGCCGCCTTGCTCGTCAAAGACCACGTCGAACAACTTGTGCTTGCGAAGAAGGATAGCGCCAAACTGCTTTTCCTGCACGATGGCGACGGCCTGGAGCTTGACCATTTCGAGTACCGCGAGGAAGGCGACGATCATGGCGTGGCGGGATGGACAGGCTTCGAAGAACTGAATGAGATTGAGGGTGTTGTCTTCGCTGGCAAGGATTTGCGCGCGGAGCTGGGCGATCATTTGCGCGACAGTGAATTCTTCGTGGCGGAGATCGATGCGCGAGACTTCTTTGCGGCGCTCGAGGACTTGCTGGAACACTTTGACGAGGTCGACTAGGGAGACGACGAGGTCGGCATCCGTGCCTTCGTCGTTGTAGAGGGATTTGTCGGGTTTGGACCAGACATTTTCTTCGATTTGTTGTTTCTGGTAGAGGAGCTGCGCGGCGTTTTTGAATTTTTCGTGTTCGACGAGGCGCTGGACTAATTCGGCGCGCGGGTCGCTGGATTCGGTTTCCGGGCCTGCCAGGGGATCGGGCGGGAGCAGCATTTTGGATTTGATGTAGATGAGCGTGGCGGCCATGTACACGAATTCGGCGGAGACGTTGACGTCGAGTTCCTCGAGTTTGTGGAGGTAGTCGAGATATTGGGAGGTGATTGTGGAAATCTGGATGTCGTGGATGTTCATCTCGTGCTTCTTGATGAGATCGAGGAGGAGATCGAGGGGACCTTCGTACATAGGGATATTTATTTTGTAGGGTGAGGCCATTGGTTGCTATTCCCCTGCGCCGCCGAAGATTTCTTTTCTTTTACTGTCCCAGCCGAAGACGGCTTCGCGTACGCGGGACATGGTTTTCTGAGCGATGTCACGGGCGCGATCGGAGCCGCGACTTAATATTTGCAAAATTTTTGCGGGGTCTTTTTCGAACTCGAGGCGGCGAGCGCGCACCGGCTCAATCCATTTGATTAAATTGTCAGCCATAGCGCTTTTGCATTCGATGCAGCCAATTCCGGCGGTGCGGCAGCCGTTCGCCGACCATTCGAGCGTGGGCGGCGGCGAGAACAGTTTATGCCAGTCGTAGACGGGACACACGTCGGGATTGCCGGGGTCGGTGCGGCGTTTGCGGGCGGGATCGGTGACCATTACTTTTGTTTTAGCGCGAATGTCGGCGTCGGATTCGCTTAGAGTGATGGCGTTGTTGTAGCTTTTGGACATTTTGCGGCCGTCTAGACCGGGGATGCGGGGGGTTTGGGTGAGCATTACTTGGGGTTCGTTAAGGACGTGCTTTTGCGCGAAGAACTGATCTCGATAAGGCAAGGGGACCTTTTCAAGAAAATTATTTACTCCGGCTTCTGCTGCATAGTCTCTAACCGCCTGCTCCAACATCGCATCAGCATCAGACTCAACTTCTGAAGAGAGTCTAGTTGATAGAGAAATCTTTGACGTCCTGAGGAACAGGTTCAACGCTTCGCGATTTTTGAGATTGAAAAAAGCTTTGTCAATGTGAAATCCGTGGTAGAGGTTAAAGCGGCGGACGATCTCGCGGCTGAGTTCTACGTGGGAGACTTGGTCTTCGCCTACCGGGACGAAGAGGTCGGTGTTTTCGGCGCTGTAGATAACGATGTCGGCGGTTTGCAAGCAGGGGTAGCCGAGGAAGCCGTAGGTGTGGAGGTCTTTGTCTTTTACGTTTTCGAGGGCTTCTTTGTAGGTGGGGACGCGTTCTAGCCAACCTAGGGGTGTGACCATGGATAGGAGGAGATGAAGTTCGGCATGTTCGCGAACCAGGGATTGCTGGAAGATTTCGGATTTATCGGGATCGAGGCCGGCGGCGAGATAGTCGGTGGTGATTTCAATGGTGTTTTGGGCTACAGCGCTGGCGTCGGCGTAGTCGCTGGTTAGTGCGTGCCAGTCGGCGATGAAGTAGAAGCAGTCGTATTCGGGGTTGGCTTGCAGGCGGACCCAGTTTTCCAGGGCGCCGAAATAGTGGCCGATGTGCAGGCGGCCGGTGGGGCGCATGCCGCTGACTACTCGTTTTCTTTTTAGGGTGATGCTGGAGTCCAAGATCGATCCTTTTATTAGGCGTGGGTGAATTTGGTGAACTGCGTAATCGAAAAAATTCGCGCTATGTAGTTACCAAAACCCGCACCCTTTGAAAATCACAAAAGGGCCAGCGTTAAAGCAAAAACAAATCCAAATCAAAAGCCCTGATCGTTGACGTTCGGGTCACGCAGCAATCTAAACCCCCACCCTAAAAAACCTAGGGTGGGCCACCCAAAGTCAAAAGCAAAAAGAAATCAAAAGCAAAATCAAAACAAAAGCAAATTAAAGACAGAAACAAATTAAAGACAACAGCAAAACGTTCTGGGCGCGTTATGCGGCGGTGGAACGTTGTTGCAAGAGGTCGCGGGCGATGATCATGCGCTGGATTTCGCTAGTGCCTTCGTAAATGGTCAGGACGCGGGCGTCGCGGTACATGCGCTCTACCGGGGTCTCGCGGGAGTAGCCGACGCTGCCGTGGATTTGCACGGCTTTGGCGGCTACGCGATTGGCCATTTCGCTCCCAAAGAGTTTTGCTTTGCTGGCGGCGGTACCGAGACGAGTGGGATGCGTGTCTTTGAGCCATGCCGCCTGGCAGAGGAGGGCGCGGGCGGCTTCGATTTCCATGTGCATGTCGGCGAGCATCCACTGGATGGCCTGAAAGTCGGCGATGTTTTTTCCAAAGGCGCGGCGTTGTTTGGCGTACTTTATGGCTTCTTCCAGAGCGCCTTGGGCGAGTCCAACGCTTAGAGCGGCGATACCGATGCGGCCACCGTCGAGCGCGCTGAGAGCGATTTTCAGGCCCTGACCTTCTTCGCCGAGGCGATTTTCGACGGGCACTTCGCAATCGTTGAGGATGATTTCTACGGAGGGCGAACTGCGCTGGCCCATTTTTTCTTCGTGACGGCCCGCTCGGAAGCCGGGGAAATTGGGTTCGACGAGGAAGGCGGTAATTCCCTTCCCGCCGGCGGCTGGGTCGGTTTTGGCAAAGACGATGAGTACGCCGGCGACGCTGCCGTTGGTGACCCAAGTTTTGGTGCCCTGGAGCTTGTAGAAGGCGTTATGGCGCGTGGCTCGGGTCTGGATTGCGGCAGCGTCGGAGCCAGCCTGGGCCTCGGTGAGGCAGAAGGCGCCGAGAATTTCGCCGGTGGCGAGGCGTTGAAGGTATTTTGTCTTTTGGGCGTCCGAGCCGAAATTGAGCAGAGGGACCTGGACGGCGGAGTTGGTGACACTGAGGGCGGTGGCCATGGCGGGGTCGATGCGGGCCACTTCTTCTAGCATGAGGACGTAGGAGATGGTGTCCAGGCCAGGTCCGCCCCAGGCTTCGGGGATCATCATACCGCAGCAGCCGAGGGCGGCGAGCTTGTGGATTTCGTCGGCGGGAAATTTTTCCTGACGGTCGCGCTGAGATACGGAGGGGCGCACCTCGGCTTCCATAAATTGGCGGACGGTGTCGCGAATCAGATTTTGGTGGTCGCTGAGCGAAAAATCCATCGGTTCGGGTGTACACGGGATGCTAACACAGGAGGGCGGGCTTCCCAATTTGCCAGATAGTTGGCGGCGAAAATGAAGTGAAGGTGAAAGTGTCTAAGGAAATATCGGTTTTGATCGCGATTCAGATACAGCATCCTCCCGATAGAAGGCTGGGGGCGCGGTTTCATAATCGGGCCGAGGATGACACCTCGTTCGCTGCGCGCGGTTGCGTGGGGGACGTAATTAAACTTCCGCAGTTTATGAAGGAGTTTAGCCATGGCACAGGACAACAAGAAGCAAGGTAACAAAGAAGGCGGCAGCAAAAAAGGTTCGAACCAGGGCAGCGGGCCGCAAGACCGCAATCCGGGGGGCGGACACGGAGGGAATAACCGCTAGCCGGTAATTTTAGTTTTGTTCTGAAATGAAGATTCCTGCTCGCCGGTGATGATCTAACGGCGGGCAGGAATTTTTTTGGAATTAGGAAGCTTTTTCGCGGGTGGAGATCAGGTAGTCAGCGTAGGGGCCCTTGAAGTCTTCGATTTTGCCGTTTTTGAAATGCCAGATGCGAGTGGCGACTTCGTCGAGAACGTCTTCGTCGTGAGTTACGAGGAGTACGGTGCCGTCGTATTTTTGCAAGGCGATATTCAGAGCGTTGATGGATTCGAGGTCCAAGTGGTTGGTGGGTTCGTCGAGGACCAGGAAATTTGGTTTCTGCAACATGAGGCGGCAGAAAATCATGCGCGCGATTTCGCCGCCGCTTAACGCTTTGGTGGGCTTGAGCGCGTCTTCGCCGCTGAATAACATTTGACCGAGCAGGCCGCGCAATTCTTCTTGAGAGGCTTGCGGATCGAATTGCCAGAGCCACTCGATAGCGGTCAGGTCGGTGACGACGGAATCGCGGTGGTCCTGCGCGAAGTAGCCGACGGTTACTTCGTGGCCCCATTTCACGATACCGCTGTCGATGGGAAAATCCTTTTCGGTGGTGTCGATAAATTCACCGGCATTGCGGATGAGCGATCTGAGTAAAGTGGTTTTGCCGGTTCCGTTGCGACCGGTGAGAGCGATTTTTTCGCCGCGAGTGATGCTGGCGGTGAAGGGCTTGATGACTTTCAAGTCGCCGTAGGACTTCACGACGCTTTTAATTTCAAGCGGGTGGCGGCCCGAAGCGCGCTTCATGTCAAAGCGGATGTAGGGGCGAGCGATGTTGGAGCGCGCAAGCACGGTAGTTTGCAGGCGCTCCACTTCTTTCTTGCGGGAGGTGGCTTGCGCGGAGCGGGTGCCGGCTGAGAAACGCGCGATGAAGTCGTTCAGTTGCGCGATTTTTTTCTCGCGATTGGCGTTATCGGTTTCGATGCGCGAACGAATCTGCGTTTTGGCGAGGACCATGTCGTCGTATCCGCCGTTGTACATAATTACGGTCTCGTAATCGATGTCGGCGGTGTGAGTGCAGACACTATTGAGAAAGTGGCGGTCGTGGGAGATGACGATTAAAACGCCTTCGTATTCGAGCAGGTAGTCCTGGAGCCAGTGCACGGAATCGAGGTCGAGGTTGTTGGTGGGCTCGTCGAGAAGCAGGGCGGGTGGGTTGCCGAACAGGGCCTGCGCGAGAAGCACGCGCACTTTTTGGCCGCCCTGCAGTTCGCCCATTTGGCGCTCGTGGAGCGTGCTGTCTACACCGAGGCCATCGAGGAGAATGGCGGCGTCAGCCTCCGCAGTGTAGCCGCCCTCTTCGCCGACGATACCTTCCAGTTCGCCGAGGCGCATGCCGTCGGCGTCGGTGAGAGAGTCATGGGGCTTGGCGTAGAGTTTGTCGCGCTCTTCAAGGGCTTGCCAGAGCGGAGCGTTGCCCATGATGACCGTGTCGATGACGCGAAATTGATCGAAGGCGAACTGGTCCTGACGGAGGATACCGAGCTTTTTGGGGCGGGTGATGGAGCCCTTAGTGGGCTCGAGCTCGCCGGTGAGGATTTTCATTAAGGTGGATTTGCCGGCGCCGTTGGGGCCGCTGATGGCGTAGCGGCGGCCGTCGAGGAACGAGCAGGTGACGTCTTCGAAAAGGACGCGGGGACCGAAGCGCATGGAAACGTTGTCTACGTAGAGCATCTCTAGATAATTATAACGTGTAATGAAGAACTTCGGGGTATGCGGGCCGAAGTGCTTGCGGTGGAACGCATTGGGAGGCTAGACTGCGCCGCGCATGGCCAGTGTGACTGCAGATGCTCGGGAGCGGGCTTCGCCTGATGTAGCGGCGGCTAAGTTGGGTGGGTTTTGGGCGTTGATTGCGACGCAGTTTCAGGGGGCGTTCAGCGACAACGCTTTGAAGTGGCTGGTCAGTTTTCTGATACTGGAGACAGCAGCGTCGAAGGAAGAACGCGATTTGTGGTTCGTGCTGATTGTGCCGCTACTGTTTTCGGTTCCCTTCTTGTTGTTTTCGATTCCCGGCGGATTTTTGGCGGACAAGTGCAGCAAACGCAGCGTGACGATTGGGACGGTGACTGGACAATTGGTGGTGATGACGCTGGCTACGTGGGCGTTGGCGCAAGGACGGTGGGGCTGGGCTGGGGTGGCGCTATTTTTGATGAGCACTTTGGGCGCGATTTTTGGGCCGACGAAATATGGGTTGCTGCCCGAATTGCTGCCGGAATCGAAGCTCAGCTGGGGCAATGGGATTATTGAATTTGGGACTTTGCTGGCGGCAATTCTGGCTGCGCTGGCGGGCGGATACCTGGCGCATGTATTTCACGGAAGACAAGTGTGGTCGGGAGTTATTTTTATATTGCTGGCGGTGGTTGGACTATTGATCAGCCTGGGAATTTCGCGAGTGCCGGCGGCGGACCCGGGACGTAAGTTTGACTGGAATATGGTGCGAGAATTTTTCTCCGAAGTGCGGCACATGAGCGCGGATCGACCGTTGTTGACGGCGGTGGTGGCGAATACGTTTTTTTGGTTTCTGGGGTCGTTACTGTTGCTGAATATTGTGTTGTATGGCGCGGATATTTTGCATCTGGACGAGACGCAGAGCAGCTATTTGCTGGCGGGGTTGAGCATGGGGATCGGGCTGGGGAGCCTGGCAGCGGGGTTTATGTCCGGAAAGAAAATCCGAACAGGCATGGTGTTACCTGGGCTTGGCGGAATTCTGACGCTGACTGCGTTACTTTCGTGGCCGGGAATCGGATTTGGGACCGTGCTGGTGTGCCTGATCCTGCTTGGTTTCGCGGGGGGATTTTTTGTGGTGCCCATCAATGCGCTCATCCAGCGAAGGCCGGCGGCTACAGAGAAGGGCCGCACGATCGCGGTGGCGAATATGCTGTCGTTTATCGGGGTGGCGCTGCAGCCGGTAGCACAGTTCGTGATGTTGAGGCTGGGGCATCCGGATCCATCGAAGGTGTTCTTGATTGCAGGGGCGGTGAGCGTGGCAATGGGAGTGGTTTTAGTGCGAATGTGGCCGGAATTATGGGGCCAGGCGCTCGACTGGACGAGGCTACATCGAAGGGCTACCCTATAGGATCGTTTGGGCGGGGTTTTCCCGGCCAAACCGGAAGCGTCGAGGATTTGACCACCATGGCTAGCGTCACCACCCTGCAATCCCAGAACAAGGCTCAAAGTAAGGCTCAAAATAACGCTCAAGATCAGGCTGAAGTTAAGGCCCCTGCTCGGGTCGAGCGGCGGGACCTGTTCGAGTCCATGGACAAGGTGCGAGCGGAACTGGATAAAGTGCGTTCGAATCCCGATCCGGACAATGTGCATGATTTGAGAGTGGCGATCCGCAGATGCCGGTCAGTGGCGCTGGTGTTTGAAGAGGTGGATCCGGATGCGGTGTGGCCGGAGATGCGGAAAACATCCAAAAAACTGTTCCGGGCGTTGGCGCCTTTGCGGGACGCGCACGTGATGGAGGATTGGGTCAAGAAACTGGTGCCAGCCAGCGATCCGGTTCGCGTACAGATGCACAGCTCCTTTGAGACCGACGAACCGGAGCTGCGAAGCGAGGTTTTGCGAGTGGCGGGGAAATTTGATGAGAAGGAATGGAAGCGATTACAGAGTCAGTTACGGAAACGGGTGAGGGTGCTTCCAGTAAGCGGATTGGCGGCGGAATGCCTGGCCTGGGAGCGATTTGAGGAGATTAAACAACTGCACGCGCAGGCGCTGCGTACGAAAAAGGCCAAACCGTGGCATGCGTTGAGAATTGGTTTGAAGAAGCTGAGGTACACGGTCGAGAGCCTTTTGCCAGAGCATAACGCGGCGTGGACGGAGAATTTAAAAAGGCTGCAGGATTTATTGGGGGATATTCACGATCTGGATGTATTGGCGGAAAAAATAAAGGCAGAGGGCGGAGTGGACCAAGCGGTACGGAAAGCGTGGAAACAGATTGTGCAGCGGGAGCGCGCGAAACGGGTGCAGACTTACCGGCAATTGACGCTCGGGAAGACGAGTATATGGAACAAGTGGCGGCACGCGTTGCCGCACGGAGAGCGACTGGAGGCGGCGTCGTTAGCGCGCTTGCGAGCGACGGCGCGGGCGGCGCAGTCGAGTCCGCGGAATGCGGGGCGTGTGGCGCGGACATCGATACGGGTTTTTGAATTGTTGCGACGGGCGAAGGTTTTGCAGCCGGTATTTAACGATGTCAATGTGCAACGGAATTTACGCGCGGCGGCCCTGCTGCACGCGGTGGGACGGGACCAGAAGCACCCACGAAAGGCTGCACAGAAGTTTCTTTTGGGATTGAAAGTGCCTCCGCGATGGACGCGCGAGGACTGGCAACTGGTGGCTTGGGCGGTGCGCTTCCATCGGGGGGCTGAACCGACGATGAATGACGGGAAATTTGCGCAGCTGAGCGCAGTGCAGCAAGAGAATATTCGGGTGTTGGCGGGAGTAATTCGACTTGGGCGAGTGCTGCACAAGTCGGGAGTGGATTCGCCGACGGGATTTAAAATTGAGAATTCGGCGGATGCCATCACGCTTTTGGTTCCGAAGTTGGAGGACAATCTGGAGATTGCGGCGAGACTTGCGGCGGGAAAACATTTGTTAGAGACGGTGCTGGGTAAGCCCCTGGTGGTTCGTGCTGCGGAAAAAGCGAATAAGGTGGTGGCGTTACCGCAGAGTGCACCCGGGGTTTTGTATGCGGTGGCGGTGGCTGGGGCTTCGGATTAGCCGTAGGAGTCTGTGCAATTTTGAACTGGACAACACCGCTTCGAAAGAATCCTAGCCAATCGATAAATCCCAGAAGCTAGTCTGGAAGTTACTAACCGTCTCCTCTAAACGACTCTGCCACGATTTGGTACTCATCCTCGTAAACTACGTAACCCACCCGGTCAGTTTTCAACATGTGCACAATAACTCCCTGATTTCGTAGAATCGCGACCAGTCCCCTGACTCGACTGAGCTGTTCTTCTGCGCTGTCTTTAAACCAAGATATCGCTTTATTCTGTTTGCGATAGAAAGGGCCTTTGGAAGCGGTAAATCGTGTAGGCCTTTTCAGATTTTCGTTAAACCATTGACGAATCTGGTCGTGATGTATTTCCTCGTAGGAGTAGAGTTTCCCTGTCGCCCGCAAATGTCCAATTGCATGGAAAACGCCAAGCTCCTTATTGAAATCCTCATCGAGCTCAGAAACAACGAATCTTGAATACATGGAGCGGGAAATTATTTTGCGGCGCGACGCAGGAGCCGGGGTGTGGCCAGCCAGAGAAATTCGGCGCTAGGCGGGGAGATGCGTTTTAGTTTTAACGCGGCGATGCCGGCTTTCTTGAGCGAAGTGATGGGGTGTTTGCTGGCGAAGGCGGCAGCGACGAGTTCATCGAGATGAGGAGCGTGCCCGAAGAGGAATACGGACGAAGAGTGTTTGTCTTTGGCTAGATCGCGGAAGAGCGCGGAGGTTTCCGCTCCGGGCAAGAGTAAATCGGAGCGGTGGATTTTCTGTTTTGAGTACTCGAGTGCATTGGCAAAGATTTCGGCGGTTTGCATGGCGCGGGTGTAGGGACTGGAGATCAAGAGGTCCGGGGTGATACCGAGCGTGGCGATGGCTTTGGCTACTTGCTTGGTTTTGTCTATGCCCTCTTCCGTCAAGTAACGTTCGGGGTCGGGGGGACACTTGGGGTCTTCACGGTCGATCGCGATGCCGTGGCGGACGATGTACAGATCCATCGAGTAGCTCCGTTCGAATTTTATTAAACCTCATTCGCGCCGAACTTTTGCCAGCGATGTTTTGCCGGGCGGCTTATCCATCACCTCATGATGCGAGCGAATCGTTACGCGGGCAACTCCGTAAATGCGGACAGCTCATGATGAGGATTGGCGGAAGAAGAGGCGCACGTGAAATTCTTTTTCAAAGAGGTCGGCGCTGCGGTTGGCGTCGCGCAAATCCTCCGCGGCATCTCCCCGCGCTTTAACCTGCAGACCCACGGAGCCGCGCTGGAAGGAGGCTTGAACATTGGTAACGCGCTGGCGGTGCGAATGATCGAGGCCTTCGGCGATGCGGAGAATGGCGGCCAAGCGACGGGTCATGCGTTTATCCAGGTTTGATAGCGAAGCATAGGCCACGTGGTGGCTGGCGGGTTCGGATTTGCGATTGTGGTAGCGGACCAGCGAGGCGACGATAGCGCGATCACGGCCCGCGAGACCAGGGATGTCGCCGTTCAGCGCCAAATATTCGCCATGCTTGTGGTGGCCGTGATGGCTGATGGTGTGGCCGACGTCATGCAAAAGGGCGCCGGCTTCGAGCAGCACGCGATACTGCGCGGGAAGATGATGCGCGGGCTGCAAACGGTCGAAAAGAAGAATGCTGAGTTCACGGACATGCTCGGCGTGGGCTTGATCGCGGTCCAGGCGGCGCGCGAAGGCTCTGGTGCTGGCGATTACCTGCCGGGCGGCAGCGTTGTAACGGTGCGGTTCTTTTCGCGAGAAAGCGTCGTGAGCAATTTCCTGCAGAATACCTTCGCGAACGCCAACGGCGGGGATGGCCATGCAGCGGACATTCAGATAGCGGCCGAGAGTGAGGAGGGTGATGGCGGCAATGCCCATGACGTCGGCACGGTCGCGGCGCACAGCGTAAGCCTTCATGCGTTGGCGGACATCGCGCTTCAGGATGTCGGGAAGGCGGTCGCGCAGGAGCGATAGTTGCAGCATGGGGAGGCCATGTTCGCGCGGACCCGGGGCGATGCCAGCCAGCGTTTCAGCATTGCCACCGAGGGCGACGGCGATTTGCTCTCCGAGATTGGGGCGGTTAGGTAATTTTGATTCGAGGAGCGCGCGCACATATCTGCGGACTTGCTCGGCTTGTGAAGGGCTGATCACCCCGGGGAGATTCAAGGTGGTCATCAGGCGAACAGTGCCCACGCCGAGGTGGGCGCTTTGTTCGACTTGACGATCACGCAGAATGCTCAATTCCAAGCTGCCGCCGCCAAGGTCGATAATGCAGCGCGGCGGCGCTTCGGGGCCCATGGCGGCGAGAACCGCTTCCCTGCCGAGGCGAGACTCTTCGGCGGCGTTGATCACTTCGAGGGAAATGCCGGATTGCTGTTTAATTCGGCGAACGAAAGCGTCGCGATTGCGGGCTTCGCGAGAGGCGCTGGTGGCGACAGCGCGGTACTTGGTAACGCCGAACTCATCCATCGTTTCTTTGAAATCGCGGAAAGCTTTGACAGATTTTTTGAGGAGTTTTTCGCTGAAGCGGTGGTTAACGAAGACACCTTCGCCGAGACGCAGAGAATAGCGTTCGTCGTAAAGAGGTTCAATGTCGAGGGCGGAATACGCACGGGCAACGGCCAGGCGCACGGCGTTGGAGCCGGCGTCAATGGCAGCGATGTGAACCGGCTCTGACATTGATTTTTTTAGCGCCAGAGGTGAGCCAGCGCGGAGGACGGAGTGTACTTGGTGGCGCGTATACCGAGCTGCTCACCGATGCGCAGGCGGAGCTGCTTGTTGACGGCGGCGACGCTGGCTTCGCCATCAAGTTCGATGAAGCTGTTTCGCTTGGCCATGACTTCGAATTCGCGCTTGATCATTGTTTGATAGCGGATGAAGGACCAATACAGGTCGTGCGACAGGGACATGTCACGACCGGCTTCCCAGTAGCTGATGGCCTGGGACTTTTTGAATTCCCGGCCGAAGGCGGTTTCGGGACGGACGTTGAGCCAGAAAGTTAGGTGAGGCCTGAGAGCCATGGCATACAGGCCAGTCATGTAATCGCGATTGATTCCGCGAACTACACCGCGCGCGATTAACGTGAAAATAAAACGGTCGGCGAGGACCACTGTGCCGGAGCGCAACGCCGGCAAAATGCGATGCTCGACCTGGTCGAAGAAATCGGTGGCGTACATCAGGGCGAGAGTGAGGCGCGTGACGGCGTTCTTGGCAAGGAGTTGGTCGATGTCGCTACCGACGAGATTCGAACGACGCAGGCCGCTGGTCTGGACGGCGAACCCTTCGGATTCGAGCCATTCCTGAAGCAAAGTGATTTGCGTGGAGCGGCCGGAGCCGTCCATGCCTTCGATGACAACGAGAGTGCCAGTGATTTCGGCGGGATCGAAACCGACGAGTGGCTCGCCAAAAAAATAATGCGACGCTTCTTCCTCGACTTCGGACGCGGACTTGATAGGCGGCGGAAGAGCGGCGGTGGTTACCGGCGCCTCTGTAGCGACGGCCACAGGAGCTTTGTCTTTGTCACGCTCGCGGTCGCGGTCGCGATCTCTGTCTCGGTCTTTGTCTTTATCTTTTTCGTGATCGGGCATGCTTACTCCGCTTCCTGAATGCGAGGGGCAAAACGTTTCAGATCAATTTTGGAGGCCACGATGTCGCGCATCTGCTTTTGCAATTTATTGACGGGGATGGTGCCGTCGAGAACGACAAAATTGTCGGTGTCAACCATTTTGTCGTATTCCTCGAGAATACGGGCCTGAAATAGACGGAAGCTTTCGGCGCGGTCGTAGGACATGCCTAAGTCCATGCCCGCTTCATAATATTTTAATTTGGGGCGTCCGCTGAGAATGCGGTGAACGGCGATGTCGAGTGGGGTTCGAAAGTAGAAGGTAATGTCCGGGACGGGCGCGAAGCGGTAAAGATTGCGCAGCCAGCGCGGAGGACAACCGCGAGCGGCGTCGCGGGCGAAGGCGGTGTAGATGTAACGGTCGGCTAGGACGAGATAATCGCCCTGCAGCAAAGGCATGATCTGGCGTTCGCAGCGGTCCGCAAAATCGGCGGCGTGCAAGAGAGAAAATGTAGTGGGAGTGAGGAGGCGGCGTTGTTTTCCGCGGCGTGTGGCGGATTTCACGAGGGGCGACGAATTCCACTCGGTGAAGTGCAGACGATAGCCACCAATTTCGAGCCAGCGTTTCAATAGATAAAGTTGCGTGGATTTTCCGGAACCATCGGTGCCTTCGACAACGATTAAGGCACCCGGGTAAGCGCGACTGGGGACGGGACGTCCAGGTTGAGGGAGTGTTGATTTGCTTGGTTCGGGGCGCGGTTTTTGCAGTACTTCCTGATTTTCCATAGGCTCGAATTGTGAGTCGCGGCGGTATTGCTGGCCGCGGTGGATATTATGGCTTTATTGTTACAAAAACATTACAAGAACGCTCGAGGTTACGCAAAGGTTGCGAAGGGCTAGAACACGCTCACTTTTACGCGCAAGAACTTGGCCGGATTCTGGCGAAACTCGCCGATAAGCAAGCGCAAATCGCCAGTCAGGCCGGCGAGATTGTCATACAACTTGGGATCGGAAAAAAGTTTGCCTGCGGTGGTGGTGTTTTCATTCAACTTGGCGGAAGCCTTGTCCAGGTTGGCGCTGGTGTCGCGCAAATTATTGTATAGAGCGTCGTCGTTCATGAGTTTGCCGACGCTGCCTTTTCCGGCGCGCACCTCACTGAGCAAGGCATTGCTATTGTTGAGGGCCTGCTTAGCTTCATCGTAAAGGGTGGGATCGTTCAGCAATTTGGCGATGGTGCCTTTTCCGGAGCGAACTTCGGTGACCAGGCCATTGATATTGTCGACGCTCTTGTCGACCTTGTCGTACAACTCATTGGAATTTACGAGCTTTCCTAAAGTGCCTTTGCCGGCCTGCACGTTGCTCATCATGGTATCGGCCTTGGCCATGACGCTATTCAGATGGTTGTAGGCTTGCGGATCGGTGAGCAATTTTCCGATGGAGCCGCGACCTTCTTTTATGTCATCCAAAATTACCTGCATGGAATCGGAGAGAGCCTGGAGGCTGCCGAGCATCTCTTTTGTTTCTGAGGCGGGGACTTCTTCGCCATCTTTCAATGGGACACCGGTAAACCCTCGCGAAATATTGATGTACCTGTTTCCCAGCAGGCCTTGGGTGACGACGCTGGCTGTGGAGTCGGTAAGAATGTCGG
>DATNKL010000126.1:0-2797 GCA_035603415.1 Candidatus Acidiferrales bacterium
CCTTTGTTCACGCGACTGCCAATGTAGTGGTACCACTTTTTCAGATAGCCGTTGGTGCGCGCGTAAATCGGCGATTCCACATAGGCTTGCAGCGTGGAAGGCAACACCAAATCTTCGGAATCGGACTCCGCAATCGGATGAACTACCGACACCGTAGGCACCGCGAGAGTTTCCGTCTCCTTGGCCAGCGCTTTGTACTGTGAACGGCGCATCAACAAAGTTATCCCGCCGACAACCACCAATAAAACCGCGACCACCACCAGTACCAGGAACAGACTGCTGCGTTCCGGTTTCCGTGGAGATTGCTGCGCGCGCGGTTGTTCTCTTGCCGGCTCGCGTTCCGTTGTCGTGCGCTGACCTTTCTGTTCCATTACGTCCTGACTCATACCCCGCTCCGCCGCTTTCCCTTGTGCCTCATTTTATGCTGTAGCCGCCTCTTTTCCGTGAGCTTTTCTTTTTTCCAGCCAGCCATGAATCACGGAAAAAACGCAGGGCACAAAAAATAGTGTCGCGAAGGTGGCAAACAGCAATCCACCGATTACCGCGCGGCCCAGCGGCGCATTTTGTTCGCCGCCTTCGCCGAGCCCGATAGCCATGGGCACCATACCGATGATCATCGCCAGCGCGGTCATGATGACCGGGCGCATGCGCACAAAACCGGCCTCCACCGCGGCGTCCAGCGGATTCTTGCCTTCGTCCATCTGCTCCCGCGCGAAAGACACCATCAAAATACTATTCGCGGTAGCCACGCCCATGCACATGATCGCGCCAGTCAGCGATGGCACGCTCAGCGTCGTATGCGTAATCAATAGCATCCAGCAAATTCCCGCCAGCGCCCCAGGTAACGCGGTGATGATGATAAAAGGATCCAGCCAGGATTGGAAATTTACGACGATCAATAAATAAGCCAGCGCGATGGCTCCCAATAGTCCAAATCCCAGGCCGGTGAAGGATGTCTTCATGGTTTGAACCTGGCCACGAATAATAATGTGGCTTCCCTTGGGCAACTGTTTTTCCATTTCCTTTACGCGTTTCTCAACCTCATCCGCTACGGCTCCCAGATCGCGCCCGTCGACCGATGAATAGACATTAATCATCGGCTGCACATTGTAGTGCGAAACCACCGCGGGCCTTGCCGTAGTAGAAGTAGTCACCAGGTTAGCCAGAATCTGCGGAGGCAAATTTGGTGTGCTCGCGGTCACCGGCGTGTTCTGCAAAGCCTGATAAGTATCGACGCGGTATTGCGGTGTTTGCACCGCTACGCTGTAGCTGACCCCGTTTTTAGGGTCCAGCCAGAAAGCCGGTGCCGTTTGAAAGCTGGAGCTCAGCGATACCAGCAAATTCTGCGCCACGTCCTTGGCTTGCAGTCCCAGGTTCTGGACGCGCGTGCGTTCAATATCCATGTGCAGCGTGGGTTGATCAAAGGCTTGTTGCACGTGCACGTCCGCTGCTCCGGGAATATGCCGCAGGTCATTGGCAAGTTTTTCTCCCACCACATAGTTGCCTTGCTGGTTGTTGCCCGTGACTTGTATGTCGATGGGCGCGGGCGATCCGAAATTTAAAATTTGCGTGACGATGTCCGCCGGCTGAAAGAAAAATTGCACGCCCGGAAAATCCTGCGGCAACCGTTCCCGCAGATCGTTGATGTATGTCGAAGTTGGTTTCTGGCGTTTGGGTTTGAGCTGCACCAGGATTTCCGCATCAGAAGTCCCGAAAGTTCCGGCGTTGCTGTAACTCAGGTTCAGTCCGCTGTATGGCACGCCAAGATTATCCAGTACTGTTTCGACTTCTCCTTGCGGAATTGTTTGTCGAATTACGGCGTCGACCTGATCTGCAAGCCGGGCCGTTTCCTCAATGCGCAGCCCAGTGCGCGCACGGAAATGCAACCGAATTTGCCCGGCATCCACAGATGGAAAGAAATCCCTGCCCAGCACGAAGATCAGTAAAGTGGACAGCATGCAAAACGCCAGGAAGCAACCGGCAAATAGAATCGGAATAGCCAGCGCGGCGCGAAGTGCGTCACGATAACGTTCGCGCATCCGTTCGAAGGCGTGCTCGAATTTCTGCTGGTAGCGCCGCAGGAAACCCTGCTTATCTCTGTCCGGTACGTGCTCGTCCTCCGCGCTCAAGAGATACATCGCCATGGTCGGCACGATGGTCCGTGACCACATGTAAGAAGCGAGCATGGCGAAAATCACCGCTTCGGCCAACGGTACGAAGAGAAACTTCGCCACCCCCGAAAGAAAAAACATGGGAATAAACACGATGCAAATACACAACGTGGAAACAAACGCTGGCACAGCGATTTGCTGCGCGCCGTCCAGAATGGCTTGCACCGTTTCCTTGCCCATGGCTAGGTTGCGGTTGATGTTCTCGATTTCCACCGTAGCGTCGTCAACGAGGATGCCGACCGCCAGGGCCAACCCGCCCAGCGTCATAATATTAATCGTTTCGCCCAGCGCACTGAGGCATAACACGCTGACTAGAATGGATAACGGAATTGAAGCGGCAATAATTATGGTGCTCTTCCAATTACCCAAGAAGACCAGAATCATAAACGCCGTCAGGCACGCCGCAATCAGCGCCTCGCGCAACACACCATAAATAGAAGCTCGCACGAAAAGCGACTGGTCGAAGAGCATGGCGATATGTATGCCTTCAGGAATGGAGCCGGCATAGTCTTCAATGGATTGTTTGACGCGGCTCACGATGTCCAGCGTGGAAGCCGAACCGGTTTTATATACCGCCATCAGCACGCCGCGCTGCCCATTGGCACGCACGATATTGGTCTGCGGCG
>DATNKL010000123.1:0-2587 GCA_035603415.1 Candidatus Acidiferrales bacterium
ATCGATGACCGGATGATCGTGAGTGTCGAGAATATATTTGCGATATTTGGAATGGCCTGCGATATGGATTTGCGCGACGCGCTCGGCGGGGACGTGGTTTACGTAAGTAAAAGGATCGAAGCTGTGATTTTGCGATGAGACATAAATATTATTTACGTCGAGCAGAATGCCGCAATCGGCGCGCTCCACCACTTCGTTCAGAAATTCCCACTCAGTCATTTCGGAGACGTGATATTCGGCGTAGCTGCTGACGTTTTCTACGGCAATGGGTACTTCGAGGTAATCGCGGACTTCGCGGACTTTTTGTGCGGTGAGTTTGGCGGCTTCAAAGGTGTAGGGCATGGGGAGAAGGTCGTGTGTGTAGCGGCCGTCGACGCTGCCCCAGCAAAGATGATCGGAGAGCCACGGGGTTTTGGTGCGCTTGACCAGTTCTTTCAAGCGGCGGAGATGCTCGCGATTGGGTTTTTCCGCGGAGCCGAAATACATGGAGACGCCGTGCTGCACGACTTTGTATTGCTCGAGGATTTGATCGAGGATTTGCAGGGGGCGGCCGCCATCGATCATGAAATTTTCAGAGATGATCTCAAACCAGTCGACCACTGGCTTGCGGGACAAGATGTGGTCGTAGTGCGGTTGGCGCAGGCCGATGCCGATACCGTACTCGGTGAAATTGTTGAAGCGGTTGGTGCCCATAAGAAACTCCAGGATGAATCAGATTCACGAAGGCGGATTTAGATACAAAGATAAGAAAAAGCGGATAGAGGGCCGGTGAAGATGGACCGGCCCTCTATCACGCGGAAGAGTGTCGGTAGTGGTTTAGGGCTTCTCGTCCGGCATCTTGGAGCCGTCGGTGGCGCAGCCGCCCTTGCCCTTGCAGGAGTTCTTGCCTTTGCAGCCGTTGTCGCTGGACTTGCAACCGCCCTTACCCTTGCAGGAGTTTTGGCCTTTACAGGCGTGCTTTTCTTTCACCTTTTTGCTGGAGGCCTTGTCGGCACTGTCATCCTGAGCGGTCATAGCAGACTTGACGCCAGGCAACAGATTGGACGCCTTGATGCTTGCGCTGGTGCCGGCGAGCAAGCCCGCGACAGCCGCGCCCGTGATGAGAAACTTATTGGACTTAGTCATATGCTGAACAACCCCCATCGATTTGAGATTTAACTGCATCCCTCAGGCAGAACAGCTGCCATGAAGATCTGTGAGCCGAATACGAGCGAGCTTCGGCCGAAAATTGTAAACCGCTCTGAATCGGCGCGAGGCTGGAGGCGCCAGGTTGCGAGCTAAAACTGGGGGATACGTTACCCCCATAAGGCTTCCGTTGCCACTGAAAATTTGATGAGGCCGATTTGATTCTTGAATGAGTGGGGGCGGCGGAACCGCGGAAGAACGGTGGATTTTTGGATACTGCGTGCAATTGCTTTGTTTCGCGCATATTGTGAACGCCAAACCACTAAATTTTCTGGTATGCCAACCAGCCCGTCAAGATCGTAGATGTAAATTCTTCGGGTTAGACGGCCCACCGTGTTATACGGTTCTCGGTGAGATTTGGATTTGATCAGGGCGGCCGGGTTCGCAATTTACAAATGCGAGGGCGCTACAGCCAAAAATGACAGTGAGACCAACGGGGACAACAATCATGAATATGCTGGCGAAACGAGGTATCGCAGCGGCTGCGGCGGTGTTGTTTGGCGTTGGTTCGCTGGGCGCACAGGTGCAAGTGCCCACGGAAGCGGGACTTGTGGCGGGAAGTAAAAGCGCGGACGGAAAAGTGGTGATTTTTAAGGGCATACCGTTTGCGGCTCCGCCGGTCGGGGAGTTGCGCTGGAAAGAGCCTCAGCCAGTGAGCGCCTGGAAGGGCGTGAGGAAAGCAACAGAGTTTGGCGCGCGGTGCATGCAGGCGCGGATTTATGAGGACATGGTGTTTCGCGATGCGGGACCTAGCGAGGATTGCTTGTATCTGAATGTGTGGACGCCGGGGACTTCGGCGAAGACGAAGCTGCCGGTGATGGTGTGGATTTACGGCGGAGGATTTCAGGCGGGCGCGACTTCGGAGCCGAGACAGGATGGCGAGCACCTGGCGCACGAGGGCGTAGTGATCGTGAGCATGAATTACCGGCTGGGGATTTTTGGATTTTTTTCGCATCCGGGATTGACGGCGGAGTCGACGCATCATGCTTCGGGAAATTATGGATTGATGGATCAAGCGGCGGCGCTGAAATGGGTCCACGAGAATATTGCGGCGTTCGGGGGCGACCCGAACAACGTGACCATTTTTGGAGAGTCCGCGGGGTCGTTTGCGGTGAGCGCGCTGATGGCGTCGCCGTTGTCGAAGGGATTGATTCGCGCGGCGATCGGGGAGAGTGGCGCATTTTTTGGGAAAATATTAAGGGCGAAGCCGTTGGCGGAGAGTGAACGGCGCGACACGGTGTTTGTGGAATCTCTGGGGCTGAAATCGCTCGGACAACTGCGCGGCGTGAGCGCAGAAAAACTTTTGGAAGCGTCGAGAAGTGGGAATGACAACGATCGCTTCAGGCCTAATATTGACGGGTATTTCATGCCCGCGAATCCTTCCGAGATATATGGGAAGGGC
>DATNKL010000055.1:0-2045 GCA_035603415.1 Candidatus Acidiferrales bacterium
TCAAACCGAAGCTCCCCGAAAAATACCGCAAATCCAAACACGTTTTCCTCGCGAATATCGCTCCTGATCTCCAGCGCGACGTGCTTCAACAAGTCACCAACAGGCCAAAAATCGTTGCGCTGGACACCATGAACTACTGGATCGAACGCACCAACGCAGAGCTGCGCGAGACGTTGAAGCACGTGGATATTTTGATGATCAACGATTTTGAAACACGGCAACTCTCCAGCGAACATAATTTGTTGCGCGCAGCGAAACATATTTTCAAGATGGGCCCTAGCACCCTGGTGGTAAAACGCGGTGAATATGGGGCCATGATGGTCGACAAGCGCGGCGTATTTTGCGTTCCCGCATTTCCGTTGGAAGAGCCGCATGATCCAACCGGCGCAGGGGATAGTTTTGCCGGAGGATTTATGGGTTACCTTGCGGGCGCTGGGCAAAAAAATGACGCGGCCCTGCGGCGCGCCATGGTATACGGTTCGGTGTTAGGCAGCTTCGCGGTGGAAAAATTTGGGTTAGACCGCTTGCGTTCGCTTAAGCGCAGCGAGATACACGCCAGGGCACGGCACTTCGCGAAATTAACGCAATTCTCGCTATAAACTGTAAACTTTCCCAAGATTCGCGACACCGCCGAAAAGCATGATTCCTCTCAACGACATGATCGTGCGCTTGCTGTGGGCTGCTTTGCTAGGCTCCGTAATTGGAGCGGAGCGCGCTTGGCACCGTCGCCCAGCCGGCCTACGCACCGGTTTGTGTGTGGCCGTGGGCGCGGCTTTTTTCACGATTCTCTCCATAGAGATAGCGCGAGCCACTGGCGATGCCAGCACCACGCGCATTGCCTCCAACATCGTTCAGGGAATCGGTTTTCTCGGCGCCGGAGTTATTTTGCGCGATCGCGGTGGCGTGACCGGCTTAACCACCGCAGCTACAATTTTTGCGGTGGCCGCAATGGGGATGGGCGCCGGCGCTGGATTATTTCGCGCGTCGGGTTTTGCGTGTTCGTTGGTGCTTTTCGCGCTGGTGTTTTTGTTGTACGTGGAAAACTGGATTGGCTTGAAGCCACGGTACATGTTGTTTCGCATTTCCACTGAGCCTACAGTCGATCTGGTTTCTGAAGTTCATCAATGTTTCTCCAGCCTTGGAATTACGCTGGATAATTTTCAGGTATCCATGGCCGGCGAGAAAAATCTCATCCAGTTTGATGCGGACGTCAGTCATCGCAAACAGGAAAAAATCTTCGCCGGGTTGACGCGGCCCGGCGTGACCGTTGAGATGCTCCCGGTCGAGAGGCAGCAACAGGCATGACGACTCGTTCTGGGGTGCCCTTGACGCGCGAGGCGAGTTCGCAAAGTGAACGCAGCAAGGTGCGTAAGCCCCGGGCGCTGACCCCGCACAGCATGGTCATGCCGTTTGCTCCCGCTTCCCCGGCCGAGCCCTCCAAAATTGCTGCGGGCGCGGAGGAGCTAAGGCGCCTTGGACTGCACGTTGTCGAACGAACTTCCACCGAAAACGACGGGTATTTTGCGGCGTCCACCGCGATCCGCCGCGACGAGTTGGTTGGTCAACTGGAGCGCGCCGACATCGCCGCGCTTGTAGGTACCCGAGGAGGATACGGTTCGAACTATCTGCTGGATGACCTGCATATTTCGGCCTCCGCAAATCCAAAAATTATTTTAGGTTTCAGCGACCTGACTTCTTTGCAGATTTATTTGTGGCAACGATTTCAATGGGGCACGTTTTATGGGCCGATGCTGGCTGCTGGGCTGGATGCTGGTCCAGGCACGCCAAAGGGATATGACGAAAAGTCGTTGCTGGGGGCTCTACAAATCACCACAGGCGGCTGGTCTTTGGACCTTCAGGGAGAGCAGTTGACTCCGGGTGAAGCTAACGGGCGGGTGCTCGGCGGGTGCTTGACTCTTGTGGAAACGGCCATCGGAACGCAGTGGGATTTGCAAACCGATGATGCGATTCTTGTTCTGGAAGATCGCGGAATGAAGCCGTGGCAAGTGGATCGCGCTTTGATGCATCTGAAACAAGCCGGGAAA
>DATNKL010000136.1:0-23850 GCA_035603415.1 Candidatus Acidiferrales bacterium
CAAGCTCAGGGGCGACATAAAGTTACGTACTGGCGATGGCAGCATTGAAGCTCAGGGGCTGGATGGCAAAGTGACTGCCGACTCAGGGGACGGGCACATCAAGTTGGAAGGACGGTTCGACGGGCTGAATATTAAGACCGGGGACGGCAGCGTCGAGGCGCGAGTGGGCAATGGCTCGCGAATGAACTCCGGGTGGAATATTCGCACAGGGGACGGCAGCGTGGATATGACCTTGCCCGGAGATCTTCAGGCCAATATAGATGCGAGTACGGGCGACGGGCACATTAGCCTCGGAATGCCTGTGACGGTGGAAGGCAGCTTTAGCAATTCACAGATACACGGAAAAATGAATGGCGGGGGGCAGCCGCTAGTGATTCATACCTCGGATGGGTCGATTCGATTGAGTAAGACGTAAATACACTGGATTCAACAAGTACCAGGACTGGAATGCGGGGTTGCCGCATCGGCCAGTAGGCGAAGAGTGGTATTCACCCAAGTTATGGGCACTATTAGCATTAACTTGTAACTTGCGTGGAGTTTTTCCAGTCGCCGCAAGGGGGCGCGATGATCGTATTCCTAATCAGCGCTTCCATCTTAGCTTTAGTAGCTGTCACGTTGATCAGCGGATTTAAGACCACCCAGGGCCGCCCGCGCCTAGAATTCCCTAACTAAAATGTGTATTGGGTTGTCCAAATGCTTCCACAGTTGTGAAGCGTTTGGGTGATGTTGTCCTTGATATCACAAGACTTAGGATGGAGGCTCGCTTGCATTATGAATGAGCGAGGCCCTTCCATCCATGATTGTTATCGTGCTTGTATTCGCCATAGGCAGCTTGCTGACGGTTAGCTTGGTCAGCGGTTTACGCGAACACAAACGTTAATCCGCCCCCTAACAACCTCCACATAGCTCCAACCTTTCACGGCTGTGCTCAATAACTGGACGTGTTGCGTTCCCCGCCCTGCTGGGATATGACTAGGCCCATGAAAACACCCAAATTCTGGTTGGCGAACGCCATTTTGTGGTTCGCGTGCGTCTGGTCGCTGCTTTTAACAACGCCGCAGCAGGTATCGGCGCAGATGGACGGCGCGAGCGTGGCGGATACGGGATGGCGGAATTACGGGAACGATGCTGGCGGGACGCGGTACTCCCCAGCGAAGCAGATTAATCGGGATAACGTGGCGCGGTTGAAGGTGGCTTGGACTTACCGCACTGGGGCGTTGGATCAAGTTGAAGACGATTTGAAGGAACACGCGGCGTTCGAAGCAACGCCTATTCTTGTGGATGCGCGGCTTTATTTATCTACCCCATTTGATCACGTAATCGCGCTGGAACCGGAGACTGGGAAGAAAATCTGGGAGTATGACCCGAAGCTGGATGCTTCGCATGGGTTTTCGGAGAGTACTTCGCGAGGAGTTTCCGCCTGGAAGGATTCCGCAGCTAAGGTGGGGCACGTATGTCGACTGCGGATATTTATTGGGACTCTGGACGCGCGGTTGATCGCGCTGGATGGCGACACGGGTAAACCTTGCGCGGATTTTGGGGCGAACGGGCAGGTTGACTTGACTAAAGATGTGAATTTGCGAGATGCGGGGCAATACCAGGTGACTTCGGCTCCGGCTATCGCTGGAGATCTGGTGATCACCGGATCGTCGATTGGCGATAACCGCGCGGTGGAGCTGGAACGCGGGATTGTGCGCGCGTTTGATGTGCGGCGCGGGAAACAGCGGTGGTCGTGGGATCCGATTCCGTGGGCCTCGAAAAGCTCGCCGAGGACGGGCGCGGGGAATGCGTGGTCCACGCTTTCGGTGGACGCGGAGCGCGATCTGGTTTTTATTCCTACGGGAAGCGCCAGCCCTGATTATTTCGGGGGTTTGCGGCGCGGCGACAACAAGTGGGCGAACTCGGTGGTGGCGTTGAAGGCGTCGAGTGGCGAATTTGTGTGGGGCTTTCAGGTGGTGCACCACGATTTGTGGGATTACGACGTAGCTTCGCAGCCGACTTTATTTTCGTGGCACGATGGGACGCCGGCGGTGGCGATTACTACCAAGATGGGGCGCGTATTCGTGCTGAATCGACTGACGGGGGCGCCGTTGCTGCCCGTTGAGGAACGGACTGCGCCGAAAAGCGATATTCCCGGAGAAGAGGCTTGGCCCACGCAACCGGCATCGACGATCTCGATGGTGCCGGAAAAAATAAGTGCCGAGGACGCGTGGGGCAAAACTCCGGAAGAAAAGCAGGCTTGCGCGGACAAGATAAGAGGCGCGCGCTCGGAAGGGATTTTCACTCCACCGAGTGTGAAGGGGTCGATTGTCTTTCCAGGAAGCGTAGGCGGGGTGAACTGGGGCAGCGCCGCCTACGATCCGCAGCGACATTTGCTGGTGATGGACACCAACCGGCTGGCATTTTTTGTGCGGCTGATTCCGCGACAAAAGTATGATACAGACATCAAGGCGGCGACGAGCAATGACCGGCTACATGGTGAATGGGGGCGGCAAGCTGGGACGCCTTACGCAATGTTTCGGACGCCGTTGATTGGGCCGAGCGAGACGTTGGCGCTGTGCAGTCCGCCACCGTGGGGAACGGTCGCCGCTGTGGATTTATTTACCGGGAAGAAAGCTTGGGACGTACCGCTGGGAAGCTTTGTGCCGGGGATGAACACCGGGACGGTTACCTTGGGCGGGCCGATTGTGACTGCAGGCGGCGTGGTGTTTTCGGCGGCAACGATGGACAACTATATTCGAGGGTTCGATGCGGAGTCTGGCAAAGAAATATGGAAGTATGAGTTGCCGGCCGGCGGGCAAGCTACGCCGATGACCTACACGTTGAACGGGAAACAATATCTGGTGATTGCCGCGGGGGGACACGGGAAGCTGGGAACGAAGCAAGGAGATTATGTTGTGGCGTTCAGGCTACCGTGAGTTATTCTTCAGTTGACGAATTTTATTTTCGTGGAACGGAAAAGTTCAGAGGGAGCGACCGGCGGCTGCGCCGCTGGCCCAGGCCCATTGAAAATTGAACCCGCCCAGGTGGCCGGTGACGTCGACCACTTCGCCGATAAAAAATAGTCCACGAACTCTGCGCGACTCCATGGTTTTGCTGGAAAGCTCATCGGTATCTATGCCGCCGAGGGTGACTTCGGCTTTGCCGAAGCCTTCTGTGCCTGCGGGAGTGATGGTCCATTGATGCAGCTCTCTTTCGAGGCGCGCCAAGTCTTCGTTGGTCCAGCGCGGTGGGAGATGAGCATCGAGCCAGCGTATTGCGAAACGATTGGGCAGCGCGAGTTGAAGCGCAGCGCGTGCAGTAGCGGCATTTCTAGTTGACGCGGCGCGCAGTGAGGCGAAGACCTCGCGATCGGGAGCGAGATCGATGCGGATGGGTTCGCCTTTGTTCCAGTAGGACGAAACCTGAAGAATGGCGGGGCCGCTTAGACCTTGATGAGTGATGAGCAGGGCTTCGCGGAACGCGTGGTGATCGGTGGCGGCGATCACTTCGGTAGAAACTCCGGCGAGATCGCAATAGGTGGATCGATCAGCGCTCGCAAATAGAAGCGGCGTCAGGGCGGGGCGTGTTTGGCGAATTTTTATTCCGAATTGACGGGCGAGTTGATAGCCGAAATCGGTGGCGCCCATTCTGGGGATGGTTAGTCCGCCGGTAGCGACGACGAGGGCGGGCGCCAAAAATTCTGTGTCGGCGGTGCGCACGGTAAATTCCGTGGTGTTACGGACTTCTTGAATTGCGGTGTTGAGAAAAAGGTCGACGTGGGCGGCACGGCATTCCGTTTCGAGCATATCGGTGATGTCACGGGCTGCGCGGTCGCAGAAAAGCTGGCCCAGAGTTTTTTCGTGGTACGGAATAGAATGCCTTTCCACCAACGCGATGAAATCGGCAGGCGTGTAGCGAGCCAGCGCGGATTTGGCAAAGTGGGGATTGGCGGAGATAAAATTTTCAGGGCGGCAATGAAGATTGGTGAAGTTGCAGCGCCCGCCGCCAGAGATCAGGATTTTTTTCCCGGCGCGAGGGGCGCGTTCGAGGACGGCAAGGCGTCGGCCGCGCTTTCCTGCTTCAATAGCGCACAGCAGGCCAGCGGCACCAGCGCCGAGAATTACGGCATCATAGTTGTGAGCCATTTTTAGATTTGGGGCAGCGCCATTTTAGCGTTCTTAGTGCGCTCGTACCGTAGCAGGGTAAACTAACTACAGGAGCAGACCGCAGGAATTTGCCACCGATTATCAGCGCACAGGGATTATCCAAGAAATACGGCAGCACGCCATTGTTTCGAGACATTTCGTTCACGGTTTCGAGTGGCGATTGCATTGGCGTTATCGGGCCAAACGGTTCGGGCAAGTCCACGCTGCTGGAGATTCTCGCCGGCAGAGTGAAACCCGACACCGGAGATGTGGCGGTGCGCAAAGGAACCCGGTTGAGTTGCGTGTCGCAGATTTCTGATTTTGCCGATGGGGACACAGTGCTTAGCGTGGTGGAACGGGCTTTGCAGAACGCCGCGGTCCCGCAGTCGGAGCGCGCCGGACGCATTGCGGAAACCCTGGGTCGCGTAGGATTTACCGATCGCGAGGTGCTGGCCACGACGCTTTCCGGCGGCTGGCGAAAACGATTGGCGGTCGCCGAAGCGCTGGTGCAGCATCCGGATGTACTGCTGCTTGACGAGCCGACTAATCATTTGGACCTGGCCGGAATTGCGTGGCTCGAGGGGTTGCTGCGTAATGCTCCGTTCGCGTGTGTGGTGGTCAGCCACGACCGCTATTTTCTGGAAAATGTGGCCAGCGAAGTGGTGGAACTGAATCGGCTGTACGCCGATGGGCTATTGCGCGTCGCAGGAAACTACAGCACATTTTTAGAGGCCAAGGAACTGTACCTGCACGCGCAACGCAAGGAGCAAGCTGCGTTGGCAAACCGTGTGCACACGGAAATTGAGTGGCTGCGTCGTGGGCCGAAAGCGCGGACTACAAAGTCGAAGGCACGTATCGATAAGGCGCACGAACTGATTGGGGATCTGGCCGATTTAAATGCGAGGACGCGAAGCACGACGGCGCGCATCGATTTTTCCGCGACCAACCGGCAGACCAAGCAGCTCATCACGCTGGACGGGGTGACTTGCGAATTGGGCGGACGCACTTTGTTCAAGGATTTGAATTTCGCGGTGACCGCGGGAATGCGCGTAGGTCTGGTGGGGCCGAATGGCAGCGGCAAGACCACGCTGCTGCGATTATTACGCGGCGAAATGGCGCCCACGAGAGGCAAAATTCAACGCGCCGAGCCATTGCGCATGGTGTATTTTGACCAGAGCAGGCAGCTCGACCCCGATTTAACTCTTCGGCGTGCTCTAGCTCCGGATGCTGACGCAGTGATTTATCAAGGCAGCGTGATCCACGTAGCCGCCTGGGCGGCAAGATTTTTGTTCGACCCGGAAGACCTGAATCAGCGGGTGGGTAAACTGTCGGGCGGCGAGCGGGCACGGGTGTTGATCGCGCAACTGATGCTGCAAGAGGCGGACGTGCTGCTGCTGGATGAACCGACCAACGATTTGGATATTCCAACGCTGGAGATATTGGAAGAAAGCTTGCTGGAGTTTACAGGGGCGTTGTTGCTGGTGACGCACGACCGCTACCTGCTGGATCGCGTGTCGACCATTGTGCTGGGCCTGGATGGGCGCGGCGGCGCGGAGCGCTTCGCGGATTATTCGCAGTGGGATGCGTGGCAGAGGAAACAAACTTCGACGCGAGGGACATTGTTAAATAAGGGGTTAAACAAGGGGTCAAGCAAAGGGGCGAGTGGAAGCGGCGGCCGCGCGGAGGGTTCGAACGGTCGCTCGAACGTTAATGCACAACAGGCGGCAGCAACGGCAACCAAGCGAAAACTTTCTTACCAAGAGGCGCGGGAATTTGCCAACATCGAAGACAGCCTGGTACAAGCGGAGTCGGAGCTTTCCGCGACGCGCGCCGAACTGGCCGATCCGCAGTTGGCAAGTGACGGGCAGCGACTGCTGGAAAGCTGCAAGCGCATGGAAAAAGCTCAAGATAAAGTGGAAAAACTTTATGCGCGCTGGGCCGAATTGGCGGAGAAAAAGGAATAAGCCACGAAGCGAAAGCATAAGCGCGATTGGCGAGAGAAACCATGTCTGAGTGTGACCATCCTTCCCGCGGCCTGCTGGTTATCGCGGCATTCAAACTGCTAAAAGGTCTGGCACTGCTGGCCGTGGGCATCGGTGCGCACACGCTGATCAATAGAGATCTCGCAGCTGTCGTGGAGCACTGGGTAAATGTTTTTCGCGTCGACCCCAACAACCACTACCTGCAGGCGCTGCTGGAACGATTTACGGACTTGAGTCCTCAGCGGCTGAGGGCAGTGAGCTTTGGCACATTTTTTTATTCGGCGTTACTGCTCACCGAAGGCGTTGGACTGGCATTGGGCAAACGGTGGGCAGAATATTTTACGATTATCGCGACGTCGTCGTTCATTCCGCTGGAGATTTATGAAATTTTTCACCACCCCAACATCATGAAAGTAGTGGTATTGCTGATTAATGCGGCGGTTGTAGGGTACTTAGTACTCGAACTGCGCAGATGTAGAGAGCCCGAACGGGAGTTAGCTTTTCAAAATGAGCCAAAAACTCCAGCGATCCGCTTTTTGGAATGACCCAAACGCATTAGTGCACGCCCAATTCGTTCACGCCAAACAGCTTTTCTTGCGACCTTAGATTGAAAATACAGGGACATACCGATGTATTGAATGCTGCTCACACGGCGATGATAGGGGTAGCCCGACGGAGCAAAAGATGGCCAGAATTTTAATCGCCGACGATCACGCGATGATGCGCAAAGGTTTGCGTACCGCCATTGAGCCGCACGCCGGATGGGAAGTTTGCGGCGAGGCTACGACGGGGCTCGAAGCGTTCGAACAGACCAAATTATTGAAGCCCGACCTGGTGATTCTGGATGTTTCCATGCCGGTTCTAAATGGATTGGAAGTGGCTCATCGAATCTCCAAGAGCATGCCAGAAGTGAAAATACTTTTGTTTACCATGCACAATTCGCCGCAATTCGCGAAAGATGTCGGTAAAAGCGGCGCTCATGGGTACGTGTGCAAGGCCAGCGGAGAGGAGCTGCTGACCCAGGCGATGGAAACAGTTCTTGAAGGGGAGAGCTTTTTTGATACCGATGGGCTGCGAGCGCGATCGTTAGCCAGTGGCATATAAGGGGGCGGATCGAAAATGCCGTCATCCAAAGATGCGAAGAGAGACAAAACCTCAAATCGGCTGAGCAGCGGAATTGAAGAACTGGACCACATCCTCGGCGGTGGCTTTCCGGCCAGGCGCCTTTTTCTAATAGAAGGCGCGCCGGGTTCGGGCAAAACAACTCTGGCGCTGCAATTCCTCCTGGCGGGCGCGAAAAATTCCGAAAAAGGGATGTACGTTACGTTCTCCGAATCGGAGGATGAAATTCGCGCGGTGGCGGAGTCTCACGGCTGGACGCTCGAGGGAATACACCTGCAAGAACTAAGCACGCTGGGCGACCGGTTGAGAAATGAGGAACAGTACACGGTTTTCCAACCGGCAGATGTGGAGCTGAGCGAAACGATACAGCGCGTGATCGACGATGTGCGCCGTTTGAAACCCGAGCGGGTGGTGATCGATTCCCTTTCGGAAATTCGTCTGGTGGCGCGCGACCCGTTGCGTTATCGCCGGCAGATTCTGGCGTTAAAGGAAATATTGTCGGAGTGCAACTGCACGGTTTTTTTTCTGGAAGACTACACCGTGGAGAACCCGGACTTGCTGCTGCAAAGCATTGCGCACGGCGTGGTGCTGCTGGAAAAAACGCAGTCGGAGTACGGCTCGGTGAAACGCAAGCTTCAGGTGACCAAATTGCGTGCCGGGCCTTCGCTGGAAGGCAGCCACGATTTCGCGATTCGCCACGGTGGGCTGCAAGTTTTCAGAAGGCTGATCGCCAGCGATTCGTTAGATGGCGCGCGGCCCAAAGATGCAGGCGCCATTCTTAAAACAAATAATGAAGAGCTTGATCGCTTGATCGGCGGCGGGCTGCGCTGGGGGACCGGTTTGGTTCTGGTAGGGCCAGCGGGAACCGGCAAATCCACGGTCGGAATTCAGATTGTTTCGGCTGCGGCGCAGCAGGGATTCAAAACCTGCGCATTCTTGTTTGACGAAGCCAAGGCTACGTACATAAAGCGGGCGAAGAATGTGGACCTAGACCTGGCCGGCCACATGGAAAACGGAACCATCGAGATTAACCAGGCTGATCCTAACGAGCAATCGCCCGGCGAATTTGCTTACCGGGTTCGCAGAAGAGTGGAAGACGACGGCGTTCGCGTGGTGGTTATCGACAGCCTGAACGGATATTTGACGGCGATGACCAGTGAGCGTTTTTTGTTGGCGCAACTCCATGAGTTGTTGTCGTATCTAAGCGCACACGGCGTGCTGACCATCATGACCACGGCGCAACACGGAATGCTGAACACGGATACCACTTCCTTCGAACTGACCTATCTCGCCGACGTGGTGATTTATTTGCGATATTTCGAAGCGGGCGGAAGCGTACGCAAGGCTATTTCGGTGATTAAGAATCGCTTGTCAGCGCACGAAACGAGTATCCGCGAATTTGAGATTACTACTAAAGGGCTCCAGATCGGCGCTCCGTTACGACATTTTGAGGGGATCTTGACGGGCATCCCCAAATTCCTAGGAGAAACGGAAGACTTGTTGAATCTCAAGTCAAGCTCGAAGGGCTCTAGCTCCAAGGAGACCGGGCCCAAAGAATCCGGCTCCAAAGGCGCTACCGCGGGATAGATGGACCGATGCAAACGGGAAACGTACTTATTTGCGCGCCCACCGGACGAGACGGACCGCTGCTGCTGCGTTACCTGCTGAAAGACCATATCCACGGCGTGTGCTATGAATCGATTGAGCGCCTGGCGGAAGCTCTTGATGACAGCGTGCAAGCGGTAATTATCGCGGAAGAAGCGCTGGTGCCGCGTGGCGTCGAACGATTGTTCGCCTTCCTGAAAAATCAGCGGCCGTGGTCGGATGTAACGGTAATTCTCTTGACGAATGGAAGCGAAGAAAGCTCACAAGTCAGCTCGGGGCTGGTTCATCTGTTTGGCGTTCACGGGAACGTAAATATGTTGGAGCGCCCCTTGCGCGTGCCGACGCTGATCAGCGCGGTGCGGTCCGCGATGCGCGCGCGCGGACGCCAATATGAGGTGCGCGATTTACTGAAACAGCGCGAGGAAAACGAGCGCGTGTTGCAAGAAGCTCGCGAGGAACTGGAACGCCGCGTTCTGCAGCGCACCATGGAACTTACCAAAGCGAATTCAGATTTGCGGCGCGAGGTGTCGGAGCGCTTGAACGCGGAGAATGCGCTGCGGCAATTGAGCCAGAGTGTGGTGCGGGTGCAGGACGAAGAGCGCCGCAGAATCGCGCGAGAATTGCACGACAGCGCCGGACAATACTTGAGCGCCGTGACGCTCACGCTGGGACAATTGGCGCGGCGATTGTCGCAATCGGACGACAGGAATAAGGAGTTGGTGCAGGAATCGCTCGACCTGGTGGGCAATTGTATCCGCGAGGTGCGCACCATGTCGTACCTGTTACACCCGCCGGTGCTGGATGATTTCGGTTTGGTTTCGGCGTTGCGCTGGTATGTGGAAGGATTTTCGCAACGCAGCGGAATTAATGTGCGACTGGATTTGGCTGAAGAGTTTCCGCGTTTCAATCGCGAACTGGAGACGGCCTTGTTTCGCATTGTGCAGGAGGGGCTGACCAATGTGCACAGACATTCCGGAGGGCAAAAAGCTTGCGTGGAATTGAAAATTCATGAGCGGCAGATTAATACCACGATCACCGATGACGGCCACGGGATGCCGCGGGAAGTGTTGAGCGAAGTAGGTAAAGGGCAAGGTGGGATCGGTTTGATGGGCATGTACGAACGGGTAAAGAAACTGGGCGGCACGATTCAAATCGTTTCGAGCAAGCTGGGGACAACTATTAAGGCGGAACTGCCGTTCATGGAAATGCGCGAATCGAGCGAGGCGGCGGTTTTGTCTTAGTGGGGCGCGGGTCAAGCAGATTTGGTCCGTTCGGCGAAAAAGTAAGAGTTAATCCTCCATACATAGAAAACGGCATTGTGCGTTACGCAAACTGAGCCTTCCGCGCTTTAACAACGCGCTGCCTGGCGCGCTAAAATCAGAGAATGCAACGCAAGGTCTTCTGGATCACGTTTTCGGTCGTCGGAACGCTAGCGGATGTGGCGTTACCGCTGTGGTGGGCGCTGGCTGCCACGGTTCCGATTGGCTGCCTTTGCTGGTGGGTGGCGTACCGCAGCGACTGGTTTTAATCCTCGTTTTGTTCCGAGCAGGAGTCGAACCGAGTTTTCTAAAATTAGCGGTACTACTTCTTCGAAAGCTCGCCCTCAAAATGGCTTTCGACGTCTTCACGACTAAGTGGGATTCTTGCTTTGGTCAATACGACCGAATAGACGACCTCGTTTCCCGCAACTTGCGCAGTGATAAATGCATTGTCCACTGGTAATTCTTGATAGGAAAATTTAACTTGCCTGCCGTCTGCAAGTATTTTGATCCACTCTTCATCTGACACTGCAACCTGCTCCAGGCGAGGCTTCCAAGTCACCCATCGCTTGCGCTGTCACGTTTCGTGTCTTGTGCCTCTCAGGCGTAGCATCCTTATGTGGTCTTGTGAGGGCTAGATGGCGTCCAAGCCCGATAAAACTTCAATTCATGAATCATCAAAGCCGAATCTTGGAAAGAGAATTATCGCGCTACGGGTTTATCTGAAAATGAATCAATTCGAACTTGGCAAACGTGTCGGTGCTTCTGCAATGTCGATTTCAAGGTGGGAGTGCAATAGCCATCGGCCCCCGGCGAATTACCTAATTAAATTGGGGCTTCTTTCAAACCCGGCCGACTGCTGGTTCTTCTGGGGCCAGGCAGGATTGACCATCGCGGACGTAAAGCGCGTGATGCCCCGGTCCAAAGGCGAGTGCTTGTGAGTCCTTCCATTCGCCAATTAGCTGCGCAGCCTGGAAGTCACATGGTGTTCGTTAACCGTAATATGAGAGTCGGTACAGCCTTCCCCGACGACGAGCCGTCTTTTTTGATGAACGAATTGTCCGCAGGTGTCGATTCGGCAGGTCCCCGGTAGACTGCTGGCAACGACGCGAGATGTTCTCATTACTACCCCGAGAGCCCACACGTCACTTCGCGCGTCGGCCGGTGCGCCGCGTAGAATTTCCGGTGCCATGTACGCGGGGGTGCCTGCAAGGCTGGGCTCCGTTACCGCCGACAACGTAGCTTCTGCGGTGTGGATATCCATCGCCTGTTTAGCGAGCCCGAAATCGAGAACCTTCGCGTGGGAGGTGGGAGTGATTACAACATTTGAAGTCTTAACATCGCGGTGAATGATGTTGTGGTCGTGAGCATGTGCGAGTGCGGCAGAAATTTGAGTGCCATAACGAACGACCAGAGCTGGCGGCAATCCCCCTAACGGAATCAGCTCCTTCAGAGGGTGGCCTTCAATGAATTCCATGACGATAAACGCATGGCCGTTTTCTTCGCCGATCTCGTAAATCGTGCAGATGTGCGGATCGTTCAGTGCAGACGCGGATTGTGCTTCGCGCAACAAGTTAATTTTGGCACGAGCGTCAGCCGAAAATTTGTCATTGAGAATCTTGATCGCCACATCGCGCTTCAGGTGGTCGTCGTGTGCGCGATAGACCTCACCCATACCACCAGCCCCGATCTTTTGAATTATCCGGTAGTGCGAGATAGTCTCGCCAATCATCGAGGAGTGGCCCTTAGGCAGGGATGGTAGGTCGCGGTCCGTGCCGAGTCAACATTGGCTCAATCAGAGTGAACAGCATCAAGAATGCCAAGTCCCGATACGTTCCATAATTGCAAGCTGACCAACCACCGTTAGCCTCGAAATTTGCAAATCGGGGACGGTTCGCTCATCATTACTGGTTTGTTTGGGGCAGTGAAGCGCTTCTGCCGCATCATTTCAATATATGGCGTCAAGGTATGACGGGTTCGTGCGCGATTGCCTCAGGGCAAACGCCAATTCAAAAGGAGAGGCATGAAAAAGCCTGGAAAAATCGCTCCGGCCAAGGGAAAACTCGGTGTGTTGCTGCCGGGAATGGGCGCGGTGAGCACTACATTTATGGCCGGAGTGGAGCTGGTACGCAAACGTGAAGCGAACCCGGTGGGGTCGCTCACGCAACTGGGGACTATTCGGCTGGGCAAGCGCACGGAAGGACGCACGCCATCGATCAAATCGTTTGTGCCGCTTAGTGAATTGAACGACCTGGTGTTTGCAGGGTGGGATATTTTTAATGACAACGCTTACGAATCGGCGGCGAACGCGGGCGTATTGAATCTGCAGGACCTGGCAAAGGTGAAACCGTTTCTATCCACCATTAAGCCGATGAAGGCGGCGTTCGACCACAACTACGTAAAGCTGATCGACGGGCCGAATATCAAAAAAGGAAAAAATAAATACGAACTGGCGTTGCAGCTTAAAGAGGACATTGAGAAATTTCGTAAAACGTCGGGCGCTTCGCGAATGGTGACGTGCTGGTGCGGATCCACGGAATCATTTTTAAAGCCGGAGGAGGTTCATTCCACGCCGGAAAAATTTGAGGAGGGGATGAAAGGCAATCACCCGTCTATTGCGCCGTCGATGTTGTATGCGTGGGCTTCGGTGACGAGCGGTGTGCCGTATGCGAATGGTTCTCCTAACCTGAGCGTGGATATTCCGGCAATTCAGAAGCTGGCGCAAAAAAATAATGTGGCCATCGCGGGAAAAGATTTCAAGACCGGTCAAACACTGATTAAAACGGTTCTGGCACCGGCTTTTAAAGCGCGAATGCTGGGGCTGGATGGGTGGTTCTCCACCAACATTCTGGGAAACCGCGACGGAGAAGTGCTGGAGGATCCCGGCTCGTTCAAGACCAAGGAAGAATCCAAGCTAGGCGCGCTTGAATATATTTTGCAGCCGGAACTTTACCCGCAGCTTTACGGAAAGATGCATCACAAGGTGCGCATCAACTACTATCCTCCGCGCGGCGACAATAAAGAGGGCTGGGACAACATAGATATTTTCGGCTGGCTGGGCTACCCGATGCAGATCAAGGTGGACTTCCTGTGCCGCGATTCCATTCTGGCCGCTCCTATCGTTCTGGATTTGGTATTGTTTCTGGACCTGGCGCAGCGCGCGGGCATGCGCGGAATTCAAGAGTGGCTGAGCTTTTATTTCAAGTCGCCGATGACCGCGCCGGGGCTTTATCCGGAGCACGATCTGTTCATCCAGTCGATGAAACTGAAGAATACTTTGCGCTGGATGATGGGCGAGGATTTGATCACACACCTGGGACAGGAGTATTACGATTGAGGCCCGGTTTATTTACATTGTAAATGAAGGGTGAATAATTACATTTTTCGATTTGATGATTTGGATTTTCTGTTTTGACGGGTGGCGACTACCGGGATTACGCTAGCGCTGAGGCAGGACCGCCGCCAACGCAAATAGCCACGCCAATTACCTTACAAATCCCTTTTCAAGGAGCATCATGCCTAACGAACTGCGCAATTTTCTGACTCATTCCTACGACGAACTCGAAGAAATGAATCTGAAAGCCAAAGAGCAACGCAAGGCCTGGGTCGCCCCGCACAAAATCCAGGAAGAGCGCATCAAGTATCTGACCGATGAGAAGCGAATCAAGGCGGTCACGGTGCTGTTCAGCGACCTGGAAGGCCGGCTGCACATGCTGGACTACGACAAGAAATTCCTGATCAAGAGCTGGGACAACCTGACGTTTGATGGTTCGTCCATTCGCGGATTCACGGCGCAACGCGAGAGTGATTTACGGCTGGCGATGGATTGGGGAGCTTTTTATTGGGGGCCGGCGGATATTTTTGGCGCGGGCAAGGTGCTGGTGTTCGGCGAGGTAATTGATAAGGACGGCTCGCCGTACAGCGCGGATATTCGCGGGGTCCTGAAGGGTTACGCGAATGAACTTCACAAAACGGAGGGCTACACGCTGAATGCCGCGAACGAGATTGAAGGATTTTTATTTAGTGGCGCGGATGCGGAAGCGCGGTATCACGATACGGGCAAATTCGAATACGTGAATACCGGCGGCTATTATCATTCGCTGCCGGGCGATCCTCTGCGCACCTTTATCGACACTACCGCGGAAGTGCAGCGCGCCATGGGATTCCAGAATGAGAAAGATCACCCGGAAGTGGCGCCCTCGCAGTTTGAAATTAATTATGGGTACGGCGAAGTGGTTTCGGCCGCGGATCAGATTCAACTCTATAAATTGATTTGCCGGCAAGTGGCCACGGGCATGGGGATGACGGCCAGCTTTCTGCCCAAGCCGGTGGTAGGCGTGAATGGAAACGGCATGCACACCAACGTTTCCATCAGCAAGGGCACTAAAAATACTTTCTGGGATCCCAAAGGCGAAGAAAAACTCAGCAAGTTTGGATGGGCGTTCGTGGATCGCATTTTGACGCATGGGAATGATATTTGTTTGCTGTGGAATGCCAGCGTGAATGCTTACCGGCGACTGGATCCGCATTTTGAGGCGCCGAATCAGATCAAGGCTTCGCCGGTGGATCGTGGGGCGATGATTCGAATCCCGATCGGGAATGAGAAGAGTTCACGCGTGGAAGTTCGATCGGTGGCCCCCGACGCGAATCCTTACTTGGTGATGTATTCGATTTTCAGGACGGGGCTCGACGGCGACACGGCCAAGATCAAAAATCTGCGGCAGGCCGAGCGATATCTGCCGGACAATATTTATGCCGCCATCGACCATTTCCGGAAATCGGATTGGGCCACGAAGTTATTGGGCGAAGATGTGAAGGGACGATATGTGGATTTGAAGGAGGCTGCGGCCGACCGTTGTTCGCGGCAATTGGGTACATTTGTGAAGGTGCCGGAAGTGCAGTATCACCACGAAGTGTATAACCAGTTCTTGTGGAATATGTTCTAGAAGCGATTATTTGGAAAATCTGTTAGAGGCTCATGAGGGGCGGCGTTTGTTGTTATGCTGCCCCTTTATTTTTGTAATGCTCATCTTTGCACGAATTATGCATAGGTGTGATATGTTTTTTAGTCCTGCACTGACGCAAAATCACGCATGGTCGTGGAATAAATGAAGCAGCAATCCTCGGAGGATTTGGGTTCATGAAGAGTTCGTACAACGGGCAGACGGTTCCTGCGGGTGGTCAAGCTATTGGATATAGCGGACGCGAGTTGCAGGTGCCGGACGTGCCGGTGATTCCCTTTATTGAAGGCGATGGCACCGGGCGGGACATTTGGCGGGCGTCACGCCGCGTTTTTGATGCTGCCGTGGAGCGCGCGTACGGCGGGGAACGGCGTGTAGCGTGGTTCGAAGTGTTCGCGGGAGAAAAAGCGTTCAACACTTTTAAGGAGTGGCTGCCGGACGAAACGGTGGACGCCATTCGCGATTTTCGCGTGGCCATCAAGGGGCCGCTGACGACGCCGGTGGGCGGCGGGATTCGTTCGTTGAATGTGGCGCTGCGGCAAATTTTAGATTTGTATTCGTGCGAACGGCCGGTGCGTTACTATGCGGGAGTTCCCTCCCCCGTACGGCAGCCGGAAAAAATGGACATTGTGATATTTCGAGAAAACACGGAAGACGTGTACATCGGGATTGAGTGGAAGTCCGGCACCGCGGACGCCAAGAAGCTGCTGGAATTTTTGAACCACGACATGTTGAAAGATGGCAAAAAGCAAATTCGCTGGGATTCTGGCGTGGGAATCAAACCTATTTCGCCTACCGGGACGAAGCGCCTGGTGCGGCGCGCGATTAAATTTGCGCTGCTGAACAACCGGCCGAGCGTAACTCTGGTACACAAAGGCAATATTCAGAAATTTACCGAAGGCGCGTTTCGCGATTGGGGGTACGACCTGGCACGCGAAGAGTTTCGGGCGCAGACGATTACCGAGCGCGAAAGCTGGATCATCGATAACCTCGATAAGAATGCGCAATTGAGCGTGGAAGAGAATGCCGCGCTGGTCGAACCGGGGCTGGAGCAAGCCACCGATGATTTCAAGGAAACGATTTACGCCGAAGTGAAGCACACGATTGATACGATTTACGGCACGCACGGGAAAGGACAGTGGAAGAAAAAATTATTGATCAACGATCGCATCGCGGATTCGGTGTTCCAGCAAGTGCTGCTACGTGCGGACGAGTACAGCGTGCTGGCCACTTCGAATCTGAATGGCGATTATCTTTCGGATGCGTGCGCGGCGCAGGTTGGCGGACTGGGAATGGCGCCGGGTTCGAATATTGGAGATGGATTTGGAGTGTTCGAAGCAACACACGGCACGGCGCCTAAATACGCGGACAAAGATGTGATCAATCCGAGTTCGGTGATGCTATCGGGCGCGATGATGTTTGATTTTCTGGGGTGGAGCGAGGCCGCCAAGCTGATTGAAGACGGCATTGCCAGGACGATCCAGCAGAAACGCGTTACTTATGATTTGGAACGACTGATGCCAGGAGCTACAAAGGTAGGCACGGCAGCGTTTGCTTCGGCAATTATCGAGAACATGGGCGCGGCGGCGGCGGTTTCGTCGCGGACATAATATTTTGCGCCTAATATTCTGCACATAAATATCGCACGGAACATTTCAGAGAAATTTGCGCGCAACTTTGTACGTAATTCGCACGTAAATTCGGGAGACTGAGGGAATGCGTAAGAAAGTTACGGTGGTAGGCAGCGGATTCGTGGGCTCGACGACAGCGCAAAGAATTGTGGATGCCGACCTGGCGGACGTAGTGATTACCGACATTCTGGACGGCGTGCCGGCGGGAAAGGCTTTGGACATGATGGAGTCCGGGCCGATTACGCGAACGGATTCGCACGCTACCGGACTTTCGACGAATACAGGCGACTACAGCGGGACGGCGAACAGCGATATTGTGGTGATTACCGCGGGCTTTCCACGCAAACCAGGAATGAGCCGCGACGATCTGTTGAAAGCCAACTACGACGTGGTGAAGGCCGTCGTGGAACAGATCGTGAAGCATTCGCCGAACTGCATCATTATCGTGGTGACCAATCCGCTGGACGCCATGGCGCAGGTCGCGTTTAAGGTGAGCGGCTTCCCAAAAAATCGCGTGATGGGCATGGCTGGGGTGCTGGACTCAGCGCGCATGAGTACGTTTGTGGCCATGGAATGCAAAGTAAGCGTCGAGAATGTGCACTCCTTTGTGCTGGGCGGACATGGCGACGACATGGTGCCTCTGCCGCGATACTCCACCGTGGCGGGGATTCCGCTGCCGGATTTATTGCCCAAGGAGCGTATCGATGCGATTGTGGAACGTACGCGCAAAGGTGGCGCGGAGATTGTAAATTTGTTGAAGACCGGGTCGGCGTACTACGCGCCTTCGGCGGCCGCGGTGGAAATGGTGGAAGCCATTTTGAAGGACAAGAAAAAAATACTGCCCTGCGCGGTCTATCTTGAGGGCGAATATGGGATTAAAGGATTGTTTGTGGGCGTGCCGGTAAAATTAGGCGCGAAAGGCGTCGAGGAAATTGTCCAGATCAAGCTGACTGCGGAGGAAAACGCGGCGCTGCAGAAGTCGTCGGCTTCGGTGAGAGAATTAGTGACCGTGCTTGGTCTGTAGGAATTAGGGATATTTCTCTTTAGTGCTACGTTTTCCCTCAGGACCCACCCTGGAAATCGAGGGTGGGGCACCCTTCGGTTACCAGCCGCAGTTTTCTGAGCTCCGAAATCTAAAAATCAAGGGACACTTCCCTTCACTGCTAGTTTTTTTGCTTAGGACCCACCCTGGAAATCGAGGGTGGGGCACCCTCCGGTTACCAGCCGCAGTTTCTTGAACCTTCGGTTACCAACCCCAAATTTTTTGAGCGCCGATTACTAAGCCCAGAGTAAAAACGGCGATCACTACTTCGCCGATCGCTCCTACTGCGAAGGGGCGTAAGCCCTGTTTGCGCATCTCGCGGAAATTGGTGCGGAGGCCGACGCCTGCGAAAGTCAGCAGGAAGGCCCAGCGGGATAGATTGGCGAGCGCGATAACTTGATCTTTGGAGAAGAAGTGATAGGTGGCGAGGATGGAGATCAGCAGAAAACCTAAAACAAATTTGGGAAATTTCTGCCACAGAAATGCGGCTTTGTTTTTCACGGTTCTTGCTTGGCCCTGACCCGCCCAGTAAATGGCGTAGGCCAGAACGACGAAACCGATCATGGCATTGCGCGTGGTCTTGGCGAGGACGGCAAGTTTGCCGGCGGCGTCGGAATAGAGCGCGCCTGCGGCGGAAGCCTCAGCAGTGTTATCTACCGCGAGGCCGGCCCAGAGGCCGTAGGCGTGATCGCTGAGATGGAGCGCGTGGCCGATCAGCGGAAAAGTGAACAGCGCCAGCGCGCCGAGGGCAAGAATCGCGGCGATGGCAAAGGACGAATCTTCTTCGTCGGCATCGATGGCGCCCTGCGTGGCGATGATGGCGCTCACGCCGCAGACCGCGGAGCCCACCGCGAGCAGCGTGGTAAGTTTAGGTTTGAGATGAAAAATTCGGCCGAGCAAGGTCATGAAAGCGATGGCGCCGGTTATTTCGATGGCCACCAGCGCGAGACTGACGCCGCCGAGTTTTAAGACATCCCCCAGAAGGAAACGTGCGCCGAGCAGGACAATCCCGACTTTGAGCCAGAATTCATAGGTCGCGACGCCCGCGCGAAAAATTGCGGGCACACCGACGGTGTTGGAAATCGCCAGGCCCAGCAGAATGGCCCACAAAACGTATTCAATATTGGGGAAAATCCAGTGGTGGGATTTGGCGTACTTGCCCACGTTTTGCTCCAGCAACTTTCCGGCGTAGCCGATGGCGGCCAGCAGGAGGATACCTGGAATGACGCGCAAAAATTGCAGGTTGGGCTGCGCCCGCTTGAATTCCAGTTCTTTGACCTGCGGAATTGCAAAAGTCTCTGACATCGATGCTCTCCTTCTAATGCGAATAGTCTTTCTGGCAGCAGATGGGCGCCTACCAGGGAATGTGTTTTATGACGCCGAAGCGGATTAGCAGTGCGGCTACAAAAGCGGCCAGCACCGCCCAGGTGTCCCAGGAAAATTTCGTGGTGGAGGATTGCTCTGATTTCTTATTGAGTGTGGCGTTCGAGGTGGTCATTTCATTTTCTCCAATATTTTTTTAGGCGATGGATTCCGCTTGCCGAGGCGTTTCTAATTCGCGCGGAGTCCAGAAAGATTTGCTGATTTCTGAGATTTGGTGCGATGCTACGCGGCCCACGATAAAGAGCGCGGGCGCGGGTAGTTTTTCTTCCACTGCGAGGCTGCCAACGGTAGACCAGCGCACTTGCTGCTGCGCGTGTGTCGCGCGCGAGACGATTACGCAAGGCAAATCGGCAGGCAGGCCGCTCTTCTGCAAGCGCTCGGCAACTTCAGCGTAGTCCGAGCCGGGCATGTAAAGCACCAGTGTGGTGTCGGCGGTTAACTGGCTCCATTTCAAATTGCCACGCTCAGGGCTGCGCGAAAAGGTGCTGAAGAGCACTTGCGACGCCACACGGCGGTCGGTTAGCGATATTCCGGTGGCCGCGGCGGCTCCCAGAGCGGCGCTGATGCCGGGAACAACCTGGTGCGGAATATTTGCGCGGCGCAGGGCTTCCAACTCTTCGCCGGCGCGGCCGAACATAGAGGGATCGCCGCCTTTTAAACGCACCACGGTGGTTCTGCTTTCAGCGTAGGAGACCAGCAGCGAATTGATTTCGTCCTGGGTGAGCAATTTACGGCCGGCGCGTTTGCCAACGTCGATAATTTCGGCGCGCGGCGAGATCATGGCTAAAATGTCGGCGCTGACGAGTGAGTCGTGCAGAACGATGTCGGCGGCAGCAAGCAGTCGCGTAGCTTTTACGGTGAGCAGTTCCGGGTCGCCAGGGCCAGCACCGACCAAATAAACCGTGCCCGGAGCACGGTGTCCGGATTTCATTGCGGTGGATTCTCGCGCTTGCGAACGAACAAAGCGAGAAAACATCTCCGGGCTCGCGAGGCGATGGAGGATGGCTTTATTTTTTTCGAAGTTTTCTTTGGAGGCGGAGCCGGCGCGAAGTTTCTCGCGGGCCTCGCCCAAGGAATCCAGCCACGCGGCGTATTCCGCGGGATATTGCTGCTCCAATTCTTTTCGCAGGCGTTGTGCGAGCGCGGGGCTTTTGCCGTTTGTCGAGATGGCAATTTGTAGATTGCCGCGCTGCACGATGGATCCGTAGTAGAAATGGCAGTTGGCGATGTCGTCCACGGCGTTGCAAAAAGTGCCGGCGGCTTCGGCGGCCTGAAAGACGGCGGCGTTCACCGCTGGAATCGAAGTCGCGGCGACCACCAAGGTGGCGTTTTGCAGATCCTCGGGCGCAAATTCTTTTTCGAGCCACTGAATTTCGCCGGCATCTACCCACGCGGAAATCTGCGAATTAATTTCGGGAGCGATGACCCGCACGCGCGCCTGAGCTTGTAACAAGCCGGGGATCTTGTCGGCGGCGATGTTGCCGCCTCCAACGACCACGACGAGCCGACCCTGCAACTTTACGAAAATGGGAAAGAGACTCATGACCTTAACCTTCTACGCCGTGCGGCACTGGGCCCAGGGCAACATCGCGCTCGACGGCGCCGACGAAGGTGCCGGCCAACAGCGCGCGCAGCTCCTCATTGGTATGACGGCCAAAAAATTGGCGTAGATTTTCGTTTCTTTCGCGCCGGGTGTTGAAACCCTCGAGTAGCCTTTCAATCGCGTCGGGCACGGTGTCCGCTGTGCAGCGGTAGCCAATGGGGCGCGCGATGCCCGCAAACTGGCCCACGCTACCGCCCACACAGAAGTAGTAGGCGTCGACCATGCGGCCGTTCTGCTTGATTTTCTTGCCCTCGATGCCGATGTCCGCGATCCAGTGCTGGCCGCAACTGTTGGGGCATCCGGTGATGTGCAACTTGAGGTGCTCTTCGAAGGCGGGCAAGCGCTCTTCGAGTTCCTCGGTGAGCCAGCGCGTAAAGCTTTTGGTTTCGGTAAGCGCCAGCTTGCAAAATTCGGAGCCGGTGCAGGAAATGGTGCCGCGCGCAAAAACTGAGGCCTGAACGGGTAAGCCCGCTAGGGTGAGCGCGTCGGCGACAAGCGAGGCGCTCTCTTTGCGGACGTTTACGATCAGCAGGTTTTGCATGACGGTGTTGCGAACGTGACCATCGGCGTAGCGGTCCGCGAGATCAGCCGCAAGATTCAATTGCTGGGGAGTGATGCGCCCGCGAAGCACCGATGCGCCCACGTACACGAGACCAGACTGCTTCTGGTCATACACGCCAACGTGGTCGCGATGGATGTCCTGGGGGATTTCTTCTCGTTCGCCGGGATCGAGCGAAAAGCCGATGCGCTGCTGCAATTCCGCAAGAAACATGTCGGCGGTCCAGCCATGTTCGAGGAAGAGAAATTTTAGGCGGGCCTTTTCCCGGCTCACGCGCAAAACTTCACTGGCGCGAAATATTTCCGCCACGCCGCGAACGACCGAAATAACTTGGTCGGGCTTAATGAAAGCGTCGAGTGCCACCGCCAGGTGGGGATTGGTGGAAAGGCCGCCGCCGACGCGGAGTGTAAAACCTACTTCGGACTTGCCCGCGCGCCGGCGAGTGGTAGCGGTGAGGCCGATGTCATTTATTTCAGGATAGCAGCACCAGTGGCGGCAGCCAGTAATGGAAATTTTAAATTTGCGCGGGAGATTGTAAAACTCGGAGTTGCCGCCGAGTTCGCGGTCGATTTGCAGCGCGAGCGGCGAGGCGTCGATGATTTCGTTGCCGTCGAGACCCGCGAGCGGGCAGCCGGTAATGTTTCGGGCGACGTCGCCGCAGGCGCCCGTGGTGGTTAGGCCAACGTTCCAGAGACTTTGTAGAACAGTGGGAAGCGATTCTATGGTGACCCAGTGCAGTTGGATGTTTTGGCGCACGGTGATGTCGGCGACCCCGCGGCCGTATTTTTCTGCGAGGGTCGCGATTGTACGTACTTGCTCGCTGCGCATGAGTCCGTTGGGAATGCGGATGCGTACCATGAAAAACGGCATGGCTTTGCCTTCGCCATTTTTGCCGCCAATTACGCCGACTCCGTCGCCCTGAGTGTAAACGCCCCAAGAGCGAAAATAAGTGCCCAGCCATTCGGGCGGGATGGACTCGAATCCGGTACGAGCAAACTGCTGGATCTCATCGAAATGGTCCCAGGCATTTTTGGAACGCTTGAGGCGCTCGACGCGCTGTGCTCTGGTTTCGACCGGCTTGGGTTCGTTTGGGCTAGCGCCGTTGGGCTTAGCCTCATTCGGCTTGGCTGCGGGCAGCTTGGCTTCGGGCGATTTATCTGGAATAACTTGAGACATGATCGATTTCACCTGTAAACGGTCCCTGCAAAACTCTGAGCGTTTTCCTGTAAAAAGTGCGCCTAAAAAGAAAAAGCCCACGTTTACCAGTGCTCTGGCAACGTGGGCTTCGGAACTTTTTAGTATTTATGCGCTAGTTCAGAAACTTGTTGGGCCAGAGCTGTGGTCGGTGCAACACGCAGCGTTGCATGTGCACGCGCAACAGACCATCTGGCAACAAGTACTCATCGCGGATTAGAGTACGACGGGTATGGAAGGAGTGTCAAATCACAATATTGTCACAAAATTGCTAAAGATTTGATTCGAAGCATTCAAATTGCTGATACATGAACGGTGCGGCCTGCCTCCCGGTGTGCGAGGAATGCCGGAAATGCACTACGGTTGGGGCACGGTCTTCTTGGCGGGCAAAGTTTTATGCGTTGCCGCGCCGGGAGCCGGGGTTAACGTGGTGGTTTTGATGAAATCGAGCTTCGGAAAATTTTTGTCCAGATATGCTTTGCCTTCCTTTTGAATTTGGTCCTGGTTGGGGCCGCTGCCGCCGGGCGCGCCTTCGCCGTAACCGGCGTACAAGGTATCGATGACGTTCATTCCATCAGTGACCTGGCCAAACGCGGCAAAACCCATGCCGTCGAGGCGCGGGTTGTCGGCGAGGTTGATGAACAGCTGCGTGGTGCGGGTGTTTGGGCCGGCAGTGGCGAAGGTGAGGAAATATTTTTTATTGCTTTGCGTGACGGGGTCGTCCTTGATGGTGGCCTTCTCCCACACCGCGCTCACGGGCGGATAGGGGCTGATTCCAAATTGCGCCACGAAACCGGTGAGTACGCGGAAAAAACTGCCGTTATCAAAAAAATGATGCTTGGCGAGGGTGTAAAAGCGGTCGGCGCCCAGCGGGGCCCAGGCACGCGTGACGGAAACTACAAAATCGCCCTTGCTGGTCTCAAATCTTACCTGGTAGGTTTCGGGAGCCTTGTCCTTCAGCAGCGCAGGGTGCAGCAAGGCGCGGTCGTAGGTGGGTTTAGCGGCGGGTGATGCGCTCGTTTTTGCAACACCCGTTTTTGGAGTCGTCGTTTTTTGCGGTGTGGTAGATTTCGGTTTGGCGGGGGCTGGATTCTCAGTTTGTCCTGACGCGGGAAAGGCTGCTGAAAACATAGCGGCCGCAATTAGAACTGCAAATTTTCTCATTTCTCGTCCCTCTTTTTTACTTATGCTGAATCAGACTAATTTTTATTGTTCGCACTCAAATCGCGGCTGACGCGCTTCACTTCAGTCATGACACGCAGAGTATTCTCGCCCAGAATTTTCCTTACGTCACTCTCGGAATAACCTTTTTTAAGCAAAGCTTCGGTGATGAGCGGCAACCTGGAAGCGTCTTCCATGCCGTAAGGCATGTTTGCGCCATC
>DATNKL010000092.1:0-3004 GCA_035603415.1 Candidatus Acidiferrales bacterium
CTCGAGGTATTTCAGCTTTTCGAACAGCTCCTTCCTTTTGAAATCCGATTTGAACCAGATCGAGTCGTGCCGGGTCACACCCGTCCGGTGTGACAGCATGTCGCGCAACGTCACGTTGTCGTTGAGCTGATCGTTGTAGAACTGGATCGTCGGGACGGACTCGCGCACGGGCTTATCCCAAGTGAGCTTTCCTTCTTCTACCAGCATCCCCGCAGCCACGGCAGTGAACAACTTGGAGTTCGAAGCGATCTGGCACAGCGTCGTCGGGGTGAAAGGCAGCTTCTTCTCGTAGTCCCTGTACCCATATCCCTTGGCGAAAACCAGCTTGTCATTGATAACAATGCCGACACCAATCCCCGGCGTATTCCAATCTTTCAGGACTTGCTCCATGTAGGAGTCGAACCCCCGGAGCTTATCCGCGATCTCCCGGTCTTGCGCCCGATCGCTAAATCCAAAGATCATTACTGCAAGCGCCACGGTGAGCGCGCGAATCGAGTAACCGGCTAAGCTGGATCCGAGTTTGGTTTCATGGAACATGAGATCACAATCTCCTCTCTGAATTCTTCAGGCGGGCATGCCCGGCATTGTATAGCGTCTTGCCCGATTCGCAATGGCTTCAACGGCGTTCGTGACAGTCCGCAGCATCAGCGAGTACCGTTCCAGCCTGGGGAACGGGACAGTGCTTGCGAACAGAATCATTGCACGCCTGCTTTGTGCTCGTCCGAAACCGGATTACCCTTCCAGGCCTGCGGTCGCACAATGATGATGAAACTCGTATACTGTCAAACATGGTTCGCGCCACTGTTGCTGCCGGAAAGTTTTCTCAAAGATCGCTTGTGCGTGAGGACTTCGCGTGTCTGATTCCGTTCTGAAAACCAGTGCGAATCTGAAATCTCCTGAATTCGAAAAAAATGCCCGCCGCATCGTCGATTTGCTTACAAAAATAAAGAATGAGGAAGAGCAGATTTTCCAGGGCGGCGGGAACAAGGCCATTGAGGCGCAGCACAAGAAAGGCCGCCTGACCGCGCGCGATCGCATTACCAAGCTGATCGATCCGGGTTCGCAACTCTTCGAACTCGGCACCTACGCGGCCTTCGAAATGTATGAAGAGTGGGGCGGCGCACCGTGCGCCGGAGTGGTCACCGGGCTTGGAAAAGTTTGTGGCCGCACCTTCATGGTTATCGCAAATGACGCAACCGTGAAAGCCGGCGCATTTTTCCCGATGACCGCGAAGAAAGTGATTCGCGCGCAGAACATCGCCATCGAAAATCGCATCCCAACAATTTATCTCGTCGATTCGGCGGGGATTTTTTTGCCGCTGCAGGAAGACGTTTTTCCGGATACCGATGATTTTGGCCGCGTCTTTCGAAACAACGCGGTGATGAGCGCGATGGGAATTCCGCAGATCACCGCGATTATGGGAATGTGCGTCGCAGGCGGCGCCTACCTTCCGGTGATGTGCGACCACATTTTAATGACTGAAGGCTCGGGATTATTTCTGGCAGGCCCCGCCCTGGTGCAAGCCGCGATCGGACAAAAAACATCCGCGGAAGACCTGGGCGGCGCGAAAATGCACGCGCAGATCAGCGGCACCGTGGATTTCCGCGAGCCGGATGATGCTGCGTGCCTCGCGCGGATTCGCGCGCTCGTCGACAAAATCGGAGCGCCGAACGCTTCGCCCTTCAGCCACGTGAAATCGCGCGAGCCGCTCTATTCATGCGAAGAGATTTACGGAATTTTTTCGAGCGACCCGGGCAAGCAGTACGACATGCGGGAAATCATCGCCCGCGCCGTGGACGCGAGCGAATTCGAGGAATATCGCGCGGAGTACGGCGAGACGCTTCTGTGTGGATACGCGCGCATCGGAGGATGGGCGGTCGGAATTGTCGCGAATCAAAAAAAACACGTGCAGACGCTGGCGCGCGGCTCGGACCAGAAGCGCATGGAATTTGGCGGTGTTATTTACACCGAGTCCGCGGAAAAAGCCGCGCGCTTCATCCTCGATTGCAACCAGAACCGCATTCCGCTTGTTTTTTTGCACGACGTAAACGGCTTCATGGTCGGCAAGGACGCGGAGTGGAGCGGGATCATCCGCGCTGGCGCAAAAATGGTAAACGCCGTGGCAAACAGTGTTGTGCCGAAGATAACCGTAATTTGCGGCGGCAGCTTCGGCGCGGGAAATTACGCCATGTGCGGCAAAGCCTACGACCCGCGCTTCATGTTCGCGTGGCCCACAGCCCGTTTCGCCGTCATGAGCGGAGACGCCGCAGCCAGCACGCTCGCGGAAATAAAACTGAAACAACTCGAGCGCGAAGGCAAAAAAGTAGACGAAAAACAAAAGAAGGAATTGGTCGAATCCGTCCGCGCCACCTACGAGCACCAAACTGACCCGCGCTACGCCGCCGCCCGCCTCTGGGTAGACGCCATCATCGATCCAGCCCACACCCGCGACGCGCTAATCTGGGCCCTCGAAGCCGCGGCGCTGAATCCCGACATCCGCGAATTCAAAACCGGAGTCCTGCAGACCTGACATGGAAAATGTGCAATTGATCGAATGTCCGCGCGATGCCTGGCAGGGATTGCCGGATCTCATCCCGACAGAATACAAAGCAGACTATTTGAAAGAACTTGCCGCCGCGGGATTCAAGCACATCGATGCCGTCAGTTTTGTTTCGCCGAAACATGTGAAGCAGATGGCGGACAGTGAAGAGGTGATGGCGAAGCTGAACGCTTCCCTTCCCGCCGGAACGCCGCTGCCGGAAATTATTGGGATTGTTGTCAACGAAAAAGGATTGGAGCGCGCGCTGGCCACTCCGGGCGTGAGTACCATCGGATATCCATATTCGATCTCCGCGTATTTTCGACGGGCAAATGCCAACATGACGCGGGACGAATCGCGCCTGCTGGTAGAAAAGTTGCGGAAGGAAACGGCGGCGGCCAATCGCGGGCTGGTGATTTATATTTCGATGGCGTTTGGAAATCCTTACGACGAGCCGTGGGGGCC
>DATNKL010000034.1:0-2644 GCA_035603415.1 Candidatus Acidiferrales bacterium
TGTCTGGAGTAATCCGAATGGCCAGCGACTATTATTATGCTGGCCAGTCTTTTTTGGGTTTTCTTTGTTACGCAACGCGGAATACAAATTTTCTGGCGGCGATATGTGGAACGCCGTAGACTTGTGGCCGTGAGCGGCAACGACGGACGGAATCAAAAACCTGCTTTCCTTCGTGTTCTGGGGGTCGACCCGGCGGCTGCGGGTCCCACGGGTTACGGCGTGGTGGAAAGCGATGGGCGCAACTCGCGGATGGTTCATTACGGCGCGCTTGTCATTAGCGCGAAGCGTCGCAAAGAGTCGCCTGGAGCGGCGCTGCAGGATGTACACTCATTGCTTTCGCGGTTGATCGAACAATACAAACCTGATGCAGTGGCGGTAGAAGCGGTGTTTGCGGCGTTGAACGTGCGCACGGCGCTGCGCCTGGCAGAGGTGCGCGGGGTGGTGCTTCTGGCCGCAGCGCAGCATAATATTGTGGTGCACAGTTATTCTCCGCGCGAAGTAAAATCCTCGGTGGCGGGATATGGCCACGCGGACAAGCGACAAGTGCAGGAAATGGTGCGCGCATTGCTGACAATGGAAGAGATTCCCGAGCCGTCGGACGCGGCTGACGCGCTGGCGGTGGCGCTTTGCCATTTGCAAGCCGAGCAAACGCAACGCAGATTCAGTTTGCCGCCGGTCGGCAAACAGGCCAGCCGCGCGCGGGGTTCGGCGGCGATAGCGGGTCTGGGCGCGGTAACGACCTCACTAAAGGGCGCCGCAACGCGCGGGACGTACTTAAACCTTAGCAGCCTTCCACGCATCGTACCGACACGATGAGGAATTACCCTTTCCTAGCGCTGGTTATCCTTTGTGGGCTTAGCCGGTTTATGGAGCCCAGTGTAGCGGCTTCATTGGCCGTTTCATCGGCCCCCGGCAAAGCAGCTGCCGCAGGTACTGCTGCTGCCGTGGCACCCGCAGAAAGCGCGAAACTCACGTTCAGGCGCGTCTTTAAATCGAGCTCGCCGGAATTTATCGAAATTGTAGTATCCGAAGACGGTCATCCGGCAACATATGACATTCGGCAGTTGGATGAAGATCCCAGCGCGTCGCCGTTTGAAATCAGCGCGGGGCTTCGCGCGCGCATGTTCGACCTGGCGGCGCAATTGAATCATTTTCAGGGGCAGGATCTGGACGTCCACAGGAAAATCGCGAATCTGGGCGAAAAAACCTTTCGCTGGGAAAAGGGCGGAAGCGCTCACGAGGTAAAATTCAACTACACCTTAAATTCCCCTGCGGCACAGTTGCTGCAAATTTTTGAAGGGTTGGCGCGGCAGCAGGAACATGTGATGCTGCTTACGCGCCGAATGAGATACGACCGCCTGGGAATAAATGATGCGCTGCTGCAATTCGAAACGGATTTGAATCATAAATTGCTGCCGGAACCACAATGCGCGTTGCCGATGCTCGATGAGATCGGCAATGATTCGCGGTTCGTGGATATTGCGCGGCAACGAGCGCGAACTTTGGCGGAACGGATCCGCCATTCAAGCTGACTAGAGCATAGAATCCCCGTCGCAAGGCGTGCTTTACTCTTTCACAATAATCGATTTCAAAAAATATGAAGTTGTAGTGTGGATTTCCTCAGGATGCGGAAACGACGACCGGCTGAGGCGCCGCGGCCAGATCGCGTAGAGCGGTAACGTACGGCGCGCGAGCCACACCGCGTTCGGTGAAAATCGCCGCGATGTAACGCGCCGGAGTAACGTCAAACGCGGGATGCGCGGCGTGCACATCGGGAGCAATCCTGAGGCCTTGCAGATGCGTAACTTCCGCAGCGGAGCGTTCTTCGATGGGGATATGGTCGCCATCGGGAATGGACAAATCAAATGTGGAAACCGGCGCGGCGATATAAAACGGTACGTTATTCTCCTTGGCCAGCACCGCGATTTGGTACGTGCCGATCTTGTTAGCGGTGTCGCCATTTGCGGCGATGCGGTCAGCGCCGGTTACAATCGCTCCAACCTTTCCCATTTTCAAAAAATGTCCCACCATGTTGTCGGTAATTAATGTGAGTGGAATGCCACCCTTGAGCAGTTCCCAGGCGGTCAGGCGCGAGCCTTGAAGATACGGCCGCGTTTCTGGCACCAGGACATGCAGCTTCTTGCCTTGCTGATAAGCGACGCGAATAACGCCCAGGGCGGTTCCGATTCCGCCGGTAGCCAGTGCGCCGGCATTGCATTGGGTCATTACCTGACCATCCGCGGGCATGAATTCGGCTCCATATTCGCCGATGGCCTGGTCGGTAGCCTTTTTTTCGAGGTGCACCAATTTAGCTTCTCCAACCATGGCGCGTTTGACTTCAGAAAGTGGCTTAGAGGTTGCGCATAGTTCGGCGAATCTTCGCTTCATGCGCTCCAGAGCCCAGAAAAGATCGACGGCGGTGGGGCGCGTTTTCGCGATGGTGCCGGAGATTTCTGCAAATTCCGATTTCAATGCATTGAGGGATGTTGCCGTGGAATGCAAAACTCCCAGAGCCACTCCCATGGCGGCGGCCACGCCAATGGCAGGAGCTCCGCGGATAACCATTTCGCGGATGGCCAGGTAATGACCCAATGCAATGCCGGCGCACTGGCTACCGGCGGAATCGGAACCGCCCTGGGCGTTA
>DATNKL010000063.1:0-5520 GCA_035603415.1 Candidatus Acidiferrales bacterium
TTAGCAGCGCCTCGCGGTGTAGCAAAACTGAGGATTAGTATGTCCGGTAAAAACTACACTTTTTATATCGCGTCCACGCCCGGCAAGATGCGCAAGCTCATTGTGCCGGCATATCAGTTGCACGCCTTGGCCGTTCTCGCTCTTATCGGCACTATGACTGTTGTGGCCGCCGTAGGTGCCTACTCCCGCATGCTGTGGAAGGTCGGCAACTACAACGCGCTCCGTCACGACCAGGAAACTCTCAAAAAGCAGTACAAGCAGTTGCAAGGCACGGTGGTCGACACCAACCAGCGCCTTGACTCGCTGCAGTCTCTGGCCACCGAAGTGGCCATGACCTACGGCGTGCTGCGCTATCATCCCGCCGCCTTTGATGAACCGGATGGCCCCGCCAATGCTCAGGACACCTTCGACCGCTCCGTCGAGCAGTACACCTTCCTGAAACGCAACTCTGCCGTCATCGCTGTCTCCAACGCCAGTTTGCGCCTGATGCCCGCCATGAGCTTTGCGGATTCCACCTATACGCCGTCCATCTGGCCGGTCATGGGACACATTACTGACAGCTTCGGAGAACGCCTCGACCCCTTCAGCGGGGAAGGCGCGTTCCATCGTGGCGTGGACGTGGCTTCAGATTACGGCGCGCCCGTGCATGCCACGGCTGATGGCGTGGTGATCAATGCTGAGACTCACACCGGCTACGGCCGCCTGGTTGTGATCGACCACGGATTCGGCATCACCACCTGGTACGCGCATCTTTCCGCGTTCTCCGCCATTCCCGGTGCGCGCATCAAGCGCGGTGAAGTCGTCGGCTACACCGGCATCAGTGGCCGCTCCACTGGTCCCCACGTCCATTACGAAGTCCGCATAAACAACGCCCCCGTCAACCCCTGGCGCTACATGCGCTCCAGCCCCACCGGCGACTAACCCCGGCCACCGTCCGCTTTGCCTGGCGCATGGGTCTTTACCCACTCCTAACCTGTAACCACGCCCGTAGCACGACGACAATCCACGCCGGGTTTCGCCTACAATCCGCTGTCTACCCTATCTCGGTCAACTTCGCCGAAGCACTGTCAATTGGACGCAGCCGCATGAAGTAGTTCAGTGACATCCGATTTTGCACGCGACACAAGAAGTCTCTCCGGGACTTTCCAGAGAGTCTGAAGCGCTAGCGAGAGAAATTTCCGGATTTAATTTGCGGGGAATCGGTGCGCAGAAAGGGGGCAGATGAAAGGGCTGCGCGCCATTCGAATGACACTCCCGTTCGAACGCCATCCGTTTCACGTGAAACAACATTTTTTTAGACGAATAAGCTTTTTTCTTCTCGGTTAAAACAATCCGGAGTCAGCAGGTGCAATTGTCGGCCCGCCGACATCAAGCATTCGAATGCCGGAGTGCTCTTCGGGAGAGGCAATGTGCACACATCATTCGAACGGTTGTGCAAACGCCTGGGCGGCGGAGCGTGTTTTTTTAAAATGAGAGTTGAAGGGTTATTTCAGCAGAACTTTTTCAAAAAAGCCCAGCGCACGCGGATCCTGCGATTGTCCCAGCCAGAACATTGCTTGCTTGCGCACTTCCGGGTTGCGGTTATTTTCCGCGACTTGAATTAACTTCGGTACTCCTTCATCTTTCGGCAACTGGCTCAACGCAAAGACCGCCTGTTTTTTTACATCCGTATCTGGGTCGTTGGCAATGGTGCTGTCGATCGCGCTTACCGCGCGTTTGCCGGCCTTTTGCGCCAGCCAGAAAATCGCCTGCCCGCGTACATGTCCGCTCTCGTCTTCATGCGCCATGCGAATCATTTCTTCCAGCGCCGCCGGTTCCTTGCTTATGGAAAGCGCGAACGTCACCTGCGCGCGCACCTCTGTCGACGGATCTTTTTTGGCCATGCGCTGCAACGCAGTAAATCCTTCTTTCCCGCGCGCTGCTCCCAGCCAGAATGCCGCCTGTTTTCTCAACTCCTCCGGTTGCGTAGGCGCGGTGGAAGACTCGAGCGCTTCTTCCGCTTCCTGCCCATCATGTAGAGCAATGGCCGTCAACGCTTCATGGCCGATGGAATGTTTCTCGCTCCCATTCGCGAACCCTTCAAGTACGTATCCACTAAGAAATGCCACGCTATCCGGGGTTTTCACACCCGATAGCCAGATGAATGGCAATCCGCCGGCATCCAGAACGCAATCTTCAGAAGTCAACTTTACGCGCGTGAGGTGTTTATCTTGCAGCCGGAAAAGTACCGCGAGCCGTTGCCCGCCTTCCAGTTTCACAGTGTTCTGATTCGCGCCACTGTCCCTATCCTGCTGGCCGGCGATCCCGCCATTATGAGGCTTCGTACCGGTCCACCCCTCGTGAACCGTCTCGAGAGAGCACTTTCCGCACCACGGCGCACTTGAATCACTGTAATTTCCGCAGCAAATTGTGCGCTCTCCCGCAACCGCCGCGACCGCGTAGCCGACCCACACGGGACTTGTCGCATTCTTCTCGAGATCGGCCATCGTGGCAGCCAGCGTTCCCACGACGTTGCGCTTCTCCACCTTGGCATTCTCGACGCGCGGCAAATAGCTTCGTTCTGTGTCAACTCGCTGTGCTTCGTTTTGCTTAGCGAGACTCGCGCCGCCCGCCACCAACAAAATCAATACAACCGTCAGCGAAGATCTACGTAACCGCATCAACGTTTTCATACCGCTCACCTATTTCTGCAACAACTCCATCATGTAATCCGAGGCTTCCTTGGAGTGCATCAGCGACAGTTTTTGCACTGCAACTTTCTTTATTTCCGGATCCTTCTCCGCCCTGGCAATGGCCACAATCGCACCCGCATTTCCCTGAATAAAATATGCGTTCAGCACTTCTTCGCGAATCCCGCGATCCGTTTCCCGGGCATAAATCTCCGCCAGCGCTTTCTCAGACTGGTCCGAATGGATCAGTCCGAGGTTTCGTACCGCTGACCGCCGCAGTTCCGGGCTTTTTTCATTCTTCGCCGCTTCCGCCAATTTATTTGCGTCGCCCGCGAGAAAAAATGCCTGCAACAGTTCGTGCCGGAGTTCCGGAGAATTTTCCGTTTGATATAGTTCCGCCAGCTCCTTTTCGGCGTGGACCAGACCCAGCTGGCGAATCGCCTCTCCGCGCAATGCCGGGTCTTTTTCGCTCTTCGCGGCTGCGAACAAGCGGTCCTTGTCGCCGCCAATCATGTAGCTGCGTAAAATCAAGCGCTTCAGGGAAGCATCGCTGCTGGAGGCGTAAATCTCCGCCATGGTTTTGCGGGCCTCCGCGCCCCCAAATATTCCGAGATATTCCACCGCTTTTCTTTGCAGCTCCGGATTACTTTGGCCACGAGCAATTCGTCCGATGATTTCGCGTCCTTGCGGAGAGCCGCTCTGCGCCAGCACAAACATGGCCTTCGATTTTTCTTTCGGTGTAGCGGACCCCTGCAAAACTTTTTCAAGCAACGGCATGGCCCGCTCCGGATCGCTGTTCATCAAGCTTTGAATGGCCAGCATTTTCAATTCTTCGTCGCCTTGTGCTTCCGGGCGTGAAGGCTGTCCCGTGCCTTGCCGGACTTCAATTTCCAGCGCGCTCGCATCTTTTTGCCAACGGCTCTGCGGAAACCGATTTTTCAAATCCGCTATCGCTGCCAAAGCTGCTTGGCGTTGCCCCAAACGATGGTCGGCATAAGCTTCCCAATAGAGCGCGGCATCCGTTTGCGGGCCATTCGCCTTGGCCAGCTCAGAAAACCGTTCGCGCGCTTGTTCGTATTTCTCTTCATCCAGAGCTTCGCGTCCGTTGTCGTACAGTTCTTCCAGGCGATCTGCGTGTTCCCGCTCCCGGTCGCGTTTTTCTTGCTCCCGGTCACGCTTCTCTTGCTCGCGGTCGCGCTGTTCCTGATCGGTGTTGCCCTGCAGCTCGCTACTGTTTTCATGCTCGGCTAATTCCGTTGTGAGGTTTTTCGGCGACGGCGCAAAATTTTGACAGCATCCGCGCGTGCTCGCGCTCGCCGGCCACGCCAGCAGTGCGAACGCGCCCGCGAATATACCCGCGAACATAAATGTTGCGACACGAAATGATTTAGTAACGCTCATGCCTGATTATTCCTTTCGACTTGTGCGGAGCCGCTTTGCGCCGGCCCGTGCTTTCCCGTGTTTTCCCGCCGTTCAATATCTTTGGTGAGCACACGAACCTTAAAGAGCAGCCCGTCATCATCAATACGCTGCCGGATGGATTTAAATTGTGCAGGCGTGACGTTCCCCGGACTGTGCGCCACGTCCAGCAGCACCCGCTCCAATTCATCCAGCACATTGGCGATACCGGTGTCGCCTTCCTGCAACGCGGTCTGCCGGTACAGCCGGTTTTCGTCGAGCAATTCTTCCGCGCGCCGCCGCTGCGGCGAAAGATTCACCTGCTTCACGCTTGCGCCTTCGGGTTGCGCGTTCGCAATGTCCATCAGCACCATCTCGGATCGCCCCAGATGTTCGCCTACAGCCAGCAGCAGCACCCGCTGGCGCACCTGCTCGGCAGTCAGCGCCGCGTCTCCGTGGTCCACTCGCTTGCTGACGCGCCCGGCGAGAAACGCGACCAGCAGCAGCGCGGCAACCAGTACGGCCGCTGTCAATCTTCGCGGCTCAAGGAACACTTGCCACCAACGGCTCCGCTTTTCCTTGAGCCGGGGCGCAATCTGTTGCCAGACGCGCCGGCCATAATCCTCGCCCGGATCAGGAACCGGGAGCGCCCGGTAAGCCGCGAACATCTCCGCGAGGCGATTCAATTCCGCCTGGCACTGCACGCACGAATTGACATGCGCCGTCGCAACGTCGCGCCCGGAAGTCTCACCACCCTGGTACGCGATTAATTGTTCTTCGGTTAAATGCTTCATGATTCCGTTCCCATCGCCCTGGCGGTTGCGCGCGGCGCAAATTGCGGCTGCAACAGCTCTCGCAACTTGTGCACCGCGCGGAAAACGGTATTCTTCGCCGCGCCCGAATTGGATTTCAGCGCCGCGGCGATTTCTTCGATTCCACAACCGTCGCAATGCCGCATCACAAAAGCGATGCGCTCCGCGGGAGTCAAACTCTGCAGCGCATTTTCCATTTGGCTGCGCAGCTCCAAGCTTTGCGTTAACCGCTCCGGCGATGGCGTCGCGTCGGGAATCTGCCGCAGCGGATCGTGCTCCACGTCATCGCTCATCTCCGCGCTCGGAGGTTGTCTGCGCGCATCTTCCTGCTTGCGCTGGCGCATGCGATCGATGGTGTAATTCGCCGCGATGCGATACACCCAGGTGGCAAAATTCGCCTGCGAGGCAAACTGTTCGAGTTTTTGATAAGCACGCAAAAATGCCTCCTGCACAATTTCCTCGGCGTCGTGATGGTCGCCGGTCAGCCGGTACGCCAGCCGAAAAATGGTGGCGCTATGGCTCTCCACGAGAACGCGGAAAGCATCGCGATCACCCGCAAGCGTGCGCTCGATAGCAATGGCGTCGGCCGCCCGGACGCTCTCAACGCTTTCGTTCATTCGTATCCTTAGACAGGTTTTCAG
>DATNKL010000147.1:0-5019 GCA_035603415.1 Candidatus Acidiferrales bacterium
CAAGCGCTATAGCACTACGCTCTCGGATGGGGACAAGCGGCTGGTGCTGGCGATGATTCGCAAGATGGCGAGCCTTTTGCCGCTCACGGTGGCGCGCAAACCGATAGCGCGACGGCCGACGGCGTAATTCAAATTATTGAAATTTTGCGTCTCGTTTAGTCCTGAGGACTGGGGTTAAGCGCTGTTGCGGTCGCGGATCAGGCGAATCGCGTCGGGTATCGCGGAGTCTCCCACTCCATTGCTACGGCCGCCAGTCTCGGTGTCTTCCATCTCAAGCGACGACCCCTCCCCAGGGGCCAGAAATAGATTTTCCTCCACGGAATGCTGCTTGGTATAGAGGTCGTAATATCTTCCGCCTGCGGCGTAAAGCGAAGAATGCGTGCCGCGTTCAATGATTCTGCCCGCTTCGATGACCAAAATTTGATCGGCGCGGCGGATGGTTGAAAGGCGATGGGCGATTACGAAAGTGGTGCGGCCGCGCATCAAGTAGCGCAACCCTTCCTGGATCAAGGCTTCGGATTCCGAATCGAGGCTCGAAGTGGCTTCATCTAAGATCAGAATGCGGGGATCAGCGAGAATGGCGCGCGCGATGGAGACGCGCTGCTTCTGTCCACCGGAGAGTTTGACGCCGCGCTCGCCGACTACCGTGTTGTACTGATTTTCAAAGGCCTCCGCAAATTCGTCGACGCGCGCGATGCGGCAGGCAGCGAGAATTTCGGCGTCGGATGCGTCCGGACGAGCGAAGGCGACGTTCTCGCGGATGGTGCCATCGAAGAGAAAAGTTTCTTGAAGGACGACGCCGAGTTGGGTGCGATAGGAATCAAGCTTGACGGTGGAAAGGTCGAGGCCGTCGACCAAGACGCGGCCTGATGAAGGGACATAAAAGGCGGCGATTAAGCCGATGATGGTGGATTTTCCGGCGCCTGAAGGGCCGACTAATGCGGTGACTGTGCCAGGCTCGGCGCGGAAATTAATATCGTGCAAGACTTCCTTGCGCGAATCGTACGCAAAGTTCACATCTTCCATTACTACTTGTCCGCTAACGCGCGGGAGTTTGACGGCGCGTCCGGGCGCTTCATTTTCGATTTTCTCGTCGAGAATTTCTCGGGTGCGCTCGAGTCCAGTGATGGCTTCGGTGATTTGCGTTCCGATAGCGACAATCTGAAATACCGGGGCAACGAGTAGTCCTAAAAAGATGGAGTAGGTCAGGAAGGTGCCCAGCGTCATGGTGCCGGCGAGGATTCGATGCGCGCCCATAAACATGACTACCGCGCTGACCAAGCCCATCAAGGCTGCGGCGGACAAACTCATGATGGAGGTGGCGGTCAGGGTTTTCAGCACATTGTCGAGCAAGCGCTGCACACCAGCGGAAAAGATTTTTTCTTCGCGCTCTTCGGCGTGATAACCCTTCACGACGCGGACTCCGCCGAGTGACTCGGTTAAGCGGCCGGTGACCTCGGCGGTAATTTTTGGGCGGGCGCGAAAGATGGGGCGAATGGTGGTGAAGGCCTTGTTGAGGCCGACGCCAAACACCAGGAGCACGCTGAAGGCAATCAAGGTCATAGTTACGCTAATTCGCAGCAAGACGACCAGGGCAAGTACTCCGGTCATTAAGCCGCCGACGAATTCAACGAGGCCGGTGCCGATCAAATTGCGCACGCCTTCAACATCGCTCATGATGCGGGAAACCAAGACTCCGGTTTTGTTCGAATCGTAAAAGGAAATGGACAATCTACCGATATGGGCCTGTACCTGACGGCGCAGTTCAGCGATCATTTTTTGCGCGGACTTCGAGAGCAACTGCGTGAGCGTGAAAGATGTGAGGCCCTGAATGACGGTGGCGGCAAGCACCGCCAACACGATGGGGGTCAACAAACGAATGTGGTGTTTGCCGATGACGTCGTCGACCAGATATTTTGTGGAGGCCGGGAGGATCAAGCCGGAGACGCGATTCACGGCCATCAATAGCAGTCCCAAAGCCAAAATTCCACGGCGAGGCTTGATGAGCGCCCACACATGCGGGAGATTTTTCCACGCGTTTTTGGTTTTTTTAAGTTTGGAAGTAGCGCGGGCGTCTTTTTCAGTGGGCATCAGTGGAGGGCGTTCAGAACCCCTAGTGGTTAGATGTCCGGGCATGGGGCCTTGTTATATGGAGCGTTAGTTCTGAATGCGCGACTTCCGTCAGTCCGCGCCAGTTCCGGCACGCGCGGCGGGAACAGCCATGGGGCTTTCGAGGTTCAAGACGGTAGAAATAAATTCGCTGACGGAAATTCCAAGGTGTCCCCACAGGCGGCGCTTCAAGCTGGTGTAATCCTGGCTGCCGCTGAAGAGGTCGCCAACCAATTGGCGGAAAACCGGGCTGCGGCGCATCAATTGCACCATGCGGGTAGTAATGGCGGTGCCCAAAACCGAGCCACGATAAAAACGGCGCACGATGCGCGAAGCAAATTCCAGTTCGGCAGAAAAAGAGGCGCGGATCCAGGCTGGATATTTTTCGGGGCAACCCTGGGCCAGGGCTTTGCCTAACAATTCTCCGGAGCGGATGGCGTAAAAAAGGCCTTCACCGGTTAACGGGTCGACCCACGCGGCGGCATCGCCGATGAGCGCCCAGTTTTTTCCGAGAACAGTGCGCTTCGAAAGGGTGTGTTCCTGAGGCGAAGGTAATACGTGGCTGTAGAATTTTGCGCCTTCGGTGGGAATTTTGTGTTTTTCGACGAAAGTTTTCAGATGAGTGCGAAGCTCGGGGCTGGTATGTGTTTCCATGCTGCCGCAAATTCCTACTGACAGATGATCGCAGCGTGGGAAGGACCAGATGTAGCCTTCGAAATGTGGGAGGAATTTTATGGTGATAGCGTCGGCGGTTTGCGGGACGAAGTAGCCCTGGGTCATTTCCAGTTCGTTACGCTGCAAGGCTCGCGTCTCGGGCACCAACTGATTTCGCGCGCCGGCGGCGAGCACCAGAAAATCCGTGCTGCGCCATTCGCCGTCCACGCAGAAGCGAGGTTTTGAGCCGGCGGTATCCACACTGAAAACATGGGAGCGCTGGACGGTGCAGCCGGCAGCCTGCGCGCGATCGAGCAACATGCCGTTCAGTACGGTGCGTGAATAGATGACGATGGGATGAGTCATCTCGAGTGAAGCATGATGCTCATCGCTGCTGATGAGCTCGATTTCGCTTACCAATTTTTTGGGGTAGGGATTATCGAGGAGAAACGGGAAACACTGGATGGCTTTGTGAGTGAGGCCGCCGCCGCAGGGCTTTTCCCAAGCCAGATGCTCATCAAAAATCGTGACGTTATTGCCCGCGCGGGCGAGTTGTTCGCCGCACATGGCGCCCGAAGGACCACCGCCGACAATCGCTATTTCAGCCATTGCTACGTCTTCCTGGCATGCCGCAAATCCATCGGGCTGGGGACCATTCGGTGGGTTTGGTGAGCCGTAGTAATATGGATAATCAACAGGCAGAAACCTTGAAGAAGTATAGCACCGAAAATCAGAGCGTCCGCCAGTGTAACGTTGTCGCGGTGTCTGTTGGGGCACTTGGCATCGATGGGTCTTGCGGTACATCAATTGAGGAGTGCTTTAAAGAAAGTGACATCGAGAAGGTGCTACGTGGTGTGCATTTTTGCTTATTCCACGTTACAAGACCCACCCACCACGGCGGGTAAACCCTCAAAAAAACTGAGGGCCGGGCACCCTCCGTGTTCAATTCAGTTTGCTCAGGAGGCACGTGGTAAACTAAAGATTCGGACCCGCATTTTGATTGTGTTCCACGAGTGATCTTTGACCTCACGTATTTTTTCGTTGCATGACGCGATTCTGAAATTGGGCCGCACGCATCGGGGCGAGCAGCGCGTCGTGTTCACCAATGGGTGTTTTGATCTGCTGCATCCGGGGCATGTAGAAACGTTGGAGGCTGCCCGCGCATTGGGAGACGCGTTAATCGTGGGCATGAATGGCGACGCAAGCGTGCGCGAGTTAAAAGGCGAAGGGCGGCCGGTGGTGTGCGAGCAAGAACGCGCCGAAGTTTTGGCGGCGCTTGAATGTGTGGATGCGGTGGTTATTTTTAACGAACTCACTCCGCGGGAAACGATCGCGGCGCTGCTTCCGGACGTGCTGGTCAAGGGCGGCGACTGGGCAGGCGATCAAATTATCGGGCGCGAGGAAGTCGAAGCGGCCGGTGGGCGCGTCGTTTCGGTTCCGGTGGTTCCCACTTATTCCACGACGGCCATGCTGCAGAGCATTCGCAATTTGCCAACCGCACCTGCTACGGAGTCCTGAAGTCCTCGAATGGTTTTCGCATGATACTTCCTGCCGTTCGCGAGCGTTTGGATGCTGTGTTGCGCCAGCCCGCTGTGGAAGGCGCGCTGGCCGCGCTACGCTCGGGGGCAAATCAGGTGGCGTTTTCGGGTTTGCACGATGTGGCTAAAGCGCTGGTTGCGGCGTATGCAACCCACGCGCTGAGGCGACCGGCATTTTTCATCACCAGTTCGAACCGGCGGGCGGAGGGTTTTGCGGAGACGCTGCGGTTTTTTTCGAGCATCTTTCCTGGAAAAACGGGCGGCGCAAGTGGTCTGGCCGGGGAGGTCGCTACGCTGCCGGCGTTTGACACTTTGCCGTGGGAATCGCAAAGCCCGCACCCGGACATTCTGGAACGCCGCGCGGGGACGCTTTTTCGGTTGGCTGACGGGCAGATTTCGATGGTGGTTGCGCCTATCAGCGCGGCACTTTGGCGTTACAACGATCCGTACCTTTATTTATCGTTGGCCCGCACGTTAAGCAAGGATTCAGAAATTCCCCACGAAGAACTGGTTGGGCATCTTGCCGCTGTGGGTTACACGCGCACAGAAATGGTGGAGCTACCCGGGCAATTCGCGGTGCGCGGCGGCATCGTGGATTTTTTCTCTCCAGAAGCGCAACGGCCGGTGCGCGTCGAGCTTCTGGGCGATACCGTGGAATCGGTGCGCGAATTCGATGCTCGGACGCAACGATCCATCGCTCCAGTGGTGCGAACAACCT
>DATNKL010000097.1:0-34061 GCA_035603415.1 Candidatus Acidiferrales bacterium
GAAGCAACTCCCCACCCGCTTGCTCGGCCGCACGCCCGCAAAAATAGAAATTCTGCCCAACAAAGATATTGGTGCGTCCATCGCTTCCGGCAGCTACGAAGTCCATTCCATGCTGGTCATCCCCTGCTCCATGGGCACGCTCGCAGCCATCGCCAACGGAATGAGCGACGATCTCGTAGCGCGCTCAGCGGACGTAATGCTTAAAGAAAATCGCAAGCTCGTTCTTTGCGTGCGAGACACACCCTTCAACCGCATCCATTTGCGCAACATGCTGCGCGCGCAACAAGCCGGCGCGGTAATCATGCCCGCCATTCCCGCCTTCTATCACCATCCCAAAACCATCGACGATCTGGTCATTCAATATGTATGTCGCGTCCTCGCGCAAATCGGTCTGCCACAAGAAAAAATGTATCGCTGGCGAGGCACTCCCACTGCCGCAGCGAAAAAAGCAGAGGCTTGATTTGGCGACGGAATTAACGCCCGGCATCTCTCCCAGTGTGAAAAGACCGAACCGCATCAAAATCGTGCTCGAAATGATCAAGTTCGAGCACTCCGTGTTCGCGCTGCCGTTCGCTCTAACTGGGGCGCTGCTCGGCGCGCGCGCCACGCATCACGGTTGGCCAACAGTGCGTCAACTCGCGTGGGTGATAGTCGCTATGGTCGCGGCGCGCTCCGCCGCCATGACCGTCAACCGCATCGTGGACCTGCGCTACGATCGCGAGAATCCGCGTACCAGGCAGCGCGCGCTCGCCACCGGATTGCTCTCCGTGCCTTTCGCGTGGACCTTCACGCTGATCGCCGTCGCCATTTTTTTTCTCGCCGCCTGGCAACTGAATCTTTTGGCGCTCAAACTTGCACCGCTAGCCTTGGCCATTCTTTTTTTCTATTCCTTCACCAAGCGCTTCACCACCTGTTCGCATCTTTTTCTAGGCTTCGCGCTGGGTATTTCTCCCGCCGCTGCATGGATCGCCATCACTGGCGGCTTCGATCCGCGCACCCTGATTCTCTGCGCCGCAGTCACTTTGTGGGTCGGCGGCTTCGACGTTTTGTACGCCTGCCAGGACATCGACTACGACCGCATCGCCGGACTTTTTTCCATTCCGCAGCGTTTCGGTGTCGCGAACGCGCTGCTCATCGCGCGAATTATGCACATCGCCGTCGTCGCGCTGCTGCTCTGGCTCGCCGCCAGTTTCGCGCTGCCCTGGCCGGCCTGGCTGGGCATCGCCGTAGTCGCCGCACTGCTCGCCTACGAACACTCGCTCGTCAAAGCCGACGACCTTAGCAAGCTGGACGCTGCGTTTTTCGCAATGAACGGTTATATTAGTATGTCGTTTCTTTTATTCTGGGGCGCTGCTGTGGCCCTCTGGCACGTTTGAACACATCGAAACTTTTGAAATACATACCGTAATCGCCAGCTATTTCCGTTAAAGGATAAACTTAGAGCCGTGGCAGAGTTACTCATCACCGACCAGCGTTTGAAGCCCATCGCCGCAAAAGTTTTGCGCGGTGAACGCCTCTCGCAAGAAGATGGAGTCGCGCTCTATCGCTCGCCCGATCTGCTCGCCGTGGGCTGGCTAGCCAATTACGTTCGCGAAAAACGCCACGGAAATACCACCTATTTCAACGTCAACCGGCACATCAATCCCACCAACGTATGCGTCGCACATTGCAAACTGTGCGCTTTCGGTCGCGACCCCAACGCTCCCGGCGCGTACACTTTCGCGCTCGAAGAAATCTACCAGCGCGCCGAACAGGGTGTGCGCGAAGGCGCCACCGAATTTCACATGGTGGGCGGCCTGCATCCCGATCTGCCCTTTGAATATTTTCTGGACATGATTCGCGGCTTGAAGCAGCGCTGCCCCACCGTGCATCTCAAGGCCTTCACCATGGTGGAAGTCGGCTACTTCGCGCGCATCGCCAAGCTCTCCATCAAGGAAACGCTACAAAAAATGAAAGACGCCGGTGTTGATTCATTGCCCGGCGGCGGCGCGGAAATTTTCCATCCTCGGGTGCGCAAATTAATCTGCGACCACAAAGTGAGCGGCCAGATGTGGCTCAGCATCGCGCGCCAGGCCCACGAACTCGGCTTTCATTCCAACGCCACCATGCTCTACGGCCACGTGGAAACCGAAGAAGAGCGCGTCGATCACTTGCTCAAGCTGCGTGAGCTTCAGGACCAGACTCACGGCTTCGTCACCTTTATTCCTTTGGCCTTTCATCCGGGCAACACCGCGCTGTCGCACATCCCCAAGCCCACCGGTTACGATGACCTGCGCAACATCGCAGTATCGCGCTTGCTCCTCGATAATTTCGCGCACATCAAGGCGTACTGGATCATGCTTTCTCCCGCGATCGCGCAAATCGCGCTGCGCTTTGGCGCCGACGACCTTGACGGCACGGTGGTGGAAGAGAAGATTTATCACGATGCCGGCGCGGTCACCTCTGAATTTACCTCGCGCGCCGAGCTCGAACGCCTCATTCGCAGCGCAGGCCGCGTCCCCGTCGAGCGCGACACGCTCTACAATCCCGTGGACCGCTCCAAAATGCCGCCCGTCCCGCCGCCAACGCGTCCCGACCTCGTGTCGCTCACGCTCAACTTCTAAGCTCGAACCCCATCAAATCAGTATTGCCTTCCGTTTATGCCGTCCGAGTAGAAATCTGTATTTGCCAACAGCTGTCAGCACATTACTATTCACCTCGAGGAAAAATCTGCGCAATGCTAACCATTCTCCTGCTCACCATTTCAAATATCTTCATGACCTTCGCCTGGTACGGCCACCTGAAATATCGCAACGAAGCGCTCTGGAAAGTCATCCTCGCCAGTTGGGGCATCGCCTTCTTCGAATATTGCTTTCAGGTGCCCGCCAACCGCATCGGCTCCTACGAATTCACGGCCGCGCAGCTCAAAACCATCCAGGAGGTCATTACCCTCATAGTCTTCTCGGTATTTTCCGTGCTGTATCTGGGCGACAAGTTCAAGTGGAACTACGCCACAGGCTTCGCCTTCGTGGCCATCGGATCGTTTTTTATTTTTCACAAATGGTAGGCGCCACAATTTATTTCAGCACTTGCGGCGCCCACACCAGCACTTCTTGATGTCGCGAAAAGTGCAGTAATTCCGGCTTCCCATCCACGATGGTGATTCCCGCCGCAGCAGCTATAGTGTTTTCCTGAAGCTTCGCCTCCGCCAATTGCAGTGCCCACGGCGGATGATGAATTTCGCAGCGAATGACGCGCCCCTCCTCGTCCGCGGTATACAAGCAATAGCGTTCCGCCAAAAAATGCTCAATGCTCCCCGGCTGGGCATGAAAAATTTCGCCGCCCGCGCGGTAACGCGCCCTCAACGAACCCGCTGAGCCTCTGCGATCTTTTCTCTCACTCTGGTAACGAATCCAGCCCGCGTCTTCTGCGCAGCTCATCGTCGCCAAAAAATACGGCAGATGAAAAAATGTTCGCGCGCCCCACACCGCTACTGCATTCGCCGCATCCAGACTAAAAAACCATACGCCCGGTTTTCCGTCTCGCACCACATACGTGCGCACATTCAATTCCGGAAACCGCGAAAGCCCTGGAATGGCCGGAGCGCCACGCATGCGTACACCCGACATGCGAAACGGCACCACGCCCACCCACGCTTGCCCGCCAAACGTATCTATCTCCAGCGCCCGTGGAATCAGTGGACCCAACAAATCCACCGGCACTGCCCAGTGCGCGAACAACAAATCGTGCCACCCTTGCTTCATGATCCATGGACCGTGCGGCAACGGCCATGGCCGGTGTGCCGTGTGTTTCAAAATTTCCATCATCAGAACCCAACAAACCCGCTTCTCGACATCTTGCTGCGCCCAAGATACCCTTCCTCAATCGCGTAGAATCGAATGTCTATGTGACGGCGCAAAGAAAAGAGGCATACATACATGGATCGCAAAGCATCAGCAGTGTGGACCGGCGGGCTCAAGGACGGCAAAGGTTCTTTGTCCACGGACAGCGGCGTATTGAAGCAAACGCCATATTCTTTCAGCACGCGTTTTGAAAATGGTGTGGGCACCAATCCGGAAGAGTTGTTGGCGGCGGCGCACGCCGGATGTTTCACTATGGCGCTCTCCGCGCAGCTTGGCAACGCCGGCATGACAGCACAGAAACTCGAGACCACCGCAACCATTACCCTCGCCAAAGTCGGTGAAGGCTTTTCCATCACCAAGAGCCATCTAGACCTCGTCGCGAACATCCCTGGAGCCGACAAAGCCAAATTTGACGCCGCTGTCAAAGCCGCCGAAACCGGCTGCCCGGTCTCAAAGCTTTTCAAAGCCGAAATCACCGTCAACGCGCGCCTGCAATCCTGAACCACAATTGCTTTCTGTCATGGAAATCTCGCGCACACATATAGGAAAGTCTAAAAATTGAATGGCGCACACCGTTCCCCACCCACTCGCGCTGATCGGCGGCTTGGCGTTAGCCATCGTCATTCTGGTTGACGCCTTTGAAGCCATTATTCTTCCACGCCGTGTGACGCGAAAAATTCGCGTCACGCGGCTCTTCTTCAGAACGACGTGGGCCTTTTGGAAGGCCGCCGTCGGCAAAATTCCCTCTCGCAAAACACGGGAGGCGTTGCTCGGTGGCTATGGACCCTGCTCACTGTTACTGCTCATCGCCCTTTGGGCGCTCGGCTTGGTCTTCAGTTTCGCCATGATGCAATACGGCGCAGGCTCTGCGATTGAGGTTCACCTGCCGGGCCAGCCGAGTTTCGCCATGGATGTGTACCTCAGCAGCACCACTTTTTTCACTTTGGGCATGGGTGATGTTGTTCCGCGCGTTCCATTAGCTCGCTTCTTGCTCGTCGCGGAAGCCGGATTAGGCTATGGCTTTCTCGCCGTCATCGTGGGATATCTTCCATTTATTTACAGCTCTTTTTCTCGCCGTGAAGTAAACATTTCCCTCCTCGACGCGCGCGCCGGAACGCCGCCAACCGCCGGCGAACTTCTGCGCCGGTACAGCTACCCACAAGGTCAAATTGCCTTGCGCGACCTGCTTGAGGAATGGGAATTGTGGTGCGCGGAGCTGATGGAAAGCCATCTTTCCTACCCGGTGCTAGCGTATTTTCGTTCGCAACATGACAACCAATCCTGGATCGCGTCGCTAACCGCCATCCTGGACGCTTGCGCTTTGGTAAAAACCGGTATCGAAGGCGCCTGCGAGCGTCAGGCTGAGCTTACTTTTGCAATTGCGCGTCACGCCGTCGTGGATCTGTCGCAGGTGTTTGGCACCGCGCCTCGCGCCCCGGCCACCGATCGCCTCAGCAGCGCCGATCTGCGCATGATTCGCGACACGCTCGCTGCGCAAGGCATGAAGCTTCACGACGGTGAAGAAGCGGATCGGCAACTCCTCAAGCTGCGCACCATGTATGAACCCTTCATTTATTCGCTGGCCATATATCTCAGCCAGACTTTGCCGCCTTGGATACCGCAGAAAAAAGGCAAAGACAATTGGCAGACTACTGCGTGGGCTCGCGAATCCGGATTGCTCGATAAAAAAGACGGGGTCACGGTAACCGTCGACGAACATTTCTAATCAAAATTTATATTTAGCATTATTGGAGGCTTCATATGCGGGCGATTCGCGTCAGTCAATTTGGTGGCCCGGAAGTTTTAAAGCTGGAAGAAGTCCCGACGCCCACTCCCACCGCCGGACAAGTGCTCGTGCACGTGCGCGCTGTCGGCGTCAATCCATACGACACCAACATGCGCGCGGGAACTTACGCCATCAAGCCGCCACTGCCCTACACACCTGGTTCGGACGCCGCAGGAGTAATCGAATCTGTGGGCCCCGGCGTCACCAAGCTAAAACCCGGAGACCGCGTTTACACCGCGCGCACCTTGTCCGGTGCGTACGCCGAATACGCTCTCGCGCTGGAAGACCAGGTCCAGTTGCTGCCGGACGACATCGAATTCGCGCAAGGTGCCGGAATATGGGTGCCCTATGCCACCGCGTATCACGCGCTTTACCATGTCGCCCAAGCCCGCGCCAGCGAAACACTTCTCATTCACGGCGCAAGTGGAGGCGTCGGCACCGCCGCGCTGCAAATCGCACGCGCCATGGGTCTCGACATTTTCGGAACAGCCGGCACAGAGCCGGGTCTGGAGCTCGTCAAACGTGAAGGCGCAAACCACGCTTTCAATCACACCAAGGCGGGTTATGAGGACGAAATCCTGAAAGCCACCGGCGAGAAAGGTCTCGACATCATTCTGGAAATGCTTGCCAACGTGAATCTGGCGAAGGACCTGAAGCTATTGGCTACCAATGGCCGAGTAATCGTAATCGGCAATCGCGGCGAAATTACCATTAACCCTCGCGATCTTATGCTTAGACGCGGGTCCATTCGCGCTTTTACCCTTTGGGCTCTTACCGCGCAGGAAACTAAGGAAATTTATGCCGGGCTGAGCGCCGGACTCTCCAACGGCATTCTTCGCCCAGTGGTGGCCAAAGAACTCCCGCTCGCGGAAGCGGCGCGCGCACACAAAGAAATTCTCGAGCCCGGCTCAGCGGGAAAAATCGTGCTGATCCCCTAATCGGCTCGGCCCGCCGAAAAATGCTGCTCAGGAGGGGCGGGGGCGTCGGAGCCCATCCATAAATTCACCGTGTTCAGCGCTTCACGCCCGCACGACTTGAGACAACAAAACAAGTGCATGCGGTGCGCCGCGAACCCACACAAAACCAGGCTTACCTATTGCAGTAATTCCAGAGTGCTGCCCTGCCGCGGCGTCGGCCGCTAAGATCTTATGTGTGATATCACTCCGTCTTAGACAGGATAGGGTTTTATCTTGTGTCAGCGCTGGCGCAAATCAGCTGACGAAAGATCAGATCGACACCGCCGAGGCAAATTTCAAGGAAACTCGCACAATAGCCATGAATTGGCCAAGTAAAACGATCGCGACCACTCTCCTCGTCGTCGCAATTTTGATTTGGATTATGCTGGCGATAGCTGGGACCAATATTATCGTTTATCGGGGTCCCTATCTCTTCTACTCCGTTCGCAGTCCTTCTCCGAAAGAAGAATGCGCCCAAATCCGGCCTGGGATGAATCTTCAGCAGGTTCTCGCAATAACGAGCAAACATACTGACCCATACGATGAGGGGGTTCTCTGGTCAAGAGATATATTTCTCCCGAACTGGCGCTACCTGCCACGTTGAGATGGACCCGACTACCTTGCGGGTAAAACGCACGTATGTACGCGAAGATATTCCTATACAGAGATAGGGGCCTTTGTCGCCATGATACAAAGCGGAACGAACAGCCCTCGCAAGGCCATCAGTCTAATCTTGATCAGCGGCCTAGCCCTCGGCGTGGCATTTAGCGTTCCCTTTTTCGTATTTGACGTAAGTGACTATATGTCCCGAATAGAGCCGTTCCGGCAAGTAACTTTGAGTATGTCTCAGGAAGATGCTATTAACGTTCTCCAGAAAAATCGCGTCACCGGCGCGATTCCCGAAAACCTGCAGTCTGTCAGCTCCAAAATCGAGTTCTCTAATTTTTGGCGAGAATACGCAATCTATTTTCATCCAATAACTCGCCAGGTAGTCCGAAAGACCCTCGTGTTCCGTGACTATGATTCTCCCATTAAACGTTTTTTGAACCGCGAGAAATAACAAAGGGCGAGGTACTACGATTTCCAATCTCAGCGCCGATACTGAAAGTGCGCGGTGAGAGAGTTATTACGCGCACCGCGACGATGCTGTCGTATCATGATTTTTCTTGCCTTTGCAACTCTGAGCGGGACGCGTGCCCAGAGGAGCATAATCCCGCGGATTTTAGCAACAGCTATTCTTACTAGCTCGATAATTTTTTGTCACGCCGCCGCGCCAATTCGGCGAACCAAATCTTCCTGTTCCTTCTTACTTTCCGCGCCGATCGTAAACGCATCCAGCAGCCCCAGCGATAACGCATACTTCAACGCTTCATCCTGGCGCCCGCTCAAATCTCCTTGCCCTAGAATTTTCATCCCTACAATGCCTTTCCCCGCAGCGCGCATCTCGCGCAATACGCTGACGACGGTGTCAGGCTCGGCGTCCATGTGCGACCCAATCGGATTGATGCGTACCAAATCGATTTCCACCCACGGGGACTTCGCCGCCGCGCGCAGCGCCTCGATGCTGTGACACGAGCATCCGTGGCTGCGAATAATGCCTTTCTGCTTGGCCTCGGAAAACACATCCATGACGCCCCGGTAGCGCTCCGTCCAGTCGGGCTCCGTAACGCAGTGCATCAGGCAAACATCAAGATACTCCGTGCCCAATTCTTTGCGAAAACGATCCAGATCCGCGCGCGCCGAGGCTGCATCTCTCGCCCACGTCTTCGTAAGCACCGTGACCTTATCGCGCGGCACATGCTTCAACGCTTCCGCCACATGCGGATGGCTCCCGTAAGAATCCGCCGCATCAAAAAATCGCAGCCCCTGTTCGTAGCCGTTCAGCAGCAGCACAGAAAGTCCCGCGACTCCCAGAGCGGTTTGATTGGAGTGGTGCCCAGATCCCACGGTCCCGGTGCCCATCGCCAGCCTGCTGGTTTTAATCTCGGTGTTACCCAGCGTCACCGTATCCGTAGCCGAGAATTTCCGCGGCAACGGCGTACTCATAAACGCCGACCATGCTGGCATCGCGCGCGCTAACGCATCTCCGCCCAGCCACGCCGCGCCAAGTCCATATCCTGCAGACCGAATAAAATCTCGTCGCCTCATTCTCTGATTTGTCATGGGCGCCTCCTCATCATCAACTTTGGCCGGTAACGCTCGAACGCATGCGGCTCTGTCCATCCTAATCTTAGGGACGTTCGAACCCAAAACCCGTTACCGAAAAACTCGATTTAACCCAAAATTGCCTACCCTGGTTCGACGCCCACCTCGATCGCATTCCCTTCCAAATCCTGAAACCGAAAAAAACGGTTTCCTCCCGAATCGCTAGTCGCCACCTCGACAGTGACTCCTCGTTCCATCAGCCACTGACGGGTCTTCTCCAGGTTTTTCGCGAAGAAAATTACATGTTCGCTTTGCGTGGATGCGGCCGCCTCTCGTTCGACCAGCGTAAGGGACGTGTCATCGTTAGAAACACGCAGATCCACGAAGGGGCGGCCGGAATCGCCTTCTCGCTCGCCTAATGCCTCGCGCAATCCAAGCGTTTTCTTATACCAATCGCGAGCCGTCCCCAAATTCCTCACCTCTATGACACAGTTGTCCAAGATCCAAAACGGCGTTTTTCCCCACATCGGTAGTCCTTGAGCCTCGGCGCTCCAGTCGCCTCGGCTAATTACGAGATGCTAATAAGAATCCCAGCCCTTTTCGAGTCCTAAGGTTCCAAGCTACAATCCAGAAATCAAATATCTACATTATTTTTTCTCGCGGACGATACAGGTTCTGGCTTCGTTTTGCACTATAATCATGCTCGCCGGTGCGCAGGGGTTAAAGTGTGGATCGGCGTACAGACTATCGTGCTGACTCCATCGTTCGTACCGCTGTTGGCCGCGCAAAGTTCTCTCGGCCATTACTGGCACAAAATCACCGATCGCACCTTTTCGGGCGTATACCACGCCAATGGCTTCGACCTGGCCATGATGATTCCGTACTTCATCGTGCTTTTTATTCTGGCGCTGTACGGGCTGCACCGCTATTGGCTGGTGTCCGACTATTACGCGTACCGTAAAAATGTCCCAGCCCAGCCGCCGCCGGTTACGGAGTGGCCGCGCGTCACCATTCAACTGCCCATTTACAACGAGCGCTACGTGATCGAGCGCCTCGTCGAGGCCATCTCGCGGTTCGATTACCCGCCAGAGCTTCTCGATGTGCAAGTTCTGGACGATTCCACCGATGAAACGCAGGAAGTCGCACGCAACTGTGTCGACCGTTTCGCCGCTCAGGGCATGCCCATAACCTATGTTCATCGCAACAATCGCCAGGGTTACAAAGCAGGAGCGCTGGAAAATGGCTTGAAAAGTTCCAAGGGCCAATTTGTGGCGATTTTTGATGCCGACTTCGTTCCGTCTCCCGATTTTTTGCAATTAACCATTCCGTATTTCATGAATCCCAGCGGCGGCGCCGGAATCGGCATGGTGCAGACGCGCTGGACGTATCTCAATACCGACTACTCGCTGCTCACCCAGGTGGAAACCATTTTGCTCGATGGCCACTTTGTTGTGGAGCATGGCGCGCGTTCGCGCCGCGGCACGTTTTTTAATTTTAATGGCACCGCCGGAGTGTGGCGGCGAAAAGCAATTGAGCAGGCCGGCGGCTGGCAACATGATACCCTCACCGAAGACACCGACCTTTCTTATCGCGCACAACTCGTAGGTTGGAAATTTCTATATCTTCCGCACATCGAGTGCGCTTCCGAGCTTCCCGTGGACATGAACGGCTTCAAGGCCCAGCAAGCGCGCTGGGCCAAGGGCTTGATGCAAACCGCCAAGAAAATCCTCCCCAAAGTGTTCAAATCAAAGGTCCCGTGGCATGTAAAGTCCGAAGCTTTCTTCCATCTCACCGCCAACATCAGCTACCCGCTGATGGTGTTGCTCTCCACCATGCTGCTGCCGGCCATGATTGTGCGTTTCTACCAGGGCTGGGTTCAGATGCTGGTGATTGACCTTCCGCTGTTTCTGGCGTCCACGTGTTCCATTTCCAGTTTTTATCTGGTGGCGCAAAAAGAGCTGCACCCCAAATCCTGGTACCGCACTTTTCTCTATATGCCTTTTGTGATGGCCACCGGCATTGGTATTTCCGTTCGCAACGCGCAAGCGGTGATCGAAGCCATCACCGGGAAGAAAAGTGAATTTGCACGCACGGCCAAATACAACATTGCCGGAAAACAAGGTTCCTACGCCAAGAAATCCTACAAAAACAAAGCCGGATGGATGCCTTACGCGGAAATATTCCTGGGTGTGTACTTCGCGCTCACCGTTGTTTATGCTGTGCTGAATGAAAATTACGCAACCGTGCCGTTCCTGCTGCTCTTTGTATGGGGCTACCTGTACACCGGTTTCATGTCGCTAGGACAAACCTACTTGGCGAATCTTCGCTTCGAAGTGGAAACCCCGGAAATGCGCCCCGCGGCCTCGGGCGCTCCCGGCTTCTAAACCGTAGCTTCTTCTGCGGCCTTGTCCACCAAATGCGCTAAGTCGGGAGTCGGAACAATCGTTCCAGGCGCGATTCTCAACAATAATGCCCTCCACACCGTTTTGTTTTTCCAATACGCCACGTGAGCCACGAGCGGCACCGCCGCCTCTCTATCTTTAATATTCTGTACCGCTATAGCGGGGACCGGATCGTCTTGATAACCAGGCAGGTCATAAAATTTCAGGTGCCCCGGAACGATATCGTTGCGCGAAAACACATTGATCCATTTAAATTTTCTAAATTTTGGGTAACTCATAATTAACGGCTGCACCGTGCAAGCCAGCCGTTCGCGAATGTGCAAAGCATCTTTTCCCTGGATCGTGAACAAAAAAGCCGTCTTGTTCAGTGGGGAGCCGAACGTCACCATCGTCGCGATGCGCTCAGCAACTTTCAAGGCGCCCTTACACAGCCAGTCATCCAGCATCAGACGGTTCAACGTGTCATAAGCAATTACCGACCCGAGCGAATGACCCACCAACGCGATTTTGTCGTATTGGAATTTATCTGGTGCGCCCGCCTCGGCCTTCAATTCATACGAAGTGAACAGCGCCGACGCCACGGAACGCGCTGCCTCCTTAATTTCACTTCGCACCTCATCGAACCGATCCAGCTTGTTGGGCCTGATGTAAATCGCCACGTCGCCAATGTATTGCACCAGTATTTCGCGCACTTTAGCGCTGAACAATATCAGAAAGGGCCAAACCCACACAGGGTTCGCGAGAAAATATACCCACCCGGAAAAAGTCCACCCTTGAAAACATCGGCTTACTGGAAGTATTCTCCATGCTAACCTCACAGTTATGTACCGTAGAGGTTAACTTTTCTGAATTTCCGCGTCAATTGAAACCGGCAGGAGGCTATCTACGCGACGGGAGCCCTTAATTTATTTTTTAAACAAATTCGATAGCCACGATTTCCGGGCTGCTTCCCACTCGCAATGGCGGACCCCAAGTGCCTGCGCCAGTCGAAGTGTACACTTGCGTTTCGCCCAGCCGATGCAGCCCGTAAACGAATTTGCCGTACATTCTCTCGGCCACCAGTGTCCACGGCCAGAATTGCCCGTGATGCGTGTGCCCCGAAAGTTGCAACGAGATTCCCTCTTCAGTGGAAACCTGAACACGATCGGGCGCGTGGGTTAGCAAAATGGTGGCTTGCCCGCGATCGAATCCCGTTCTTCGCAGCGTTTTGCGGAAATGTTCGCCGTGCGTGGCGTCTCGATAGTTGACGCCGATAATCTGCAGGCCATCCACAATTACCTTTTCATTGTCCAGGACACGCACGCCGGTAGCGGCCACGGCTTTCAAATATTTGGTGTGATCGGAAAACTCTTCATGATTGCCTTCCACAAAAAACGCGCCCAGCGGCGGCTTCAACATTCGCAAAGGTTCGGCCAGCCACGCCAGGTCCGCAGGCGTGCCGTCGTACAAATCGCCCGCGATGAACACCACGTCTGGATTCAGCCGGAGGACCATCTTTACAACGCGCCGTACGAATCCAAACGCGCGATAATTTCCCAGGTGCACGTCGCTTACTAACAGGGCCGTACGCCCGCGCCAGGACTCCGGCAGTTTCGCGAGTTTCACGCGTATGCGTCTGACGCGCGTCCATTCGCTATTGATCACTCCGTAGGCGGTCACCGCGACGGCCAGCCCCAGAAAACTCAGAGCGAAAGAGTGGCGCTCGATCCTTGCTCCGCCTAACCGCAAGCCCAAATAAATTAACCAGCACAGCACACTCGAGAAGAATGCGTAGTTCACGAATCCCAGCCACACCGCGGTAATGCGGTACACAATTCGCAAAGCAACATTTGTTAGCCGGAAACCGATTATGGATATAGCCAGAAAGCTGACCGACAAAATGCCTAGCGTAATCAGCAAACGCCAATTACTGAACGGACTGAAATCATAAGCTAAGGCCTCTCCTTGAACATGGGATGCCCAAAAATAAACCCAGGTGAGAAAAAGAAATCCATGAACCACTATTAAAATTGTTTGGAAGAGAGTGAGAAATACAAAGAATCCCCTAGGCAATCGCATAATCCCCGATCAAAAATCGCTTTACCGTTATCTTTTACCAGCGTATCACGCTGCCGGAAACCTTCCGTCGATGACCGCCGCCTCGGCAGAAACCAGAAGCAACCGTGCCGTCATGCAGGTCAGCCATTTTGGTTGCCGAGAATAATTCAGCTACAATCGCCGCAACAGGAGCGCGCATCTGATATCTGCGTTGAACTTTATCGATGGCGCTCTGGCGTTTGGCTTAAAACTGCTTTTGGGAAACATCCCGCTTGCCCCGGGCCGTATCGCAGTGGTGATTATCCAAGGAGAGTCCGTGAATCGTCATGCGTCTAGCCACATGCAAGACCCGTGCGCAGCAGCTTCAGCTTCGGCTCCATTGCGAGGTCGCGGCAATAATTGGCGTTCTTGGTTTCTGCTTTTCGCAGCGATGGCTGCACTATGTTTCGCCGCCGCTCTGAATGCCCCGCAATTAAGCGCGCAACAACGCCGTGAACGCGAGCCCAACATAATTTATGCCGGGCGCCGCGCGCAACTTGCCGCGCAAGCCGACTCTCCCATCGTTCTGTGGGGCTTTACCGGGCGTGAAGAATATTCGCAGTCGTACATCTTCGCGCAGGAAGATAATTTTTACTATCTCACCGGCCATAACGAAGAAGGCGCCGGTCTGATTATTTTCCCCGCTCCGAAGCACGACAACGGATCGCACGACGACGCTTCCTCCGGCCAGCACGAAATTCTTTTCTTGCCTCCCAAAGATCCCGCCAAAGAAAAATGGAATGGCGTGCGCATGTCGCCCACTGACCCGGATATCACCGCGCGAACCGGATTCGCCAGCGTAAAACCTTTCCCAGAAATGCGCGCCGAGGTTGAGAAGCTCGCCAAGAATTTCCCGGCCATTTACACCATTCTCCCCTATGAAAAAGAACTGGGCGGCTACCCGCACGAAAAAAACGTAGTCGACTGGCTCCAACTGGCCGTGCCGCAGGCCAAGCTGAAAGATATTCGCCAAAATATTTATGCTTTGCGCGAAATCAAATCGCCGGGCGAAGTCGCCTTTCTAAAAAAGGCCATCGAGCTTTCCCTGGACGCGCAACTGGAAGCCATGAAAATGATGCGGCCGGGACTTTACGAGTATCAAGTCGGCGCAAAAATGGTCGAAATACACGAGATGGGCGGCTCCGAAGCGGAAGCCTACGCGCCCATCGTGGGCGCCGGGCCCAACTCCGTGGTCCTGCACTACGACCAGCTTTCACGAAAAATCGAGGACGGCGATATCGTGGTCCTAGATGTGGGCGCGCAATATTCTGGTTATGCCGCGGACATCACGCGCACTTTGCCCGCCAACGGAAGATTCACCGCGCGCCAGCGCGAGATTTACGACATCGTGCTGGGCGCGCAAAATGCGGCCATGGCCATGCTGAAGCCTGGCGTCGATCTCTGCAAAAAAGGCGGCCACAGCGCGTACAGAGTTTCTTACGATTACATCAACTCGCACGGCAAAGATCTCCACGGCAAACCGCTCGGCCAGTATTACCTTCACGGCCTCGGCCACGACATCGGTCTCTACGTGCACGATCCTGGCGATTATTGCCAGCCATTGCAACCTGGCATGGTGGTGACCATGGAACCCGGCATTTACATCCCCGAAGAAAATCTCGGCGTGCGCATCGAAGACGACGTGCTCATCACCGCGGACGGCTACAAACTTCTCAGCGAACGTTTACCGCGCGATCCCGACCAGATAGAAAAAATCATGGCCGACGCCTCAAAAGACCGCGCCACCAAGTAAACCGTGAAACGGTGAAACACGCCGACCAAAATTCACAACAATTTTGTGCGCAGAGCGTCCAATAGCGGACTAGTCCGCCGATGACCGGAAACCTTGGAAAATTGTCGGCAATTCCGAATACGACGATTTCTCGAATCGGTGATCGACGGTATCCTGGATCAAGAGAATAACCAGAAACGTTTCGTGGCACTGAGCGTCTTCTATTCAGCTTAGTCTCCCGAGCGATAGCAGTGTTGAAAGAATTGAAATATCGAACCTAGACCATCCGCGGTGAAGGAGACCCCATGAAATATCTATGCCTCGTCTACGGCGGAGAGAAGGAAATCGCGGCCATGACCGACGATGACTGCATGGCGTACGACCAGGCCCTCCGCGACGGGGGCAAGTGCCTGGCCTCCGAGGCTCTTCAGCCTGCTCATACCGCTGCCGTCGTACGCGTCCGCAACGGAAAAGTGTCCGTCCGGGACGGCCCTTTCGCCGAAACAAAGGAACTCCTGGCTGGTTTCTATCTGATTGACGCCGTCGACCTGAACGAAGCTGTCCAAGTCGCCGCGCAAATCCCGCCCGCTCGCGTAGGCACCATCGAGGTGCGGCCAGTCCGTGAGTTGACCAGCACAACTGGCGAACGAAGACGTTTGTAGCAATGAAAGTTTCTGAGAGTTTCGCTCGGGAAGAATACTAGTTGAAAGCACTCTCAATTATCGTTGGCCCACGCGTGTAACTCTCCGACCCGGTCACTTAGAGAGCAGCCCCAGATGGCTGGCGACACAAATCCATTCGCCATTTCTTAGCATCCACGTGTCCGTGAAACGCCCTCGGTGTTCGTAGTGCTTGCCTTTGGCGGTTCCCTTTTCATGGGTTGCACCAGTGACAATGACGGTGTCGCCGTGGCGGTGCAGCTTCATGTCTTCTGAAACCTCTACGGTTAGTTGGTCGGACGCATCACGGATGGAAGCGAGGAATTGGGATTTTGAAAGGACCGCCCCGTCGTAATCGGTGAGCACGAAGTCTGGATCCAGAATCGTTTCCATAGCGCCAGCGTCGTGATGCAGTTGCATTTGATTCCAGAGATTTTCGAGAGCGATGATCTTGGATTCGTCATTGCCATTCTGCGAACAAATCAGACCTGGCATGAAAACAAGAGCTAGAAGACAGGGCAATACTCGGCGCATGAATATCTCTTTCTATATCGTAGAAATTCGTCGGAATCCAGCGCTCCGATTTGCAAGGATAGTAGCCGATTAGCGCGCCGTTTGCGAAGGGCCCGTTTTCTATCTCTTCCTCCCATTTCTTAAACAGGATTGAAGCACCCCTTTCTTTCTCGTAGGCTTCTACCATCACGGCGTCCAAGTCTTTGTCGGTGGTTGGCGCGAAGGCTGCCCAGTTGGCACGATCTGATTGTCTGCGTAGGTCAGTTGCACACACTGTCGCCAAGCGCTCAATATGCGTTCTTGTCGGTGAACCCCCGGAACAGCGTGAGAAACACAATGAACAGGTCAAACGCCAGCGTCCAGTGCCGCACGTAATACAGGTCATACTCCACGCGTTTTTCGATCGATGTATCGCCGCGCCACCCGTTAACCTGCGCCCACCCAGTTATGCCGACTTTCAGGTAGTGACGGGTGTTGTAGTTACCCACCGACTGAATAAACCGCTGCACCAAAACGGGACGTTCTGGTCGAGGACCCACGACGCTCATCTCTCCCTTGAGGACATTGAAAAACTGCGGTAGCTCGTCGAGTCCAGTTTGTCGCAGAAATTTGCCTACGCGGGTACAACGAGGATCGTCTTTCACCGTCCAACGCGTGTCGCTTTCCTGTGGCGAAGCAACCACCATGGTGCGAAATTTGTACATCCGGAATACATTGCCACTTAAGCCCACGCGATCCTGCACAAAGATCACCGGACCGGGAGAACTGAGGCGTACCAACAACGCAACCAAGAGAAAAATGGGGGCAGCCAGCAGCAACACGGAAATGGAAAACGCCAGATCGAAAGCTCGTTTGAGCACCAGATAAAGCGTCGATTCGGCAGGTGTGGACTGCAAATCAACTAGCAGCAAACTCCCTAAATTAAACAAACTGTGACCCATCAGGACGCCTTCGCCTATGTCCAGCACTAGCCGCATCGGCACGCAAAGCGTCGCGAGTCGGGTTCGCAATTTGGGTAAATCCGCCAGTCGATCTGGAGGAATTGCCACGATCACATCCGTAAATCCGTTGTCCACGGATATTTTTTCCACATCCTGCAATTCAAAGATTGCCTGGTTCTGCACCACACTGGTTTGACCAGGCAGTCGGATATGCCCTTTCACCTGGCTTGGTGACACTCGGCTTGACAATAAGGTCTGTGCGACTCTGGCGGCAAATTCATCCGCGCCGACAATCAGGTACGAAATAGTTGAGGCTCCCAAAGAGGCCTTGCGAGTCCAAAACTTGCGGAACAATGCGGGAACCAGAAGCGCCAAACTGAAGATGTTAAGCGCGCTGATCCAGATGAATATCCTGGAAAAAGGAATTTGACGGTAAAAGAACGTTGCAGACAACACCGCCGCGTAAGTGCTCAGACAAGCCAGCACCGTGCGATACATGCTGCTGGTCGGTTGCAGATGATTTTCGATTGCCGTTAGCCCGTAATGTTCGGAGCTCACTGCCCACAGGATGGTCGTGAGCAACAACAACGCGAAGTAAGCTTGCGGATTTGCATCTGTGGAATAGCGAGGCAGAAAGTGCGTGGCAAATCGCAGGTACGCGGCTATCGAAAAGGAAATCAGCGGCACCGAGAACACCGATAGCGCCAGAAAGAATTGTGCGCGCTTGAGCCGGCCGCCGATCATGACTGGAAACCAACGTGACGAAATTTGCGGACCTTCTCGGCCAGAAACGTCGCAAAATTTACTCTGAAGTGCGCTTCATCGAATCGCTCCGCGCTTCGCTGGATAGCCAGCGGTGAAAATTGATCATGCACGATCTCGCACGCCTGAATCGCCACGCTCAGCGACTCGGGCGACTGCTCGCGGAAGAAGATTCCCGATGAGATAAACGCTGGCGCCGGGCTGTCCGGATAAAAGCCATTGACGGTTTCCGTCACGCCGCCCCGACCATAAGCGATGACCGGCCGGCCAAAAGACATGGCCTCCACCGGAACCATCCCGAAATCCTCTTCTCCCGGAAACAATAGGGCCCGGCAGTGCGCGTACTGCTCGCGAAGGTCCTCGTCGGAAAGCGCCCCGCAAAAAACAACGGACGGGCCGGCCAATTTGCGTAACCTGCGATACTGCTCACCCGCGCCCACCACGTGAAGACGCAAACCCAGTTTGTTGCAAGCTTCGATGGCCAGATCGAATCGTTTGTACTCGACGAGTTCTCCGACTGTTAAGTAATAATCATCGATTCGGTTTGCCAGATATCCGGCCCGAACCTGCACCGGTGGATATATCACTGCAGCCTGCCGCTGATAGTGCTTGCGAATGCGTGCCGCCACGGTGCGCGAATTGGCTACGAAATGATCGACACGGTGCGCGGTAGCCGCATCCCACAAACGCAGATAGTGCGATGCCAGTGAGAAAACTGGACGCGACAGCTTGCCCATGCTTTGGCCATTTCTGTACCGGTGGTAGAAGTCCCACAAATAGCGCATTGGCGAGTGGCAATAGCACACATGACACGTCGTCGCGCTCGTGAGCACGCCTTTGGCCGGGCCGGATTCTGAGCTGATCACCAGATCGTATTTGCTCAGGTCGAATTGCTCTAGAGCCAACGGGTAAAGGGGCAGCAGGTGACGGTGCCATCGTTTGCTGCCCGGCACCTTCTGTAAGAATGACGTTTTGATGCCCCGTTCCCGAAGCGATGGCTGCAACTCCTCCCGCTCAACCAACAACGAAAATAAATCGGCCTCAGGAAACATGTTAGCCATCGTTTCAACTACTCGTTCTCCCCCTCGTCGATTGATAAACCAGTAGTGCACGATGGCAATGCGCAGATTCTGCAGCGCAGAAATTTCCTCCGGCCCCGCAATCGGCGAAGCATTCGTCAATGTGTGCTGGAACGAGACAGTCATAATGGCGACGGACGTGAAGCTTTCCGCAGTACGTAACGGTGATGTGCACTGCCTGGGGTGATCTCCTGCAGAATTTCCATTCCTCCAGCCTGAATGCTCTTTTCGATGGCCGCCGGCGCCTGGCGAATGCGGCGGATACCTCTGCGCCAAAAACGTGGCAACAGGAAGTCCGGAGAATTGCACTTAAGGTGATAAGGAATAGTTTTTGGGCGGGTGTCGAACTGAACATACGCGATGCCTTGTTCGTGTAGCAGAATCCCGATTGCCTGCAGGTAACCATCGATCATCGCGAGATCCGGTATGTGCTGAAAAACCAAGAGTGAGTAAATGAAATCAATCTTCTGCTGGTGGGTCTCCGCAGCCCGGAGAAGATTCTCCGGTCCCGAGATTATTGAAAAAGCAACGTTATCGATGCGATTGTATTTCGCGAAACGGCAAGCTCGCTGAATCATCCCACTGGAGATGTCCACACCGATCATTTTCTGGAAGTGTGATGCAAGCGGGAACACCAGTCGCCCCAACCCACACCCAAGTTCTAAACAACTGTTTCGAGAAACTCGGAAAGTCCGCAACACTGGAAGCAACTCTTCACGAACGGTGCGGTATCCGCTTTCCCAAAACTCCTGGGGGTCAGCCCTTTTCAGGCTCGTTAAGATGTACGTATAGGGATCCATTTCAGCAAACCGATCCCAAGCCTGCCCCGGCGCCGTTTGACGATCAGAGAGAATACTCAAGCCGCCGCCTCCAAAGCTGGATGCAGCACTGCCATGAGCGATGCCGCGCGATATTTCCAGCCAACCAGGTTCAGAAAGAGGCCCAGCAACGTAAAAATAGCCAGTGAACTGATGGCCGTGCCCATCATGTGTTCGGTCATGCTCATCAGGAATTGCAGAAGGATGCAGGCCTGCAGCGCATTCGCCAGGCAGTACCCAAACGTTCCACTGGCAAAAATTCTCTTTTGTCTGCTGACCCAGCGATAAACGCAAATCCACACGGTTATCATCAGCCCGGCTCCGGCGATGCCGCCTTCCGCCAAAAAATGCAGGTAGGAATTGTGTGCGTGTGCGTCATCGTTCACGATCAGTCCGGAGGTGGCAAAATAAAGTAAATGAGGGACGCCGGAATAGATCTTCAAATCGTCGTTGAAGCGCCCAAAACCCGTGCCAACGATCGGACTCTGGCTGAAATCGGTCAGTGCACGCTGGTAATAAAACAGCCGCGAAACGACGTTGGGATCTTCTAAATCCGAAACTGTCTCGGTTCGCTGATTCAAGGCGGGTTGCACGAGCAGGAAATAGAGCAGCGGTATCAGAATGAGCGTTCCAAATTTGAGCGCGTTCCGGCGGTGAGCCCTGTTCAGAAAAAAAACCAAAACCAGCGTGATCAGGAAAGCCACATAAGCGGTGCGTGACTGGGTCAGCACCATTCCGACGAAACTGCACGCCAGCCAAACCGCGCGCGCGCTCAACAAACTCGGACGTCCACTCAGCACCAACAGAGAGAAAGCCACCAGCGTAGCCATGGCGTAGATCGCGCCCGCGGCATTATGTGCTCTGAAAAACCCATGAAAAATATCCGTGGCCAGGGAAGCGTTGTGAATGAGTTGCAGCGGTTCGGGCAGCCGGGAAAACCCTAACGGGATAAGCGTCGAATCGACAAACTCGGCAAGCCCAAGCAACGCTACCAGCGACAAAATCGAGAGAAACAGTTGCACCGAGCGCCGAACGAACGTCGGATCGAGTCGCAAGTCCACAAGCAGCAGTAGTGGCACATACGCGATCAGTAAAGCTCCGTCGAAGCGCAGAAACTCAAACGAAAAAAAATTCCCCAGCGGTGCGCCGGTAGCCAGATAACTTAGCGTCCAGTAGACATAAGCCGCCAGCAAAAACTGTCGTGCCCGCAAAGGACCATATGAGCCAAAAACATTGGAAGCACGTCCTTGGTAGCTCAAGTACAGTACTACCAGGCTCCCGATGGCGACCACGTTCACTGCCGGGAAAATATTTCCCGTTAAGCTGACCACCATTAGCGTCGTCACCGCCTTCTTCATCGCGTTACCCGACGGCCAAAAACGCGTTCTTCACGCATTCAGCAACTCAACCAAATTGGTATTCGTGTCGACGGATTCCGTTGCCGTGGCATTGCTCCATGGAATCTCTTTCCAACCGAGAAACGCCACTGTCATGGCTATCTCCCGCAGCACTATGGAGATCGCGATGCCCATAGCGCCGTAACGCCAGCCCAAAAGGAAATTGAGAAGCAACGAGAAAACTGCGCCCATGCTGTAGACCGCTAAACACGTGCTGGCGGAATTGCGCGCAACCGCCCGGCTTAGGAATGCTGCGTTCAGGAGAATGAAAGGAATAGCCAGGGCCGCAATCGCGGCTGGCGCGCCCGCCGAACTGAATTGTCGCCCGTAAAGAAGTCGAATAAAACTCGGCGCGAAGACTGTGGCCGCCACTGTGACTGGAAGGCAAAAACGAAGAATCACGCTGATGCATTTTCGAAAATGCGAATCAAGTTCCGCTTTGTTTGCCGCCACGGCGCCGAGATCCGCCAGTAACACGCCGCTGAACAGCCACGCAATTACGTAAACCATGATCAACCCGGTATCCGCAGCCGAAAATGTGCCTAGCACCGATGCGCTGGCGAGCACCGACAGAACCAGCACATCCGCTCGGAGCATCAGTGTGGAGACCGTATAGGTAAGTCCAATGGGAGTAGAACGCTTCGCCAGATCCCAGCAAAGTCTCAAAGAAACTTGCGTGACACGTGCACCATAGTGGCGCAGCATGAAGAGCGACAGAAGAAACTCCGTCAGCTGTGCCACCAGCAGGCATAGCAGCAGGAAAGACAGATTGTTCACCTTCGTGAAGGCGTACGAAATGATTCCGCACAGCATCACGAAGTGGACAAATTGGATTTTGGCGATCTGCGGGGATCTACCCAGCGCCTTCAGTAACCCGCTATTCAGCCTGCAGTAGGAATAAAGAAAAGTTCGCAGCGTCAGAATGGTGGCCATCACCCACGAAGCTCGCGACATGCCACTAATCCAGCCAAATCCTGCGAGAATTCCGATGGCCATGGTGGAGAGTACCGTCTTGTTGATGTACAGCGATGTTCCGATGCGATTCAGATTTTCTGGGTGTGCACTGACGATAGCGATGCCTGAAGTTTCTAAGCCGTTATCGGCCAAGCGTTCCGCAAGCGTAGCGACCGCCAGGATAGCAGCGTATACACCCAATACGACGGCGCCGTAAACACGGCCCACGAGAACGGCCACCGCAAAACCGGCCAGTCGCAGCAGCATTTCCCCACCAATCACGTAGACAAGATTGCTTGACAGTTTTTGCATGAGCACCGTCGCCGCAGAGTAATGAGGCCCCTCATTGTTTGGGTTCCACCGACGAAATATTCCCCGCAAAGCGGGCCATCAACTTCCTGACGCTTTCCGTGAGTGTCACGCGACGCTGTGCAGCGAACTCCAGCTGTGGCTTCACGCTGCGCACTATCTCCAACACGAGGAGCTTGCCGGTATCCTGCGGATCGAGGCGCTGCCAATCGTCCGCTAAAAAAATCCACAGCACACCGAGGCCCAACGCCAGCAGAGCGCCGCCGACCGATATCAAAAGTCGCGGCGGAAAAACTTTCTTCTCCGGAGCATCGGCTGGATCTAAAACTTTTACGCTGGGAACTTCCTTGGCCTCTTGCACTTTGGCCAGCTCGAATTGTTGCGTCAGCGTTTCGAAAACCGTCTCTTGCACTTTGGTGCGGCGGTATAGATCCGCGAAAGTCACACCCAGAAGCGGCAGCTTTCGAATGGAGGGATAAAGCATACTGTGTGCGCTGTCCGCGTTTTCCTCCACGTCCGTCGTGCCGCCCATCTTCTGGATCTGGTGCTCTAGCTCGTAAATCCGCGCCTGGACCGAGCGAACCCTCACGTTGTTGTCGCTGAAAATCTGGCGCAGCCCTTGCAGTTCCGTCTGCGCCGCAATCAATTGCCCCTCCAACAACGCGGCTGCTTCCACCATCGCTTTGCCTTGCTCCTTGATGTCCAGAGCGCGATTCTTGCTGGAGAACTCGCTGAAATCTTTTTCGGCCGCTTCCAGTTCCATTTTCACTTCGGAAAGCCGCTCTTCAAGAAACACTCGCTCGCGACGGGCCGAGGAAGTATTCAGCTGCGTGACCACGCTGTTCAGCTGTGCGACATACTCCTGCGCCATGGCTCGCGCACGTCGCGGCTCACGATCCGTAATTTGAATAGTGAGAATCCCACTCTTGCGATCAATGTTGATATCTGTTTGCCGCGTTAATTCCTTCCGCGCATCCACCCAGCGCCGTTCCCGGTAAACTTTTCGTAAATCGAATTTATTGATCAAGTCCTCTTGCACCGTGCGGCTCAACAGCACACCTGCAAATAGATCCGCCGAAGTTTTCATGCCCAGCAGTTCACTACCAAGCGAACCCAGGTTGCCTCCGACTTTTCCCGTCAACGACACCAGTGCAGCCAAGCCCTGCCCTTGCGGTGGATCCGGCGGCATCAATTGAGTAGTGGATGTAAATCGCGACGGAATCAAAAATGCGATCAGCAGCGCGATTCCGCCGCCCCACGCCGCAAATTTGCCTAACAGTTTTCTGTGGGTCCAAAGATTGCCTGCGCGGGCAATCCTTCGGACGCGAGTTTCCACCGCGTCCTCACGTAATCGCCGCTCTAGAAGATTATCGACATCGAGTTCACGCAGCAGTTCCGTCGATATTTTTGGAAAAGCGGAACTCATCTGGACGACCCCCCTAAATCGGGAAGGATTTCAAGATCGCGTCGATTGGATGAACTTGTGTTGTGCCGCGCCAGTGCCGGCAGGAACCCGAACTCGAGAGAGGCGAGCACGTTATTTCTCGAACTGGAAAACAGCAGCGGAAATGAGGAGATGTGTTCAAATTGCAAGACGCTTTTCACCACCACACCGGAATGCGATGTCCAGGAATATGCCGCTTGATAGTCTTCCCATTTTCCGCCGCCCGGTATGTAATCAGAAAGCACCCTGCTTTGCTTCCATGAGAAATCCATGGTGTGTCGCGGCGAGAGCCAGCAACGCGTCCAGGCTTGTAGCGTGACCCCCTCACGTCCGACGGTGTTGCCCAGCAGGTTGCCATTATTCGTATATCCACTGGTGTAATCGAGGTTCCAATAGTTCAGGTGCCCGTGAGTTTGAAATGGGGCGCGCCCTGGCGTCGTGGAAGTCGTCCACTCAAAATGCGCATCCCACTTGGCTAGTTTCGGCAGCCGCGGTAAATAAATTCCCGGACGCAGAACACTCTTGGTCAGATTTTGAATAGGAATCTGATCGTCGTCATCTTCGAGCTCGCCGTAGAAAGAAACCCAATTCCCTAGCTTGGGCAGCCGCCACGTCCATTCGATAGCGGTACGGGAATCGCCGGGCACACTGTTTACCGCCGCGTCTACGCGGCCAAATAGGCTCTTGAAAAATGAATTGGCGGTCAGCGGGTGGCCGCTTCCACCAATCAACGTGGTCCGTGCATAAGCAACCTCGAGCGAGCGAAACGGTTTAAAACTTACTTTTTGCCCGTAAATCCAGGGTTGCGATTCGCCAGGATGCCCATCGAGGCGCCCATAAAATTGTTCCAGATGGAAAGCTCCAAAAACCCGCGAAAGTCCAGGAATCTCAAAACCATCGTCCGACGAGATCCGCAACATCGGAAATGGAGCGGCATTGTTGCTCAAGAGCAGCGAGCCGCCGACTGCCGGTCCCCACGAAAGGCTTTGATTGCCAAAAGAAAATTGCCAACCGCGAGCGTTTATGCCCGCGTAAGCGTCGAGCAATTGAAATTGATTGATCTGCGCAAGATTCGCGCCCGATGGCGGAGCGACTTTGTCACGCTCCGCGATAAATTGTATTTCCGGACCAGAAAGCCCCGGACCTCCCGGCGCGTGCTGGTACTCGCCACTCAAATAAAAAAATAAATGTTCGTATGTGGCGCTGGCCGAAGCTCCGCTGATGAAATTGGCTCCGGACCGCAACGGCCGCCCAAAGTCATAGCCGTACGTCTGACCGAAATGGTAGCCATCACTGAGAACCGTGCCGTTTGCGCTCAATATCCTTGTGTAAACCGATTCCACTTCACCGGATTTGTTATTGCCGCTTAAACCTTTTTCTTCCTTCGCGAATTCGCGATGCAGAGCCGCGAGCAACGCCATGGCCTGCGAATCGCGAACATTTCTCCGGTCGTGTGACCGCCCGATAAATTCTTCAACGTCCTGCAGGAGTTGCGCACATCGCTCCCGCGACCACGGTCGCGTCCCCTGGTACGCGGAGTTCAAATAGCCGAGCGCCGCGAGCCGGTCAAACGCGGCGTACACCCAGCTGTCCACGGGAACGTAGGTGCTGCCGGGATGCGCCAACGCGCCCGCCTCAGAATCGCCGAGAAGTTCGCCAAAAGAGTTCCAGGCCGAACCACCTAGTTGTGGATCGTGGTGTGCCCGATAAACGTACTCGGAAACTAGCCATCCAATCCCGCCGGCAATCAGCACATCGGAAGGGAAATGCTGCTTGCCTCCCACACTGGCGATACTGACGGTTGATGCCGCTCCGTACGCCAGCAGCTTCGTCATTGTCCCTGGATATTCATGCGCCAGTATTCCGGCTGCCGCCCACGCGGCGGCGGAATGACCCGAAGGAAAAGAATTTCCACCTCTAAAAAAATGTCCTTGGCCATTTGCCTGGTCCGGCCGCTCGCGACCGATGATAAATTTCACGCCTTGGGTGACAACCAGGCTGTCAAAAATTGCCTGTCCAGCAAGCCAGGCAGTTTCGCGCTGATGGGGGTCCTTGGTTCGAAAACTCACCAGATACAAACCACCCGAAGCCGCTGCGAGCGCCGCCACTCCCGCTGTTCGAGTATCGTTGAAGCGCCCCAGCGTTCCTGGCCTCTGACTGAGACTTCTACTGAAGTTTGCGTCGGTTAAGAAGGCCGCTGCCGCGACGGCTCCAGCGGGAATCAGCCAGTCGGCGTCTGACCAATGCAGTCGCGCTGGGCTCGTCCAGATTGTTCTCTGGTCAGTCAGCAACTGTCCTCCGCGATTCTCGAATTCGGAATCCCACTTCCTAAGAAACATCTGTCGGTCCTGCAAGTGGAATTCCATCTCGCTCGCCCGCCGTGCATCGCTCACCGCCGGGGAACCTCCACGATTGGCTGATTCGCCTGTCTCTTCCTGAGGAACCGGAGTAGCAGCAAGCCCAGAGCTCCAACTCAGATTCGTGAGCATGAGTCCAAGCAAGATGAAAATTCCTCTCATGGCCTCTGAACAGCTTTTTTCATGGCTTCAAATATGCGACCGCCAGCACCACTGAGGTCGCAACCTGCGCCGCCTGTATCAGCGGCAACCAGTTCCGCGTCCCGATGTTCGGCGCTCTTTCAGGAACGATGACGGCGTCTCCGGGCAACAATACTGAGCTCAGAGGATCCCCGGACCACCTACTTCCGTTGTTTTTCGCTGCCAGGATGGATCCGTTCGCGCGAATCACAAACACCGCATTCTTGTCTGCGAGTTGCGTGAAACCACCGGCCTGTCCCAGGTACCACTTCGCGCTTCTTTGCGCCACGTACCCGACGGCGGTGCTGTTGAAGACCTGTCCATTCACGAGCACATAGTTGGCTTTTTTCGGAATTACAATCGTGTCGCCGTTGCGGAGCGGCGTATTTGCCGCGGATTTTGCGAATTCTTTGCCATCCGGGGAAGTGTGGATGACCACCCGCCCGATCGGCAAATTTGTTTGCAGTTGCGTGAGCGTTGTCTCCGTTTGTGCGATCGCCGTGAGCTTGGCGTTCTTCTGGTCGGCGTCGTTTTCCGGCAACGTCTTCAGTTGTGTCTCTTCCGATTGCACGCGTGCCACGAGTTCATCGTGTGACTTCATCTCCAAATCGCGCACTTCCCGTCGCGTCAATATCGCTCCATAAGGATAAGCTTCGTTCGTGAATCCTCCCGCGCTGGCCAGCACTGTTGCCAGTGAATCGCCCGGCCGAATTCCGTAAGTACCGGGATGCTCGACTTCACCTCGAATCGTCACGCTCGCGCCCAGGCTGTCCCACCCTGGTGCTCTTCGGATGGTGAGCACATCGCCATTGTTCAAGGTTGGATTGGAGGATGAGACTCCACCCATGGCGGATGCCAGGTCGATGGACTTAATCGACGTGGATGCTGACTGCGTCTCATCTCGTTCCTGATGCGTCAAAATCGCATCCTGGGAATCCGCGCTTCTCTTCAACCCGCCCGCAACGCGGATCAAATCTCCAACCCGCATGTCGGAAGTCAGCGGATAGCGCCCCGGCTTGGCAACTTCGCCTTTCACGTATACCGTGGCCGGATCAACCTTGGCGGAATTACGATGGATCAGTACACGATCGTGTGGTTCCAGCAACAAATTATTCGCAACATCTCCGGAAAGTGCGCCGGACAAATTCACACTCAATATTCTTAACTTGCCGTCTTTCGACGCGCGGAACAGTTGCGCCGAATCGAGATCAGCATCGCTGGTTACTCCCCCGGCAAGGAAAACTGCGTCGCGGAGTCGCACCTGCCCCGAAGTCAAATACAACCCCGGACTGCGCACTTCACCGCCCACCCACACGTCGGGTGCCGGCTCGAAGTCAAACCTGCTGAAGATGCGTACGGTGTCGAGCGGCATGAGCTTTGGAGCTGTGTCAGGATTCGCTAGCGCCGCAGTCAGTTCAAAGCTTTCGACAGTCGGCCGAAAATCTGGCGGCTCCAAGCGAATGATTTCCGCGTACTTGCCCGCAGGCTCTGGGAGCAGATCGGAGTACGCGCTCACCAGGTCCCCGAATTTCATGCCTTCACGATAGGAATAGCGCCCTGGCCGGAGTACGTGCCCTTGCAGATAAACGGCTTGATCGTTGTATGGCGCAATCGGAAAAATGTGAATGCTATCGCCGTCCCGCACGTGAAAGCTGCTGAGCTTTTCCGCTGAGGCAGCGGAATTCCCCTCCGGCGATAAATCTAGACTCAGCATAGTGCGCTTCTGATGAGCGACTAACCGTTCCACTTCTACGTGCTGCAGCGCTGCTGCCGGCAGCACTCCGCCCGCAAGTTCGAGCGCATCTTCCAGCGTCGTTTCGCCCTTCAGTTCGTAGATGGCTGGCCGACGAACCATGCCTTCAACGGTGACTTGTGGTCCCGCTGTCGGCACCAGCAAAGAATCGCCATTTTCCAGCCGCTTCTGATCTAACCCCACTCCACCCAGCAGCAAGTCGTAAGCATCCACCACTTCGACGAGCTCTTTGCCGCGAAAATGTTTCAGGAAACGCAGCGACCCGCGCTGGCTCACTCCTCCCGCAGCGACAATGGCGTTGAGAGGTGTGGACAGTGAGCTGATGTCGTATGCCCCCGGTTCGCCAACTTCTCCGACGACATAGATTCGAACCGTGCGCAGACGCGAAAGCGATACATCGGCCGAGGTATCGCGGAATTGTGAACGCAACGCTTGTTGCACAGTGAATTGAACATCGCCGAGCGTTCTGCCGCTCACCAACAGTGGTCCGGACTCCGGAAGCGAGATGCGCCCCTCACGGTCCACCGTGCGCGAGATGCGCTGCGAAATCCCACCCCATAGTTCGATCGCAAGGCTATCTCCCGGCCCTACCACATAATCCGGCCCGACGGGCAGGTCCATGGGAACTGCATCGGGTTCGCGCATTCCTCCGTTCAAGATATCGATTCCGAATCGCTCCGGCGCGCGCCCCTTCGCTGGGACCTGCACGTACAAGTCATAGAGCGAAGGTATATTCCGGTAGGGGTTCTGCGTGTGTAGGATGGCGTCCTGCGGACTAATTCGTTCGTTCTCGCCCCGAAAATATCTGCGGTTTTTATCCTCAATGCGTGGGCTCGATTCAATTGGCCGGGATGGACCTGTGGGCGCGGCAGTGTCTCGAAGCGAACGCAGATCTAGACCGCCAATGGTCGCACTGAGATTTTCCGTCGGCCGATCCATGCCTAAAGCGGATCGAGCAGACCCAAGCTCTCGCGAACTAGCCAAAGCGGATAGCCGCATCAAATCGTTCGGACTGTCGAATCTTTCCGTATCAACCGGACCAGGAATGGCGCCGGCACGCAACAGCGGTGACACGCTCGTGGACTCATCAGGAAGCGGGGAATTTGGCGTGCCGATCTTCCGATTTGTCGGAGGACCCTGCTCGCGATCATTGCGCTTCTCCCGGGCCCGTGTGTACTGGCCGCAATTTGTTTCCCTGCGAGAATCGCATTCCTCCGCGTCTTCATTCGTGCGCTGAACTTTATCTCCGGCTGGCCGCTGCGTGGCTTGAGCATCTTCCTGTGCTTCGATTTGCACCAGCATCCGTGCGCGCTCTTTCAGCAGCAGTTCCTGCTGTTTGCCCAACTCTGACTCCGGGTTCACGGTAGGCAAAAGATGGCCGTACCGCTGCAGCAGTCGCGTAGCCTCCGAGCGAAAAACCACATCACTGTCTAATCGATCAAAAATCGCTTGGTCTGTCAGGTCTTGATCGTCAACAACTTGTCCGTGGGAGGTAACTTCCTCGGAAACCCGTTGTTTTAATTCCACTAGCAAGCCGGGATCCTTCACCAAGACTTGCCGGATCTGTTGCGCTGAAGCCGCCACACGGCTCGAATTCTCTTTTGCGAGTTCGAATGAACTAGACTTCGCTGCCGCAGGCGCGACATCGGAATTGTCTAAAGCAGAATTTCTTTGCTGCGCAGCCAAACCAGGCAAGCAAGTCAGCACGGCCAGTCCCATCAATACCGCGCGCACCAGCACACCGCTCGACAGCTGTTTTTGTCCGGGAGCGGTAATCAGCACATTAGGTTCCTGGAAGTCGGAGCGCTGTTCCGCACCGCATTCAAAATGCCGGCCGGTGACGTTTCGACATCGTTGGAATGGATGTGGACGGAGGCCCAATATGAAATGGTGCGATCTCTTCGCGAAGCTACCGCGATGATCCGCAACCTGGGGAATTCGCGCAGCAGCAGGTCGCAAATCAGAGGTCGATCCTCCGAGTCGTCCAACGCAATAACGACTAAGTCCGGAAGTGTGGCCTGAATACGCGATCGAATTTCGGCTTCATCAGTTACCTCGCCAACGATCTCTAGATCCGGCTGGTCGGCCAGCGTCTTTAGCACCGCTTCTCGCATCAGTCTCGGCGTGTTGGCCACCAGAATGCGCCTCGGTTTCTCCATCGAAGTGCCCTCACGGCAAAGTATCGATGCGGCTGCGCCGGGAAGTAAGGTCCCAACTTGGACTTTGCAGGGGGCTAATTCGCACTATAGCGAAGGGACTAATTCGGACTACCGCTTCGCGCGCTGCACAAATGCTGCAAGCAGAAAGATGTCTCTGCTTTACATCGCCGTGACATCGGAAATTGAATCACCAGTAATTTCGGCGGAATTCAGGTGTCGAGGTGTCAAATTGTAATTAATTCGTCTCCCTGAAAAATGAACTGGCACGCGGGATAGCTGTGAGGTTTGCCTACCGCTTAATCTGACTTTCCCGGCGAGGCAGTAAACCTGAGGGTATTTCGTGGCGACGCTCCGTATTCGCCTTGTTTAGCGGGACAGAAAGATGACATCAATTTGACATCGCATGGATTGACCGTGATGCGGTGTCAACGTATTGTCCTTGCTTTGGTAGGCAGTGTAACTCTGGATCAGTCAACGTAGCCGATGAAACGCCCCAGCCACCAGACCGCCACGCCACATAGCACGCTCTTTCTTCTTATCGAAAATCGTATGTTGCGCGAAGTCCTGGCCGACGTATTCAACAATCACAAGGCATTTCGCGTGGTCGGCGCCAATCGTTATGGCGAGGAAGCGTTTGAACAAGCGCTCGCCTCGGACTTCGATGTTCTCGTGGCCGATCGCGCTTCCGCTTCGGCATTCAGAAACAACTTCATAACCGATCTGCTTCGCATGGCAATTGGCAGAAAAGCCGTTTTATTCGGAATGGAAGATGATCCGGAGGTATTTCTGCAAGCCGTCCATTCCGGCGTGAGTGGTTATCTACTTGGCGAGGCCAGCGCCGAAGACATGGTCGCCGCGGTCGCCAAAGTGGCTGCTGGCGAAGCGGTGTGTCCTCCCAAGCTCTGCCATCATCTCTTTCAGTATGTAGCCGGCAGCACGCGCGGAGGGTTGATGATTTTAAATCAGCGGCTCTGCAGGGAAGTCGGCCTTACCGCGAGACAGCAGCAACTTCTTGGGCTGCTCGCTCGCGGTTTTACCAATAAGGAAATCGCAGGAACGTTACGGCTATCAGAATTCACTGTGAAGAATCACATACATCGCATCATGCGCCAGTTAAACGCCGGAAGCCGCTACGCCGCCGTTGAAGCCGTATGCGATCAAAACCCCGCCATAAGCTGAATATTGAGATGGCGACATCAAGGTTTCATCCAAAAAAGGGGACTTCGTTTCAATTCGTTTCAAAATCGAATCCTTGCTTCAATCGCGTTGTGGGGTGTTTTTCAGCAACAGACGCTCCGTTCCTTCGGGCATACTTCCGTCACGATTCTGCACCGGCAGTTACCAGCTCGCCTGCGTCCTTCTTTTCATTCAATTCCCTATTTGAAAACGCAAACCGCTATGACGAGAACTACTTTCGCGAACGAAATCGATGAAAACCCGCTGCTAGGACCTCAGAACACTGACGGTACATTCAAATCACACTAGGTGCAGGTAGCGGAAATTATGCGCTGATAGCGTCGCCGAAAACGATTCGCCAGACATAGCCAGACATAGAAGGACCACCTGTCGCCGAGTCTTTTGTGCCAAAGCCAGTGCTGCTCCGCGCTGCTTCGTATTGAGTGACCATACCGGGCTTGGCGGGTTCAGATGAAGGTAAGCGATCTGGTCAGGTTTTTGCACAATGGTTGGCACCGCAATCGCGAGCGAAATCAAACAGACAAAAGACAGGAGGCGCATTGGATGCTCTCGGAAAGTGTTTGGAGTATGTATCTACCGAAAACAGGTCAAGCCCTAAAAAGAATGCGTTAACTTCGGCTATATCGAATCGAGGCATAGCCTAGCTAGGGGTGTGGGGCTTTAGTTCACTTAGGGCAGGGATAGAAACGGGGACGGTGAGGACGCGTTCAGGAACAGGCTTCTTTGATTCGCGAGCGTGAAAGAGCATTTCGATGGCTTGACCGGCGTTGGGAGGAACAAATACCGTGGCGGCTAAAATTCCGCTGCGCACCCAGGATTGACCGGTCTTGGGCAGGCCGTCGCAGCCGGTAAAAGGCAAATCCAGCCAACGCTCCTTGTCCAGCTGGTTGGTCAATTCCTCAAAGGCCTTGCGAGCACCCATGGCCATGGAATCATCTTGGGCAGCGATCAAGTCGATGGGGGCGCGCAGAGAAGTTCCGAGTTTTAGCCAAGAGCGAACCGAGCGAGTGGAGCTTTCTTCGGTCCATTGAGCCTTTAGCACAGTGATTTGAATATTTGCGGGCTTGGTCTCGCGCATGCCCAAGGTGCGCTCTTTGGCCGCGGAATTTTCTGAGGGGCCTTGGATATAAAGGACCGAGCCACCGTGAGGCAATAAGGTTTTGAACTGACGGCCCTGAATTCTGCCGATTTCCATGTGGTCGGACGTGAGGCCGAAGACGGGCGCGACGGCCGACTTGCGAAGATCGGCGATGTAGGAGGCGTCCCGATTCAAAACTGCCCAGCCAATTCCAGCGCTCACCGCAGCCTGCGCGACCTGCGGTAACGCTGTGCCACCAACAGGTTCAAAGATGATGCCGGTGGGGCGCGCGGCTTCTGGCGATTGAATGGCTTTCAGGACTTGTGTGCTTTGACTGATGGCATCGTTATCGGCAAAAATAATCTGGACTTCTACGCCGAGTTTGTTGGCGGCCTGTTCGGCAGACTGTGCCTGCTCGATTTGATAATCGTTATCGCTGGTCGTGAGTGATACCAAAAATCTGCGTTTAAGCATGGGGCTTAGGCTTAGTCAGCGCTATTCAAGCCGCTGAGGCCGCCGCAACGGCGCGTTGTGGATTCGATTTACGAGTCGCAAACAGCATAAGTCCGCGCGACGCGTCAAGCAATCGGGACTGGGGAAAGGTGTTCCAAACAGATCACCTGTTCCCCGCGGGCAAATAACGGGGAATTATGCTATAAAATCGATATTCTAAGCGAGTTACCATGATGAAATGGTTTAAGTCGCTCGCGGTCCCACACAGTAAGTTTTTGCGAACCAATCAGGAGCATTGATGAATTCTTATCGCGATAAAGTTCGGTTGTGTGCGCGGTACCTCGCGCCAGTTTTTTGGCTAACGACACTGGCGTTATCGGGGCAGCCGCGTGTTGGCGCGCAGGACACGCCGATCACCGTGGAAATCGACACCGCGGCGCCGTCGCATCCCTTGCCGCACTTCTGGGAAAAAATGTTTGGATCCGGGCGGGCCGTGCTCTCCTTGCGCGAAAGTTACCGGCACGATTTGCGGGAAACCAAGCGAATCACGGACCTTGAATTTATTCGCTTCCACGCCATTTTTCACGATGAGGTGGGGCTGTACGACGAAGATAAAGACGGAAAGCCGGTCTACAATTTCTCGTATGTGGACCAGATTTACGATGGATTGCTGGAAAATAAGGTGCGGCCATTCATTGAGCTGAGCTTCATGCCGCAGAAGCTGGCGTCCGACCCTAATGCCAAGCATGCATTCTGGTACAAACAAAACGTTGCGCCGCCGAAAGATTGGGAGAAATGGGAGCAGCTGGTTGAAACGTTTACCCGGCATCTTGTGGAACGGTATGGCGAGGAAGAGGTAGCGCAATGGTATTTCGAAGTATGGAATGAGCCGAATCTTGATTTCTGGGTGGGGAATCCGAAGGATACGACGTATTTCGATTTGTACGATCACGCCGCGCGAGCGGTAAAGCGGGTGAGTTCAAGGCTGCGCGTGGGGGGGCCTGCGACGGCGCAAGCGGCGTGGGCGGACAAGTTCCTGGCGCACTGCAAAGAGAAAAATGTGCCGGTG
>DATNKL010000193.1:0-6804 GCA_035603415.1 Candidatus Acidiferrales bacterium
AGGACAATCAGTTCTACATCATCGCCGACCTTCGCGATCCTCGGAAGCCCCGCGAAGTTGCGCGCTGGTGGCTCCCCGGCACGCAACAAGGCGACGTGTGCCTGCCCACCTGCCTCCCCGAACGTCACAAGATCGATGACGGCTACCGTAGTCACACCATCGAAGTGCTTCCGGAACGGCCTGACCGCGCTTACATTGGCTACATCGATGGTGGCCAGATGATCCTGGATATTTCCGGCTTGGAGGATGTGCGCGCTGGACGCGCTACCAACTTCACCCCCAAGTTGGTGAGCCGGCTCAAATTTTCGCCGCCGTACCCTGCCTGGACTCACACCGTCCAGCCAATCTTCGACCGTGGCCTCGCGTTCATCTCTGATGAATCGGTTCAGGAAAATTGTGCCGACGCGCCCAAGCTGGTTTGGCTCGTGGATATTCGCGCTGAAACCAATCCCGTGATCATCGGCACAGCTCCATTCGCCCCCAACGCCGCCGAACTGTGTAGGCGCGGTGGCCGTTACGGGTCGCACAATCTAAGTCCCAACTTCCCCAGCCCCACCTCCGTGAAATTAAAGAACACCACGGTGGCAACTTTCTTCAACGGCGGAGTTCGCGTGTTTCGCCTCGTGGATGTCCCCGGAGTCGCAAACGCCCCTCCCCGTATCGAAGAAGTCGCCTACTTCGTTCCAGCAGCGCCACTCAACAACCCCACCCACGCCATCGCCATCAATCACGCCATCGTGGATGAGCACGGCCTGATTTACGCCGTCGACCGCGAAACCGGTGGTCTGTACATCCTCAAGTACACCGGCGGCGAAGCACTAGATTGAGCCACGGCTATTTGTTATCGGTGGAGTCCGTAAATTCCGGTTCGTTCGAAAAATCGTAACCAAGCAAAGCGGAGGATTCCGAGAGGTCGTCTTCTCTGACCCACAGGCGGACTCCGCCAAGCGCGTTGGACCACAACCAATCCATTCTCACGGTGTTTTCATCGGACAAAAAACACTCAATGTTCGCGGAGTCGAGCAGACCTTTTGCCACCAAGGCCTCCGGCAAATCCCTAAAACGGCACAGAGCTATGAGTTTCGGATCTTCCTGGTTAGCCATCGCCACTAAATTTTGCCTTTCGAATGGCAAGCCTCGCCGCAAAAACTCCGATTCAAGTGCGTGCAGCGCGTCTTCAGTGAGAGATTTTTGGTCCTCGTCCAATTGTGTGAGTTCGGTTTCACTTAAGGAAGCGTACAGAGCGGCTAGGCGTTGCTGGTCTTTTTGGTGGTTGATCACCGTCATAGAGGCGCATCATTTTCGACGTCGCAGAGAGTGCCTAGGGAAAGGTTCTTTATGTCGGAGCTGTAGCTTGAAAGTTAGCCAGCGATCTCTTCTATACGCCCCAGCCGTAGCGTTCGGCGTGTTCCAGCGAGCGCAGCATTTCTTCACGCAGTAATTCCGTGAAGACGGAGCCGCCTATAGCGCGCTGGCCCGGCTCGGCGATGTCAGCCGTGCGATAGCCGCCGCCCAGTACGCGCAGCAGCGACTGCTCAACCCACTCGGCTTCCAGCGAAAGCCCAAACGCGTCGCGGAGCATCATCGTGGCGCTCAGAATCGAGCCAATAGGATTGGCGGCATCCTTGCCCACCAACTGAGGCGCCGACCCATGAATCGGCTCAAACAATGGCGCGCCGGATCCAAAGCTGGCGGAAGGCACGAGCCCAATCGAACCCACCAGCGCAGCCGCAGCATCACTCAAAATATCGCCAAACATGTTGGAGCTGAGAATCACATCGAATTGCGTCGGCTTCAGGGTCAGCTGCATCGCGGCGTTGTCCACATACATATGTTCGAGCTTCACGTAGCGATACACCGTGCTCATGGCCGCGACCGTGCGCCGCCACAGTTGCGAGCTACTGAGCACATTGGCTTTGTCTACCGAGCACAATCGCCGCGAACGGCTCTCCGCGCGCGAAAACGCAAACGTGGCGATGCGCTCGATTTCCCGCGTCGAATACGACTCTGTATCCCACGCGCGCTCCTCGCCTTTTTCCGTAGCGCTGCCGCGTTCGCCGAAGTACATGCCTCCTGCCAACTCACGCACGATTTCAATATCAAGATCGCCGAGGCGCTCTGGCTTCAAGGGCGAAATTCCCCGCAGCGGCTCCAGAAGTTTAACCGGCCGCACGTTGACGTACAGGCCCATCCCTTTGCGCAATTCTAACAGCCCGCTCTCGGGCCGCTTCCCCACCGGAAGAGCATCCCATTTCGCTCCGCCCACAGCACCCAGGAAAACTGCGTCCGCTTTGCGGCAAGCATCCAACGTCTCCGCCGGCAGCGGCGTCCCAACCGCGTCAATCGCTGCGCCGCCGATCGGAAATTCGTGCATCTCGAACTGGTGCGAAAATTCGTGCGCGCATTCGCGCAACACGGCTGCCGCCGCCCGGGTTACTTCCGGACCAATGCCGTCACCCGGTAAAAGTACGATGTTCTTTTTCATCGAAAATTCCGGTCCTGCTGCTTTCTCATGTGGTGCCAAGCGGAGTGCCAAAGTCGATATCCCTCACAGCGCGCTGGACGCTTCCGCGGCCACCGCCGCAGGCCGTCGCCGCAACACTTCATGCGCAATAGCCACCAGGTCGCGCGGCCGCACGTTCTTCGATTTGTCCGCGAGTGCATTCACCCGCTGATAAACTTCTCCCAACTCCGCGTCGCTTGGCTCATATCCTAAATCGCGCAAGCTCATGCGCAAAGCGTTTCGTCCCGAATGCTTCCCAAGCACCATCAGCCGCGACGGCACGCCCACCGTTTCCGGCGAAATAATTTCGTACGTCAGCGGATTTTTGATGATGCCATCCTGATGAATGCCCGCTTCATGCGCGAAGGCGTTGGCGCCCACCACCGCTTTGTTGGGCGCCACCAGCGCGCCGGTGATTTCTGTCAGCATGCGGCTCGACGGAAACAAATGTTCCAGGCGAATGTTCGTCGTTACCCCAAAACTTTCCTTGCGCACCGCTAGCGCCACCGCGATTTCTTCCAGCGCCGCGTTTCCCGCGCGTTCGCCAATGCCATTGACGGTGCATTCGATCTGCCGCACTCCAGCGCGCACCGCCGCCAGCGAATTGGCCACCGCCATGCCCAAATCATCGTGGCAATGCGCGCTGAGCGTAATGCCGTCCACATCGGCAAGCGATGCGCGCACCTTGCGAAACATCTCGCCATATTCTTCGGGCACCGCGTATCCAACGGTGTCCGGCAAATTCAAAACCGTCGCGCCCGCTTCCACCGCCACGTGGCAAACCTCGCACAGGAAGTCGATGTCCGTGCGCCCCGCGTCCTCCGCGGAAAATTCCACTTCCGCAACGCTGTTCCGCCCTAGCTTGACCATCGCGCCAATCGCTTCAAGCGCCTGCTCACGCGTCATGTGCAGCTTCACGCGCAGATGTAAATCCGAAGTAGCCAGAAAAATATGTAGGCGGGGAGCAGCCGCGGGCTCCAGCGCCTCAATCGCGGCGTTCACGTCGTCTTTACGCGCACGCGCCAGTGCCGCAATCGGCACGCTGCGAACTTCCTGTGCCACTTTGCGCACTGCTTCCAGATCGCCTCGCGACGAAATGGGGAATCCTGCCTCAATTACGTCCACGCCCAACGTCGCCAACTGGTGCGCCATGCGGATTTTCTCCGCAGTATTCATGGAGAATCCCGGCGACTGCTCACCATCGCGCAACGTGGTATCGAATATACGCACTACGTCCATAGACAATCCCATGCCTAAGTAACGCACCTGGCCAGCCGCTAGTCAAATTTATCTTTATTCTGCTTTTGATAATCAGGGCTTATACTGCTTTCCGAGGGTTTCACGTGGATCTGGGCGAACTGCAAGTTTTTCTCACGGTCGCTAAAGAAGGCAGCTTCTCGCGTGCCGCCGAGCGCCTCTATCGCACACAACCCGCCGTCAGCCTGGCCATTCGCAAACTCGAGGACGGCCTCGGCCAGCCGCTCTTCGTCCGCGGCTCCCGCCCGGTGCGCATGACCGACGCCGGCACGCTATTAAAGGACTACGCCGAGCGCCTCATCAACCTGCGCGATGAAGTCAAAAAAGGCCTCACCGAGCTCGAAGGCCTGGAGCGCGGTGAGCTCTCCCTGGGCGTCAACGAAAGCTCCATCCACGCGCTGCTCCCGGCCCTGGCCATCTTCCGCGAAAAGCATCCTGGCGTGCAGGTCCGCGTGCATCGCATGTTCTCGCGTGACATTCCCCATGAAGTCCTGAACTATCGCCTCGACCTCGGCGCGGTCTCCTACATCCCGCGCGATCCGCAATTGCAAGCCACCGAAATTCTCAAAGACGAGCTGAGCCTGGTCGTTCCTCCCAAGCATCCGCTGGCCCGCAAACGCGAAGTCGACATCGCCGACCTGGGCCGCGAAGTGTTCATCGCGCACATCGTCGAATCGCCCTTCCGCCGCCGCGTCATCGAACTTTTCGCCCGCAATCACACCGAGCTGAACATGCCCATCGAGATGCCCACCATCGAAAGCATCAAGCGCTTCGTGCAAATGGGCATGGGCGTAGCCATCGTGCCGCGGATGTGCGTGCAATGGGAAATCGAACACGGCTGGATGAAAGAAGTAAAAGTGAAGCAGCTCAACATCCCGCGCCACGTCTACCTCGTCGGCCGCCGCGGCGCGCGCCTTCCTCATGCCGCCGCCGAACTCATGCGCATCCTCCGCGATGGCCACCATCTCGAGCAGTAGCCCGTTTTTCTCCGCCTAGGGATCTAAGCTATGCTTAAATACTGGCGCGTCCAGAAGCGATAAAAACAGGATTGGACGCCGGCAAAATAAGTAGCCCACGAAGCAAATCATGACCAGCGGCCTCGCCATTCTGACTATCGGGTTCCTGCTTGGCATGCGCCACGCAACCGACCCCGATCATGTGATCGCGGTATCCACCATCGTTAGCCGCGAGCGCTCCATTTTGAAGGCCGCGCTCATCGGCATTCTCTGGGGCTGCGGCCACACCATCACCATCGTTGCTGTAGGCGCAGCCATCATCCTGTTCGGAATGGCCATCCCCGCTCGCGTAGGCCTGACCATGGAATTTTCCGTCGGCTTGATGCTCATCCTGCTTGGCGTGTTGAACCTGACCGGCGCTATGCGCTGGCTTACGCAGAAATTTTCGCCATCACATCCCAAAGTAACTGGCGACCACGCGCATCTTCACGAACACAATTCTCATCTGCATTTGCATTGGCATTCGCACGGCCCTGCCGGAGAACATCACGGCGCAAGCGTCGCCCCGCCCGCGCGCCTTCGTGCCCCATTTGCGCGGCTGGGCATCTTCCATACTTTGCGTCCCCTGTTTGTGGGCATCATCCACGGACTGGCAGGCTCCGCCGCCGTGGCCCTGCTGGTTCTCAGCACTATTCGTGACCCTCGATGGGCGGTGCTTTATTTGCTGGTTTTTGGTGTGGGAACAATAGCCGGAATGATGTTCATCACCGCCGCCATTGCGCTCCCTTTTTCTTTCGCGGGATACAAATTCGCGTGGCTCAATCGCGGCCTGATCACCGCTTCCGGCTTGGTCAGTTTGGCTTTCGGCCTATTTATCTGTTACCACATCGGCCTCGTCGATGGCTTGTTCACCAGCCATCCCACTTGGACGCCCAGCTAGCTTTTCTCGCGCGCGCTGACCGCGGCTTCCACCGTAGGATGCGTGGGGATCAATTTAACAAGCCCGGACACTTGCAATACGGCAATCCCTTGCTTCGTCAAACTCGCCAACGCCAACGTTTTTCCCACGTGCTTACGCGTGACAAATAACGAAACTAGCGCACCGACTCCCGATGAATCGAGGAACGAAACGCCGCTCATGTCCAGCACCAGATGCAGCGCCGGCTCTTTCCGCATGGTTTGAATAAAGGAGTTCACCGTCTCGAGACTCAGCTTTCCGTTCAGCCTCGTGACCGCTTCTCCGTTTGTGTTATCCCGCCCTGGTTGCAACTCAAGTCGTGCGGTTTCCATAAGTTGCAGAGCATACCGCATTTGCCACGCCTCAAATATTAATATCCTGTAAATGCCCCAACCTCCCACATCGGCCTCGTCGATGGCTTGTTCATCAGCCACCCCCCCAGGACGCCCAGCTAGCCCTGCTCACGATTTTTCGGGAGAGATCGCTCTATACGTTTCCAAGACCGCCTGGGCCTCTCTTCGCAAGATCTTCAGTCGTGTATATAAGTCGGTTCGGTGGTCCGTATTTTTCCGTCCTAAACCGACCACTGAAACCACTCATGCATCGCCGTTGAAAATCGCTTATGTCATGGTGGCGATGCTGATTCTCATTCCTCTGTTATTCACCGCGGATGGCCGCGGAGGCGGATCGACAACTTCGCCTGCAGCCCAGAAAACTTCGATCGTGACGCCGAGCGGAACGTCCACTTTGGTCATCACGCCCACCACCACTAACGCTGCAGGTAAACCGTTACAAGTGTCGCCAATTCAACTAACGCTCGTAGTTAACTGACGCCTAACGCGCAAAGTTGCCCGTCGCAAATATTTCATTTTCGATGCTTTCATTTCCAGCGCCAGCTATGCCTCTACAGTTAGCTTGACGTGAATGGTAAAGCAAACAGGGGTCCGCATAGTGTTTCCTGGTGTTGTGACTTGCACCTGCAAAGAGCGAGAACAGCTCTCGATCCGCTTCGAGGAGCGACTTTTGGGTGGCTGTAGCGTCGAAGGATGAAAAACTTCCAACGGATCGGCTGTCAACCGGTAGCTTCTATAATGATAGTATAGGCAAGTAGGCTCAGCATCTAAATTCCT
>DATNKL010000046.1:0-2521 GCA_035603415.1 Candidatus Acidiferrales bacterium
TGGAAGTGACTGCCAATCTATCTTTGCGGGTGTTATGGTCATGTATGTTTCCTCCCTTAATTGACCGCTAGCTTTCCGATCTACCTTGATGTGATGTCGTGCGGAGCCTGTTGGACGCGAGGTAAAGTACAGGCGATAGGAGTTTCGCGGTTTGACTCGCGGCACGCGGGCGGAGCAGAATCCAGTGGAGATGGGCGGTACTGGGAAATTTATTTCCTATTCAATTTCCTTTTCGAGGAGACGACATGAAGAGAATTTTCGCAATGTGTGCGATTGCGCTCACGAGTCTGATGATTTTTGCGGCATCGAGCGGCGCGCAGCAGGACAAGAGCGCGCGGCCGAGCCCGCCAGCCAAGGCCGAGTGCAAGTTAGCCGATGGCAAGACGATCACTATTAACTATTCCAGTCCGCGCATGAAAGGACGGAAGATTTTCGGCGAATTGGTTCCATATGGAAAAGTTTGGCGCGCGGGTGCGAATGAGGCGACGACTTTCGTGACGAGTGCTGACTTGAACGTCGGTGGAACGGCGGTGCCGACGGGGAGCTACACGATTTTTGTGATTCCGAATGCGGACAAGTGGACGCTGATCATCAGCAAGAAGACCGGCGAGTGGGGCACTGCATATTCTGGAGAAGCGAACGACCAAGCGCGCGTTGATATGGCCGTGTCAAAGACCCCTGCGCCGGTGGAGAACTTCACGATCGATTTCGAACAGGCCAGCGGAGGCTGCACGTTGCAGATGAAGTGGGAAAATTCACAGGCGTCGGTGAAAATCACTGCGAAATAGCTGCGCGGCCAAAACGCGCGAGTTGAACCTTAATGACAGCCGCAACCACCGCCACAACATGCGCCGCCCGATCCGGATGAGGGACCGGATGAGGACGAGCCACCGGTCGCCTTGCTACCATTGGCAGGCGCGGCAAAGACGGACAGCTGAATCGTTTTCTTCGTGCTTTCGCACTTCGGACACGTAATCGACTGCTTCTGATTCATTACGATGCGCTCGTAATGGACGCCGCAGTCGTCGCAAACGTATTCGTAGATCGGCATCAATAATTTCCTTTCTATTTAAGGAATTGTAGCTGAGTCGGCACCGAATACTCCGACGAACAACAGAACCCACCAACCAAACAATAAGGCGCGCCCCCAGCTTTTTCCGACAAATGCGGCACCAAGGCATAGGAACCACAATGCTATAGCGATACGATTGGAAAAAAGCCAGAGCCCTTGAGCGGGCTCCAGGGTAATGAGTAGATGAACCGAGCTGGTAAGAAGCAAGGCAGTAGTCACTGACGCGAGGATCAGTCCCCATCGAAACGTGGCAAGCCGCCATTCCTTGATCGCCGGTCTCTTTTTGGCGAACCATCCTAAGCAAACAAAAACTAAACAAAGGATTGCCGGAAGAAAGCAAAGCAGCGCTACAGCTAACGCGCTCAAAAGACGCATATCCTAATTCTATAACTTATCGACGGCTGCAACATATTCCAAACATTAAGGCAGGGCACCGCAATCAGCCCGCCAGCACAAAAAAACAGCCCCGGTTTGGCCGGGGCTGTTGGTGAAAACTTCGGGATTGTGACTCGAAGGTTAGTCGCCGGCGACGGCGGCTTCGGCTTCGGTATTGGCCACCTTTGCCGTCCCGTTGCCATTAGCCGGAGCAATCTGCACTGGTTTTACCGTTGCGCCCGGCACCGCCATCTGGATTTGCTGGATTGAGCCGATCTGGACGACCGATTCCTGGGGCTTCTTCAGCACCATCTCTTCATAAATACGGCGGACCTTGGCCGCTTCTTCGTGTGCCTTGCGGCGACGAGCGCGGTCTTCTTCCGCTGCTGTGAGCGGGATGTCGTGCTCGAGGTGACGAACGCGCGAGGCGTCTTCTGCGTCAATTCGCAGCGAGTGTTCGTACGTGTCGAGATCAACCTTCTTGCCCTTGGCAAAAATGTCGTGCTTGCCGTGCGTCTTGTACCACTGCGCGACGGTCGCGTTCTTGTACATATTCTCGATGATCTTCCGCCAGCCCACGCCGGTGTTGTACGCGCAGAAGGAGATTTCACCTTGCTGCGTGGCGTACGGGATGATGCACATCTCGGTGCGGCGGAAGTCATAGTTGAAAAGATCCTGGAACCACATGCCCGCGATGAAGAGCATGTTCCAGGGATCCTCGGAGCGGCGTTTCATCGCGTCTTCGAAAGTACGATTCGGGTTCGTGCGGCCGTATTTCGTTTCCGAATTCTTTGTGACGGCCCAAGTCTTGTCGAATTTCTTCCACAAATCTTTCAGTCGCAAGCTTGGCGGCGCCTGGAACGCGTCGTAATTTCTCAGCAGCGCCAGCGCCATCATGAAAGTTGAAAATTTCTTGCTGCGCGCCGCATCCGTGATGTCCGTCACGTCCTTTACAAGCTGCGGGGCATTCAAGAACCGGGATATGGGCGCCCATTCCTTCGTATGCTTATTGACCATCATCGCTGTGCCGACGCCGCAGTTGGGATGGCAGCCGCAGGAGAGCGCGCCCCACTG
>DATNKL010000130.1:0-17188 GCA_035603415.1 Candidatus Acidiferrales bacterium
CTGGTTCCCGAATCCGCGGTTTCCTTTATTGGCGCTGAATCCCGTCCCCACCTGGTTCGGAATGTTGTTTACGCCCGGCTCAAGCGCCGCCAGCGATGTCCAATCGCGGCCGTTCAACGGCAATTCCCGCACAGTTGTCGAATCCACGGTGGAACTGACCGTCGATGACGTAGTTTGAATGTCGGGGATCGCGGCGTTTACTTCCACAGTTTGACTGAGCGAGCCAACCTTCATCTTCAGATTCAAGGCTTGCTCACCGCCGACCGTGAGCGTAATGCCTTTTTCCGTCAAAGTTTGAAAGCCTGTCGCAGTTACGGTTACTTCGTATTCGCCCGGCAATAGGTTGGGCGCCGAATAAATGCCGTCCGCGTTGGAAGTCACTTCCCGCGCCACGCCAGTACCGGCATTTTTGATGGTGATAGTGGCGCTCGCCACCGGACCACCTTGCTCGTCGGTCACCAACCCGGACAGCGTGGCACCAGATACCTGCGCCGCGGCGGGTGCCACCCAAGCCGTATGGAAGCTTGCGATCAGCAGAACCGCTAGCAGCAAATGCAGTCGCGGCTGTATTTTTGATAGTAAGGACATATTCCCTCCCCCGGTCGCACACCACAGAGTCAACGTTGACCGCTAAAGCCATGCGGTTTATTCGTGTGCGAGTATCCAATCGCTTTCAAGTGGCTGCGATTTAGTGGCGACACTTTGCGTATTTCTGTGAAGAAGCACAATCCGTAATGCATCCTATCGATGCCCTTTCTGCATCCCCTGCTTTGTCGCTGAAAAGCCGTAACTTAGCTGATGGAATCACGAGCTTTTTTTGACGCTCTACGCTTCCGAGCGTTATACTCCGACACGGCTTGGCCGACTATGCAGCACATCTCCCATGCTTCCAAGATGGTTCGCTGCGGCGTGTTTGAGATTGATCTCAAAGCGTTCGAGTTGCGTAAGCATGGTCTGCGCCTCAAACTGGCGGAGCAGCCTTTTCAGATTCTCGCGATCCTTCTGGAGCAACCCGGCGAGGTAATCACCCGCGATGAACTTCGCGAACGCCTGTGGCCGGGCGATACGTTTGTAGACTTCGATCACGGACTGAATAACGCCGTAATGCGCTTGCGGGAAGCGCTCGGCGATTCTCCCGATAGACCCCGATTTATCGAGACACTGCCTCGACGCGGCTATCGCTTCATCGCGCCCGTGGAAGAAATCCACGCCGTGCCAAAGTTAATTCCCGGCGGCGAACCACAGGTCAATCCTGCCAGCCTTTCACCTACTCCCGATGCTCCTGCGCAGTTATCCGCCGATCACCACGAGTCAGTGAATCGCTCGAATGCCAGGAACTGGCTAACCTTGCAACGCATCGCACTGATGTCCGCGGCGGTACTGCTCTTTGCGGTCCTTTCCGGCCTGGCCGTCCATTTCGTGAGAGGTTGGGAATCCGGAAAAATAAATCCCGCGCACAACATGTCGCTGGTCGTCTTACCCCTTGAGAATTTATCTGGCGACACGGAACAAGATTATTTTGCCGCCGGGATGACCGATGAACTCACCGCCAATCTCGCCAAAATTCGTTCATTGCGAGTCATCTCACGCTCAACGGCCATGGCGTACAAGGGAACGCACAAGCCTCTTTCTGAAATCGCCAGGGAACTGAAAGTGGATGCCGTTGTTGAGGGCACGGTATTAAAGGCAGGAAGTCGCGTGCGTATCACCGCCGAACTCGTTCAAGTCTCCACCGATCATCATCTCTGGGCCGACACCTACGAAAGTCAGATCGGTGATGTGCTCGCGCTGCAAAATCGAGTTTCCTCCGCCATTGTGGACGAAATTCGCATCAACCTCAGTCCCGAGGATAAACAACGCCTGGCAAAAAATCCCTCCGTCAGCCCCGCCGCTTACGAGGATTATTTGAAGGGCCGCTATTACTGGAACAGAAGATCCAGCGAGGGCTTTACAAAAGCCATCGGATATTTCGAGGACGCCACCCGCAGGGACCCGCAATATGCATTGGCCTATGCCGGTTTGGCCGATTGTTACGGAATCATCGGCGCGACCATCTACGGAAGCCTGCCCGCCGCCGAGGCTGCGCCCAAGGCTAAGGCCGCCGCCACACGCGCGCTGGAAATCGATCCCACTCTCGCTGAAGCGGAAACTTCTCTTGCCACTGCGAAATTCAACTATGACTGGGACTGGGCTGGCGCAGCGCAAGGTTTCCAACACGCCATTCAGATGGACCCCAGATACGCAACCGCCTATCAGCGATATTCCCTCTATTCCATCGCCATGGGCCGCTTTGACGAAAGCCTCGAACAAATAAAAAAAGCTCGCGAACTCGATCCGCTTTCTATCAGCATTAATTCGAGCTGGGGCTGGCGTTTATATCTGGCGCGTCAGTATGACCGCTCCATTGAGCAGCTCCGCGATACTTTGGAATTGGATCCCTCTTACGAGTGGGCGCATTTCATCCTTGGCCAGGCTTACGAACAAAAGGGTGAATTCAATCTCGCCCGCGCCGAACTGCAAAAGGCCGTTGAACTTTCCCATAACAGTCCATTGATGATCTCCGCCTTGGCACATGCTGACGCGCTCTCCGGGAATCAGGAGGAAGCGCTGCGATTACTTCAGCAGCTCGCCGCGCAGTCGAAGAAACAGTATGTTTCGCCTTTTTACGTCGCGATGGTGTACATCGCGTTGGGCAAAACCGAAACAGCCATGGACTGGATGGAAAAAGCTTTTGCGGATCACTCGAACGGCCTGGTCTTTCTCAAGGTCGAGCCGGAGCTTGACCCGCTGCGCTCCAATCCTCGCTTCATTGCCCTGCAAAAGCGGCTCAACTTTCCGGACTGATCCGACTGATTCGCAGAGCCAAAACATCACGAACGCCATCTCTAATTTCTGTCTCTGAATCTGCGAGACGCGCCTCCGCTGATCGTAAAAAACATTACGAAACCCTTACAAGCCTCGCGACTTCTTTAGTTGAGGCGTGCCACCCTTCAGGCTAGCTCCATAAAAACTGCGTTCCTCCGATTAAAACAATCACTTGGCACTTTTATGCCTTTTGGCAATCCTCTATATCGTGGAGACTCGGGTGTTCGATATCCAGTTACTCGAAGGGTGAGGTTATGAACCGCAAACGAAAAGCGATTGCTGGCAAGCGTGAAAGAGTCGCGAAAATTTGGAAAGGATTCTGGAACGGTCGCGCCTTAACAACGTGCGCGGTCCTGCTCACGGCCTGCGCATACACTCCTTTCGCGCGCGGACAATCTGCTTTGCCTGCCCAAACTCCCCTGACCGCTGAAAGTGCGCAAGAGATGCAAGCGCGCATCAGCAACCTCGAAGCTGAAGTGTCTGAGTTAAAGGCCATCGTTAATCGTATGCAGTCTGTTCCTTCTACGAGTGCAGCCACTCCGGTGACCGCGAGCGCACAACCTGCGCCGGTAATCCCGCCGGCTCCGAAACAGGAAGCGCCTCAGACAGCTCCGACGGTCTTGCAACCAGAGGACAGCAAGGTGCTCGGTTTCTTCCGTGACACCACCATCAATGTCGCGCTCGATGGATACTATGCCTACAACTTCAATAATCCCGTCGGCCGCGTAAATCTGCTACGCGCCTACGACGTCCTCAGCAACGAGTTCAGCCTCAACCAGGCCAGTGTCGTCATTGACCATCCGCCCGATGCTGCCGCTGGCCGCCGGTGGGGCGGACGTCTCGATTTGCAATTCGGTCAGGCCACTGACACCTTGCAAGGTAACCCCGCAAATGAACCGCGGCCCCAGATCTATCGCAACATTTTCCAGGCTTACGGCACATACATAATTCCCGTCGGCAAAGGCATAACCGTCGATTTCGGTAAATGGGGAAGTTCGCTCGGAATCGAAGGCAACTACTCCAAAGACCAGATAAATTATTCCCGTGCGTACTGGTTTGATTTTCTGCCGTTCTACCACATGGGTGTCCGCGTGAGCGCCCCCATCAGCGACCGTCTTACGTTGAACTATTGGGTGGTAAACGGCACCAATCAGGTGGAAGCCACCAACGGATTCAAAGACGAGTTGTTCGGTTTCACCGCTAAGCCTTCGAAAAACGTTGTGTGGACGATGAACTACTATCTCGGACAGGAACATCCCGATCGAGCTGTCGTCCTGCCAATAAGTCCGATTCCCGTGCAACCCGGACTCAGCTTTGCTGCCATCCGCCCCGCCCCAAATGGGCGGACGCACATTTTTGACAGTTATGTGACCTGGCAGGCCACGCCTAAATTGTCCGTCGTTCTGGAAGGCGATTATTTTATTCAGCGTTTGTGGAAGAACGAAGCGCCTGGCCAATCATCCGCTCCTTCTCACGTGGCAGGCGGTGCTACCTATGTTCGCTACCAATTCAGTCCCAGAATCGCCCTAGGCTCTCGCGCCGAGTATTTGTCCGACCGTGGAAGACTTTTCAGTGGACTTACGCAAGCGCTAAAGGAAAACACCGTGACGTTCGACTACAGCCTGGCAGGCGGATTCCTTATGCGCTACGAATGGCGCCGCGATTTCTCCAATAAGCCAACCTTCTTGACCGATGTACAAAATGTTTTCAGCAAAGATCAAACCACCGCAACCGTGGGTCTAATTTGGTGGTGGGGCCGGAAGGAAGGGTCGTGGTGAACTGGAATTCCATTACTTGCGGAATTACAATTCACTCTTTTAAATTTTGTCCTTTCGCGTCTGCCGGTACGTTGAAGCGGTAGCCCACCCATGGTTCTGTCTGAATATATTTTGGTTTGGCGGAATTGAGTTCAATTTTTTTTCGAAGCTGGTTGATCACCACGCGCAACGACTCCGTCTCTTCGCCATACTCAGGTCCCCACACGGACTGCAACAACCTGCGATGTGAGATAGGCCGGCCATCCGCGACTACCAATTCCTTCAGCACCGCGAACTCCTTGGGCGTCAAATGAATTTGCGTTCCCCGCACCATGATGTCGCGCTTTTCAAAATCAAAATTCAGCTCTTTCGATACCAGCGCACCGGCATCCTTATCCTCCGCCGCTCGTCGCAGCAACGCGCGAACACGCGCCAGCAATTCCTGCATACCAAACGGCTTCACCACGTAATCGTCGGCACCGGCATCCAGCGCCCGAATCTTATCTTTCTCCGCGCTCCGCACCGTGAGCATGATGATGGGAACTTGCGAACTGCTACGAATCTCGCGGCACGTCTGCAACCCGTCCAACCCGGGCATATTCATATCCAGGAGAATCAGATCAGGCTTAACGTCACGAACCTTCTCAAACGCCTCCGTGCCATCACGCGCTTCAACGATGGTGTAGCCCTCCGTGGTAAGTGTGGAACGCAGCACACGGCGAATCTGCGGCTCATCATCCACCACCAGAATCGTCGCGGCGTTCATCGCGTCTTGCTCGGCGACGAATCGATCGGCAGCGTAAAAGAAAAGACCGAGCCGTGATCCCGCTGGCTCGCGACGCTGATCGTTCCGCCGTGCGCTTGAATGATCGCTTTTGCAATCGGCAAGCCCATCCCCGTTCCTTGAACTAGGTAACGCTGGTCCTTCCCGCGATAAAATTTGTCAAAAATCAGACCCAACTCCATCTCCTCAATGCCCGGCCCTTGGTCTGCGACGCTGGTCAGCACCATATTCCCGCTGGCCTCCGCGGTGATGGTAACAGGCTGCTCCTTCGGCGAATAAGCATTCGCATTCTCGATTAAACGCACCAGCACGTCGCGTATGCGATTGAAGTCGGCGCGCACTGACGGCAGCGTCTCAGAAACGTCCACGCGTACGGTTCTCGTTCCCAATAAAGTTTTGCAATGCGAGAGCGCCGCCGAAACAATCTCATTCATGGCATTCGGCGCCAGATCCAATTCAAATTCGCCTGCATCCAGCTGTGCCATTTCGGCGGCATCACCCACAAGTTGATTCAAACGATCGCACTCTTCGTCGATCACCGTCAGTAGTTCATGTTTTTGTGGGTCTGCAACGTGGCGCTCGGACAGCAGACTGGTCACCGATGCTTTGATGGAGGTTAGCGGCGTGCGAAAGTCATGGGTCACGGAATCCAACAACGCCGATTTCAAGCGTTCGCCTTCCCTGGCGGCCTCTGTTTTTCCCAGTTCTTCCACCGCGCGAGCCCGCTCGAAAGCGATTGCAATCATGGAACCCAGCGCGTCCAGCGTTTCGCGCGATAACATCTGGCCCGAAATTCCCAAACTCCCGATTGCACGGGCGCCCATTCGTACCGGAACGAAAGACAGGCTTCGGCCCGCATCGCGCAACGGCTCATCCCGCACCGTCGCTCGCTTCAATTCTTCGTCCTCGAAGTGCGACGCCCCTCCCGAGTGATAAAACTTGTTTTTGTTTTCAAGGTAGAGCGCCGCCGCCCCCACTTCAAATGTTTCCACGATGTGTCTGGGAATCGCATTGAGCAAGGTGATTACGTTCCCGGACACCAGCAATGTCTGGCTAAAAGTGTAAAGCCTCTCTAGTTCATTACGGCGGCGCTGCGCTTCATCCGCTTCTTTGCGCATCCGCGCCGCGAGCTGGCTGGCAATCAGTGACGCCGCTAGAAACGCAAATAGCGCTGCCCAGTTTTGCGGATCGGCGATAGTAAACGTCCCCACCGGCGGAAGAAAAAAATAATTAAATGCCAACATCGCCGCCAGAGACATGAAAGCGGAAACGGTGAAGCCCCAAAAGGTCGAAACTGCTAAAATCGCCACCACAAAAGTAAGCGCTACGGTGGTTTGATTGACGCGCAGTACGTCGCGATAAAAAAACGTAATCGCGGCCAAAATGCCCACAGCCGCAACAGCGCGCAGGAAGCGAATAGGAAGACGTGACAACACCGCTGTATTCTAGCTCAGCCACTCATACTGGGATGGTGTAAGACGCCCGATGCCGAAAACTCCTGAAGATTGGCTTGAGAAAGCCAGCGCCCCGGAAAAAGCCAAGGGCATCTTCAAACTTTTCCTCGGCTATGCTCCCGGCGTAGGAAAAACCTACAGCATGTTGAGCGAAGGCATTCGCCGCCATAACCGCGGCGAAGACGTAGTGATCGGCTTCATCGAAACGCACGGCCGGAAGGGCGTTGAAGAGCTCGTGCCGGAGCTTGAAACCGTGCCTCGCCGCAGCATCGAATACAAAGGCACGGTATTTGAAGAGATGGATGTGGACGCCATCATCGCGCGCCGCCCTGCTGTCGTTCTGGTTGACGAGCTGGCCCACACCAACATTCCGGGCAGCAAGCATCGCAAACGCTACGAGGACCTGCTGGAACTTCTCAACGCCAAAATCGATGTGCTCTCCACTTTAAATATTCAACACATGGAAAGCCTCGCGCCCACCGTACACAGTATTACCGGCGTGACCGTACGCGAAACGGTTCCCGACTGGGTCCCCTTAATGGCCAATGAAACGGTGATGGTGGATCTCACTCCGGAAGCGCTTCAGCAACGCATGGAACGCGGGGATGTTTATTCCAAACACAAAGTGCATCAGGCGCTGCACAATTTTTTTCGCCGCGGCAATTTAATCGCTCTGCGTGAACTTGCCCTCCGCCAGGTCGCCGAGCACGTCGATCGCAGCCTCGAATCCTACATGGCTGCCAAGGACATCGAAAAAAACTGGCCCGTCCGCGAAAGGCTGGCCGTTTGCATCAGTTCGAATCCTTCAGGCCAATACTTGATCGCCCGCGGCGCTCGCATGGCAAGGCGGCTGGACGCCGAGCTCTACGTCGTCCACGTGGACACCGGTGTGGACAATCAAGGCCCCGGTCACAAATCTTTAGAAGCCAACATTCGCTTCGCAGGAGACCTGGGAGCAAAAGTCGTGCGAATAAAAGGAAAAAATATCGCGGACACTATGGCAGCATTCGCGCGAGAGAAACATGTCACCCAAGTTATTTTTGGCCGCGCCGCTGTGAAGGGCTTGCGTAAACTCTTGTATCTATCGGCAATTCATCGCTTCTTGCGCGACGCTCCCGCCGTAGATGTCCACATCGTTACCCATCAGGATCCGGATTAATGATGGCTGGAGTAGAAGCCGTCAATCTAACTCAACGCAAGCCGCGATTCACTTAAATCCAATTCGTGTTCTATCTTGCGCAAAACCTCATCATTGATGCGCCCTTCATTTCGCAGCCGGACCGCGGTCTTCCGCTCCAGCGGTAGAAGTTCTGCAAGAATGGCGCGGTAGCGTTGCAACTCCCGGTTGCTCATGGCTTCACCTTCGGTCCCCGCTTTAGTCAGGCTCGCAAGCCTCCGCGAATATCGACGAGCAATGTCGTCGTATACCGAATCGAAGTCTGGAACGTCTTGTCCGCGAGCTTCCTCGAGATGCGCGATTGCCGTGCTGGTGATAATCCTGCGCGCTTCCTCTTCTTCCTCGGCATCGCTAGCGTGTCCCGCTGCTAGTCCTAACATGCGAATCAACGGCGGCAGCGTGAGCCCCTGGAGCACCAGAGTCACGAAAATCACGCTGAAGGTTAGAAACACGATCAAATTCCGCTCCGGGAATTCGCTGCCATTCGCCAGCGTTTCCGGCAAAGAAATAGCCGCCGCCAGCGCAACAACTCCACGCATTCCCGTCCATCCAACCACGAAAATTTGTTTTGGAGACGGAGGCTCAATATTCTGATGCAAAATTCGCGAACGAATGAAATAAGCGAGATACGCTCCCGGATACGTCCACAAAAGCCGCAACACGATCACGATGACGCTGAATAACGCCCCGTACAGCACCAGTTGGCGTACACCATATTCCCGAATCCCCGCTAGCACGTACGGCAACTGCAACCCGATCAGCACAAACACCAAACCATTAATCGCGAACGTCATGGAATCCCACACCGCCCACGTTTGCAGTCGCACGCTCGCGGAAAACAACTGAGAACTTTGCCGACTCAAATACAATCCACAGGCCACCACCGCCAAGACTCCCGACGCGTGGACCAATTCAGCCGCGAGATATACCGAGTAAGGAATCAAAATACTGATCACAATCTCGATCGGACCATCGTCAATATTCGGCTGAATCCATTTGATTAACAATCCCACCACCAGTCCAATCGCCACCCCCACAACGACTAAATAGGTTAGCCGCAGCACCCCGGACGCCACCGTAGGCGTTTGACCGTTCACAACCATCGCCACGGCAAATTCAAGCGCAAGTAGTCCGGTAGCGTCATTCATCAGACTCTCGCCCTCAAGAATATCGACGATAGTTTTAGGAAGCCCCACTCTCTTGAATATTGCTGTCGCGGCGATCGCGTCGGTAGTGGCCACAACTGCTCCCAACACGAATCCGAGCCGCATGTCGAATCCCGGTAACAGCCAGTGCGCGGTGTACGCCACGCCGAGCACCGTGAAAGCCACCAGTCCAAATGCCAGTAGAAGAATGCTTCCCAGGTTGTATTTGAATTCTCGCCACGAAGTAAGCCACGCCGCGGAGTACAACAGTGGCGGCAACACCAGCAGGAAAATTACGTCGGGATTTAACGGGATCCGCGGGATTCCCGGAACAAAGCCCAATATCAGCCCGGCCACCACCAGCACAATCGGATACGGGGTCTGCAGTTTCCGCGCCAGCGCTGCAAAAACCACTACGAAGAGCAGCATTGTCAGAAAAACAATTTCGGCCGCCTGGATCATCAACGCATTCTATAAAAAAGAGTTTTGTTACGAAAAAATATTCTTGTCGAGGAACTCATTCCGAAACTTCCCGGTTGGATCGTATTTCTTGCTAAGTTCGACAAACTCCGGCAACTTTTCGTACCGAGCCCTCAATCGTTCTGGCGCCAGCGTGAAAAGTTTCCCCCAGTGCGGGCGCACATCAAATGGCGATAGCTCCCGTTCAATGACCGGCAACAGTTTGCTGACCGCCGGCCAATCCGGCTTCAAGGTGAAGTGAATCGTAACGGAATTCTGCTTGTAGCACGGGCTCATCCAGAAATCGTCTGCGGCGATGGTCCTGATCTCGGTAATCAGCAAATGAGGACTGACCTGATCGCGAATCCGTTCCACCGCCAGGATGGCCTCCACCGCGTGCTTGCGCGGAACAAAGTATTCCGCTTGCAGTTCGTTCCCCGCGCTGGGCGTAAATCCCATGCGGAAATGTGGCAATCGCCCGTACCACGGACCGGGCACGCCCATCTGCTCCGTGCAATTTTCGGCGGAAAGCTCTGCGATCGGGTGAAGATTCCTGGTCGCCAGCGTAGCTCCAAAAAATTCCGGCGTGGCTTTAAATTCTTGTCCAGGTGCAACGCGGCTCTTGATCCACACTTCATTGATGCGTTTTTTTTGCCAGTCGGTGAAGAGACTCACGCTATAGCCGCTGGCTTCGATGGCATCGAAATATTCCTGCATCTGGCTGAGCGGCAGGTTTTCATACACGTATTGCTTCATCATGAAGGTGGGCTGAAGATCCAACGTGATTTTTGTGACCACGCCGAGAGCACCCAGAGCGACAACCGCCCCTGAAAATCCGTCGCCGTCTTTTTTGCGCGAAAGTGTAACGATATCGCCCGACGCGGTAATCATTTCCAACGTCGACACCGAGGTGGAAAGGTTGCCATTCCGCTCACCCGATCCGTGCGTCGCGGTGGCACATGCGCCCGCTACCGAGATATGCGGCAGAGAGGCCAGGTTGTGCAGCGCGAACCCGTGTTCATGCAGGTAAGGAGACAGCTGCCCGTAGCTCATGTTCGCCGGAATGGTCACCGTGTGCGCTTTCACGTCCAACTCAAGCACCTTATTCATCGGACGCAGCGATAAAAATTCGTCCTTGCTGTCGGCAATGTGATTGAAGCAATGTCGCGTGCCAAGCACTTTCATCCTGGCATGCTTCCTGACAAATTCCTGAGCCTGCTCAATGGAAGTCGCCGAGTATAGAAGGTTAGTGCCATACTCGATGTTGCCAGCCCAATTTTTTAATTTGTCTCCCGCCGCCCGGACGAACAGCGGAGAGAGAACGGGAGCAGACATCGCGCCGGAAACAAGTTTGAGAAAAGATCTCTTATTCATAGCCAATATGGTTAGGCAAATTCGACGAATGCGACGTATCGTAACTCTAATTGAACCCACACTGAATGTTTTTTGCCGAAGTTTCTGTAGTGTCGGTTTGCCGCGAGTGCCGCCGCTTTGATAAAGTCGCATTCGCGCCTGAGTTCTTTACGATACGGAGGCTTTCGCATGGCAGTACGACAGGATTTGCTGGATATTTTGGTATGCCCGCTTTGCAAAGCTCCGGTAAAACTCGCGCCCGATGGCTCTGGACTTAAATGCCAGGCATGCAAACGGGTCTATCCCATCCGTGACGACATCCCGGTAATGCTCCTGGAAGAAGCGAAAATCGCGACCGATTAGTTTCAGGAATTTTGAGTTCGACCAGCCTTCGATATTTGTCCGACGAGCCCACTCTCAAAGAGATACACGCTTACGTTATACTGATTTTCACTGCTCGCGGGGCAGGAGAAAACCATGACGTTATTCGACCCACCTGCCGAAAAATCCAACAAATCGCGTGCCATGGCTTTCACGATTGGGGCGCTGGCTCTTTTCGTGATCGTACTTTCCTATTTTGCGTTTCGCTACTACCCGGAAAGACGCGCTGCCGAACATTTCTTTGACGCCCTCGTCGCGGGAGATACCGACACCGCGTACCGCCTGTGGAAACCGGGGCCCAGCTACAGCATGAAAGATTTCATGGCCGATTGGGGACCGCAGGGCTACTACGGTCCGGTGAAGAGTTACAAAATTCTAAAAGTAAACGCGCCCAAAAAAGCGAATGCCATTGCCGTGCGTGTGGCGACTAGTCCGTTTTCGCCCTTGCCCGATGCCGGCGATGAGGAAAAAAGCCGCAAGACCAGGGTAGTAAGCGTTTGGGTGCTGACCCACGACAAGTCCTTAAGTTTCCCGCCAGAATAGTGCCATCCTAGGCGAATGCAAGTACCAATGAACGGTCATTCACGAAAGCTGCGTGTCGGCGTGCTCTTTGGCGGGCGCTCCGGCGAACATGAAGTTTCACTGGCCTCCGCCGCCTCTATTATTCGCGGCCTCGATCCTCAAAAATACGAAGCGGTGCCCATCGGCATTACCAAAGAAGGTCACTGGCGGGTCGGCGCAGGCGCGCAAAAAATGCTGCCAGAAGTTTTGCGAACGGGACAGGGCGTGGTCATGAGTGCCGATCCCACCGAATCGGCACTGAGGCCCATCGACGGAAGCGCGCAGGGACAAAAACTGGATGTCGTCTTCCCGGTGATCCACGGAACCTTCGGCGAAGATGGCACCATGCAGGGCCTGCTGGAGCTTGCTGGCCTGCCCTTTGTGGGCGCAGGGGTGTTGGGCTCCGCGATCGGTATGGACAAGGACATAGCCAAAAAATTGATGCAGGTCGCCGGCATTCCGGTAGTACCGTGGATCGCCGTGCAACGCGCGGATTGGGAACGCCAGCCGAAAGAAATCCGTCGCGCCATCGAGAAAAAATTTAAATATCCGGTTTTTGTTAAGCCCGCAACGCTGGGCTCCTCGGTAGGCATGACTAAAGTGCATTCGCGCGCCGAACTGGGCCCGGCGCTAGATTTGGCCGCGGAATTCGCGATGAAAATTTTGGTGGAACGCGCGGTAAGCGCTCGTGAAATTGAAGTTTCGGTTTTGGGCAATCACGATCCGCGCGCATCTATTCCCGGCGAAATCGTGCCGCATCGCGAGTTTTACGATTACGCAGCGAAATACTTGGAAGAAGGTACGCAACTCCTGATCCCCGCAAAACTCAAAAAGTCAGAAGTCAAGGAAGTGCAGGCCATGGCGGTGACAGCATTTCGCGCGCTGGAATTGAGCGGAATGGCGCGCGTGGACTTTTTTATCGAAAAGCGCGGCGGAAAAATCTTCTTGAATGAAGTCAACACCATTCCCGGTTTCACTTCCATCAGCATGTACCCGAAATTGTGGGAAGCCAACGGCATCCCCTTCCGTGAACTAATCAGCAAATTGATCGACTTGGCGCTGGAGCAGCATCGTGAAAAAGCGCGCACCAAGTATCAGATCGAATTACCGGAAGGCGCCAGCGGCGCACTCGGCGGATAAAAAGATTGGCGGGCACCGGAAATGGTGGTCTCCGCGCGGATTTGCAAAACTTCACGTGCCAGGTCTTAACGCTTAGTTCTACAGGATTTTTTGGCCCAATCCGGACAAAATCAATTCCACGCCGAGTAGTGCCGTCCGATTGTGCTCATCAATCACCGGATTAATTTCGACCACTTCCATGGAAGCCATGGCATCGCTGTCCGCAATCATTTCCATGGCCAGGTGAGCTTCGCGGTAAGTTACGCCTCCGCGCACAGGTGTGCCGACCCCTGGCGCGTCGGATGGGTCGACAAAATCCATATCCAGGCTCACAGAAATTCCATCGGTATCATCAGTCGCGTACTTGAGAGCGTCGGCCATCACTTCGCGCATGCCGCGCTCATCGATGTCGCGCATGGTAAAAACGCGCACGCCGGACTTTTTGACCAGACGCCGCTCCTGCAGGTCCAGATCGCGCACCCCAACCAGAACAATATTCTGCGGCTCCACTTTTGGTTTAAAACCGAGAAGGTCAACCAACTCCGGCGCACCGTAACCCATCACCGCGGCCAGGGGCATTCCGTGAACGTTACCCGACGGTGACGATTCCGGCGTGTTCATATCCCCGTGCGCATCGAGCCAGATGTAGCCAATTTGCTTCTTCGCCTTGCGGAAATGCGCGGCCACGCCCGTAACCGCGCCCGCGGCAATGGAGTGATCGCCGCCAAGAACCAAAGGTACGAAATCCTCTTCCAAACATTTTTGGACAATTTCCGCGAGGTCTTTACAGGTTTCGGCAATTTCCGTCATGTACTTGGCGCGCTTTTCGCCCACCGGCATTTCTTCCGGTTGTTTTACGGGGATGTTGCCGATGTCTTCGACCTGATGACCCAGTTGCTTCAGGCGCGCCTGCAACCCCGCGACGCGCAATGCCGAAGGGCCCATGTCCACGCCACGGCGGCTCTGCCCCAGGTCCATGGGCACACCGATAATCCTAACTTTTTGCGCCATATGAGTTCTTTCTGTCGCGGATATTAAGGATATACCCGGTAAATCATGCGCGGAAAGGGTATCACTTCCCGGATGTGTTCCGTGCCGCAAATCCACGCCACGGTTCGCTCCAGGCCAAGACCGAATCCGGCATGCGGCACGCTGCCATAGCGGCGCAGATCGAGATACCACTGAAACGGTTCTTCCGGAAGATTGTATTCATGCAGGCGCTTTACCAGCAAATCGTAATCGTGAATACGCTGGCTGCCACCGATGATTTCGCCGTAACCTTCGGGAGCCAGCATGTCGAACGCGAGCGCGAGGTCGGGACGCTGCGGATCCGGCTGCATGTAAAAAGCTTTAATGGATGCCGGGTAGCGATGGACCATGACCGGCCGGTCGAATTCATTGGAGACGATGGTCTCTTCGTCGCCGCCAATGTCGTCGCCGAATTTTGTGGGATTGTTGTGTTTGTTGAGAATACCGATGGCTTCTTCATAGCTGATGCGCGGAAAAGGCGGCTTCACATTTTCGAGTTTTTTTGTATCGCGCTTCAGTAATTCGAGCTCCCGTGACTTGTTCTTGAGCACGGTTTGCACCACGGCGCTCACCAGGCCCTCGGCGAGGTTCATCATGTCGCCGAGTTCGGCGTAGGCGGCCTCCGGCTCAAGCATCCAGAACTCCGTGAGATGGCGCCTGGTCTTCGATTTTTCCGCGCGAAACGTGGGGCCGAAGGTATACACCTTGCCGAGGGCCATAGCGGTAGCTTCGATGTAAAGCTGGCCGCTCTGCGTAAGATACGCTTTCTGGTCGTCAATATAATTCACTTCAAAAAGAGTGGACGTCCCTTCGCAGGCCGCCGGCGTAAACATCGGCGCGTCGGTCAGGATATAACCCTGGCTATCCATGAAATTTCGCGCGGCGCGAATCGCTTCTGCGCGAATGCGTAAAATGCTGGCTTGCCGCGGAGTACGAATCCACAGGTGCCGATGATCGAGAAGAAAATCGACGCCATGCTCCTTGAGCTGGATGGGATACGGCTGCGCTTCTGAAACTTTCTGAAGCACCTGAATTTTTGAAACGCCCATCTCGAATCCGCCCGGGGCGCGCTGCTCGGCGCGGATTTTCCCGGTGACGATGACGCTGGATTCCTGCGTGAGACCTTTCAAAGCTTCAAACGCTTCTGGATTTTCCTTCAGCGCGCACACGCCCTGGATAATTCCAGTTCCATCGCGAAAAATCGGAAACATCAACTTACCTGATTCACGCAAATTGTAAAGCCAGCCGCGTATGGTGACTTCTTGTCCTTCGTATTTACCGGCTTCTTCGATAGAAATAATGGCCATTCGTTAATTTTCCTGAATTCGCAAAATGTTCGCAGCCGATCCACGCGGGAGTACAGGCAGGACCGAATCCAAGCAGATTATTCGCTCACAAGTATTTTAGCAGTGTGGAGTTCAAAAGTTGAAAGTTCGCAGCGCGGAGGGGCTAGCCCCATTCGTCTTCAAATTTGTCCATCGCGGCGCGCGCGGATTCCAGCAATTCGATTGCGGCGGGCGCATCATGACCGGTTTTTTCCTTTAATTCGAGCACGATGGGAAGTTTCTCGCCCTCGGGAGCGGTCTTGAGCAACTTGATGGTAGCGGGCCAGTTGATTGTGCCCGCATAGGGCGGGAGATGCTGGTCTTTTTCGCCGTGATTATCGTGCAAGTGCACGCTGGCGATGAGATCGCGCATGGGCTCAAAACTTTTTTCGATGCATTCTTCCGCCGGCCCATCGCAAAGATGCGCGTGGCCGAGGTCAAAATTAAATCGCAAGCCGGATAGCCGCGTTTCATCCACAAAGGTCCGCAGGTAAGTCGGATCGCCCATTTCGCTGGGAGTATTTTCGATGCACAAAGTCACGCCGCAATGGTGCGCGTGAAGAACGAGATGCTCAAGGGTGCTGAACGCGGCGTCGCGTTTCCGCGGGTCCGCGGTTTCCCGTGAACCTCCCATGTGCAGGATCATGCGCGAATACGGTAAATCTTCGGCCACATCGATGGCGCGTTTCAGCTCATCCATGGCCTCGATGCGGCGTACGCGCTCCACTTCGCAGATGGAGAGCGGCGTGCCACCTTCGCGCGTAGCGCTGAGGTCGCGGCTATTGGGGGCGTGCAGCGATTCGAGAGTAAGTTTCTGCGTGTTGAGAGCTTCAGCCATGGCCTGGATCTGGGCGCGCGAGGTGTAATCAAAGTGACTGCGCGAACAAAAAAGTTCCACGCCTTCAAATCCGGCGTTGGCGATCTGTCCCAGAAGCTCAGGAGTGACGTTGCGAGATATAAACAAGTAAGAGGAGAGGAGTCGGCGCATAAGCTTGTCTTAAGAATTATATTCCTAGAAATGCGCGACGCTTTGAAGAGTTGGCGACGCTGACGCGAGAATAACAAGAGTGGTTCGTCAAAATTCCTTGCATTCGGAGCCAATATTAGTAGCCCCCCATATTTAGTAGACTCCAGGTTAGTAGCCCATGGCGGAGCCGTGGTCCCGGGGGTCGGCGGCTCCGAGACGGTCATCGGTCTGCGCGTCGATGCCGATGGCATTTACAAGCCCAATGTGACCTTTGCGTTTGGTGGCGTACCCATTGGCGTTAAGGGCTTGCTCGAATACCGGCGAAAATTCCTTTTCCATCACAACTTCATCGGGCAGCCATTGATGATGGAAACGAGGTGCGTTGACTGCCGCTTGCGCGTCCATGCCCAGCCGCATCCAGTTGATTACGCTCAAAAGTGTGGCGGAAATTATCGTGGGCCCTCCGGGTGAGCCGGTAACAAAACTCAATTTACCGTCGCGCAACAATATGGTCGGAGTCATGGAGCTGAGCGGGCGATGATTGGGCGCAATGGCGTTGGCGTCGGATTGCATCAATCCGAAAAGCGCATTGGGCACGCCGGGTTGCGTGGTGAAGTCATCCATTTCGTCATTCAGTAAAAATCCTGCAGAGCTGATGGCATGCGATCCGTAGCTGTCGTTCAGCGTGTAGGTACTGGCGACGGCGTTCCCCGCGGCGTCCACCACGGAAAAGTGCGTGGTGTGGGGGCCTTCGCCGAGGCTTACCACGGTGTTGGGCGCGGCGGATTTATCGGCCGAAATTCCGCACAAGT
>DATNKL010000206.1:0-26896 GCA_035603415.1 Candidatus Acidiferrales bacterium
CAGTGGCTTACCGGTTTTTAAGGTATGGGCAATGCGTTCTTGTGTTTTCTTCTCGCCGCACAAGGAGACGAATGCTTCGCGTTCCAGATCCAGCAGGTATTGTTCGCTTACAAATTGCGGCGAGCTGAGCGCCCCGCCGGCCAGAATGACTCCCAGTTTGCGTCCCACGTGAGCATCGTAATCGGTAATATAGCCGCCGCGTTGCATCATATGAATCGCCAGCTTGGCGCCCGACAGAAATTGCTCGCCGAGCACTTTGATCTGCGCGGTTTGCGCGCCCTCTTGCCAATTCGCCGCTTTGGCGCGGTAGCCGCCACGCACCAGCGCCAGAGCAACTTCTTTGGCGTCGCCAACCAAACGCTCGCGATTCATGGACACACCATCTTCGCGTCGCAAGAAACCAAGCTCGCGACATTCTTCCGCGCTGGTGCCGACTTTAGCCATCGCAATGGTTTCGAAGACCGGCTTCATGGCGTGAAATAAATCCAGGTCTTCGCCGCCACCGGCGCGCTCGTTGGCGCGAATCATCATCTCTTTGGTGCCACCGCCACCCGGAATCAAGCCGACTCCCGTTTCGACCAACCCCATGTAGGCCTCCGCAGCGGCCTGAATTCTTGCACCGTGCAGACCGACTTCACAGCCGCCGCCCAAGGCCATGCCTTGCGGAACGGTAACCACCGGCTTCGGCGCATATTTAATAGCCAGATTCGCGTTCTGAAATTGTTTGACGGCCAAATGCAGCTCGTCCCACTCCTGCTCCTGCGCACTCATCAACACAAGCATCAGGTTAGCGCCGACGGAAAAATTCACCGCCTGATTGGCAATGACCATGGCGTCGAAATCGGTTTCGAGCCGCCTCAATCCTTTGTGGAGCATGGAGATCAAATCCGCACCAATGGCATTCATCTTGGAGTGAAATTCGCAACACAACACGCCATCGCCAAGATCGATCAGGCTAGCACCGGAATTGCGCTCCACTTCTTTTCCCGCATCTTTCAGGGAATTGAGGAAAATCACGCCGGCGGGCTCTTCGATTTTTCTGGCGTCGCCGTCACTTAATTCGAAAACAGACGTCACACCTTTTTCGCTGCTGTAAAAACTCTTGCGTCCGCTGGCCAGCAATTTTTCAATCGCGGGAGGCAGCTCTCGGCCTTCCTTTTTAATTTGCGCCGCGAAGGCAGACACTCCCAACGTATCCATTATTTGAAACGGCCCCAATTCCCAGCCAAAACCCCAGCGCATGGCACAATCGACGTCCTCCACACGATCGGAGATTTCCGGAACGCGCCGCGCTGCGTACAAACACGTCTCGGAGAGGGAACCCCACAAAAACTGCTGCGCCTTGTCACCCGTTTGGCCCGCCAAAACAGGGCCGATAACCGCGCGTAAACGCTCGCGTGTGTCTTCGATGGTTTTGCCCGCTTCGATGGAAGCGAATCGCGCTTTCTGCCGCGGGCGGTACTCCATCGTGTTTATATCTAGCGTGAGAATTTCTTTTTCGCCTTCGCCTCTCAACTTTTTATAAAAGCCCTGCCCGCTTTTATCGCCCAGCCATTTACGCCGCGCCATGTCTTCAACGAACGCGGGCACTTTATACATTTCGCGCGATTCGTCGTCCGTCGCGGATTCGTAAATATTTTTCACCACATGCATCAGCACATCCAGGCCGACAATGTCCGCGGTACGAAATGTCGCTGACTTCGGCTGGCCGATGGCCGGGCCGGTGCAGGCGTCCACTTCCTCGATGGTCATTCCCAATTTATTCATCAAGCGCAAGGCGTTCATCATGGAGAACGTGCCGATACGATTGGCAATAAAGTTTGGGGTGTCCTTGGCCACCACCACACCCTTGCCCAGGCGGCGATCGCAGAACTCGGCAAGGGTCGCCAATACTTCAGGCGAAGTCTTTGGTCCTGGAATTAATTCGACAAGTTTTAGGTAGCGCGGCGGATTAAAAAAATGGGTTCCTGCCCAATGCTGCTGGAATGCTTCGCTCATGCCTTCCGCGATTAAATGCACTGGCAGCCCCGAAGTGTTGGTGGTGACAATCGCTCCGGGCTCGCGAAACTGCGCCACGCGCGCGAGCAAATTCTTTTTGATTTCGAGATTTTCGGCTACAACCTCGATAATCCAGTCCGCGTCCTTGCATCGCTGCAAATCATCGTCGAAATTTCCGATGGAAATTTTGTCCGCCAGCGCAGTTGTAAAAAACGCCGCGGGCTTGGATTTTTTTGCGGCGTCCAGGCCGGCACGCACAATTTTGTTGCGCTCCGCCGGGGCGTCAGAGGTCGCGCCAGGCGGCACCATATCCAACAACAACACCGGGACGCCGGCGTTCGCGAAATGAGCCGCGATTCGTGCGCCCATTGTTCCCGCGCCTAACACCACGACCTTTTCGATGCGACGTTTCATGGCTGGCCTTTTTTCTGATTTGAACGAATGGACAGGTTACAAAACCAACATACACGGGTCAATCGAACTGACACAAACAGCATTAACGCCTACACTGGGTACGCATGTCGGAACCCGTAGTTTCGAGCGTGTTGCGCAGGTGGCTGGACGAAAAACAACGCGTTTTGGCCGCTGGGGCCACGGGTATGCACGAAGTGGCTGCACGTCCAAAACTTGGCTTGGCGTTGGCTGGGGGTTTCGCCCGCGGCATCGCGCATATCGGAGTGCTGCGCGTTCTGCGCGACGCGGGCATTCATATTGACGCGGTGGCAGGCACCAGCGTGGGCGCGCTGATCGGCGCGGCTTTTTGTGCCGGCACGCCTCTTGAAGAGATGGCGCGCATCGGCGAACACACCAGTTTCACCGATTTCGGCAGGTGGACACCGTCGTGGCTCGGTCTGGCGACGAATCATCGCCTGGAAAAATATCTAGCGCGCCTCACACCAGCAAAAAATTTCGAAGATCTGGTGACTCCGCTGGCCATCGCCGCCACGGACATCAACGCGGGCATCACTATTTACTACACGCGCGGGCCGCTGGTGCCTCCGCTGCGTGGGTCCTGCGCCTATCCTGGCCTCTTTGTGCCCATACAATTTGAAGATCGCACTTTAGTGGATGGCTTTCTCACTTCGCCGGTTCCCGTTGAAGGTGTTGCGCTGCTGGGCGTCGACGTTGTGATCGCGGTTTATCTTGAACCTTCCAGTTCGGAGCCGCCGCGCACGTTTACTGACGTTTTGAGCCGCTCGTTCAATATTATTCAGCGCCATTCGGACCTGGCGTGGCGCCAGCAAGCGGACGTCATCATCGAGCCGGATATGAAAACATTTGTGTGGGACGATTTCACGCGCACGCCGGAGCTGGTTCAGGCTGGAGAAGCGGCGGCCCGGGAGGCTTTGCCGAGGATTCGCGAGCTGATTGGAGATGATTCGGCAGGCGCTGGCGGAACCGATGCTCCTGCCAAAGATATTATTTCGTGGCAGTAAACTGAACGACGCGAACCGAAAATCAAGACCCACCCTACAAGCCGAGGGTGTGGCACGCTCTGTGATTGCTGACATTTTTACGCAACTATTTAATTGACGCGGGCTTTGGGTTTGACTCCAACGGCGTGACTTGCACGATTACCGGCTGGCCTTCGCCTTTGCCACGTTGCGTGAGCCACGCGGCCAAGCCTTCGGCAAAACGTTCTGGAGTTAGACGAAAGCTGGTTTCAACTTGGCCATCGGCCATCGGCAAGGTGTCGTCGAACTCGGCGGCGTTGGTGAAATTGCGCATACAGAATTGATCGAGCCATTCAAGCGGGCACGGCTTGGCCTCACCGCGAATCACGACATTCACATTAAATTTTTGTGCGTACATACCGGTTAGAACAGCGATGAAACGGACATTTTAGTCCGCTTGAAAAAATTATGATGCGCGCGGGCGCTTCACGGAATGCGCGAGGCCCATGGCTTCGAGCATCCAGATAAAATACCAGCCAATGTCCGGCTGCCACCAACGCAGCCCCAGGCGCGCCGAGCCGGCATGCGTGTGGTGATTCTTATGCCAATTTTCGCCCCAGGCCGTAAGTTGAAAGGGGCCGAGCCACCAAACGTTTTTGCTGGAATCGCCTTCGGCGACGTGATCGAGATGCGTCAGGCTGTTCACGAAACATTGCATGTGCAGCGTGTACACCAGGCGAATCGCGCCAAGCCAGAAAAAGCCCATCCAGCCCAGGCCCAGGATCGGCCCGATGAAAATGGACAAGATAATTACCGGCGTTTCCGCATAGCCCCAAATTCTGTAGATGCCGCGATTCACTTCGGGAGCCCAGCGTTGCCGATCGGCTGGCGGCGTTTGATACAGCCAGCGCAAATGCGCCCACCAGAAGCCGCCTTGCTTGGGGCTGGAAATGTCGTTGGGCGTGTCAGTGGTGGAATGATGCTGGCGATGATAAGCGACCCAGCTTGCGGGATGACCGGAAGCGTTGAATACCGCCCAGAAGATCAGCATCTGCTCGATGAAGCGATTGGTTTTCAAAGTTTTGTGCGCGAGCATGCGATGGTAACAGACGGTCGTTCCGAGTCCGCCGAAAGCGATAAAAAGAGCGGCCAGTCCGAGTACTTTAAGGCTGGGCAAAGGAAATAAAATTATTCCCAGGATGGCCAGCACGTGAATTATCAGTAGAAAAGCAAAAACGCCTTCTTTGCGTCGGACAGGTTTCCAAAATGGACGGTCCCATGGCCGAGCTGGTGCGGTTGCTGCTTGATTCATGTACTCTCCGGATGAGCTTGGGACAGGGCCAAGCAGTTAGTTATGTAGAGGTGTAAAGTCTTTGTGAGACCTATACACAATACCATTTTCTTGGAATTGGGCGATTGCTTCTGTTCAAAAAGAGACAGTTTTAGTTACTGCCCAGATTAATTAAAGTTAACCTTCGAAGAACGAGCAATAAAATCCCGCGAAAAAATTCCCGAAATATTATTTGCTACTAGAGCAAAATAGCATACACAGGGTATTTCTAAAGCCCCCTGATAATTACTAAACTCCGCGTCCCGGTAGTTTGAAAGGAATTTTGCATCTTGCGCTATTTTTGTCTGATTTCTGATTACGACGGAACCCTGGCCCACGATGGCCAGGTAACCGCGAGCACGTTGCAGGCGCTCAAACGCGTCAAGGTTTCGGGGCGCAAGCTGGTGCTGGCCACCGGCCGCGAACTGCCCGAGTTGCTACGCGTTTTTCCTGAAACTTCTCTTTTCGATTTGGCGGTCGTTGAAAATGGAGCGCTGCTTTACAATCCGGCCACCGGCGAAAAACGTTTGCTGGCTGAACCGCCACCGACTGCTTTCGTCGCAGAACTCGGGCGTCGGGGCGTGAAGCCTTTGTCGTTCGGCGAATGCATCGTGGCCACCTGGCATCCGCATGAGACTGAAGTGTTGGAAGTAATTCGCTCCATGGGGCTGGAGCTGCAAGTGATCTTCAATAAAGATGCGGTGATGATTCTGCCTTCGGGCATCAATAAGGGCACAGGCCTAAAGATTGCGCTCGACGAGCTGGGACTTTCGAGGCACAACACTGTGGGTATCGGAGACGCCGAAAACGATCACGCTTTTCTGGCGATTTGCGAATGCAGCGTCGCGGTTGGCAATGCCCTGCCAGTTTTGAAGGAACGTGCCGATGTGGTGACGGAAAAAACTCATGGCGCGGGTGTCGAAGAAATCATCGAGCAATTATTAGCCGATGATTTGCGAAGCCTGCAGCCGCGTTTGAAGCGCCACGATATCCTTCTGGGCCGCAGAGAAAATGGTGAGGAATTTTGTCTGGGGCCTTACGGCACGCGAGTCGCGGTGGCTGGGCCATCGGGTGGCGGAAAGTCGACCGTGGTTACCGCTATCGTGGAGCGCCTGATTCAAAAGCAGTATCAGGTGTGCGTGATCGATCCGGAGGGCGACTACGACGATGTGGCGCAATTCGTTACTTTGGGTGCCGCCGATCGCATTCCGGGAATTTCCGAGATTCTTGAAGTGTTAAAAAATGCCGGCAGCTCGATCAGCATCAATATGCTTGGCGTGCCTCTGGCCGATCGCCCCGGTTATTTTGTGGGCCTGCTTCCACGGCTCCAGGAGTTGCGCGCCCGCACTGGCCGCCCGCACTGGATTGTTATTGATGAGGCTCACCATCTGCTCCCATCCGAATTGGATTCCGCGAGCTTAAGTATTCCTTCAAGCCTCGGCAGTTTTGCGCTGATCACCGTGCATCCTAAAAGTGTTTCCAAGGCGCTGCTGGACACCGTGAATTGCGTCATCGCGATAGGGCCGGAGCCTGGCGAGATCATTCAGGAAGTCAATGAAGGCTCGGGTAAGGTCTGGGCGCCGCCAGAGGCGACCGCGCCAGATAAATCTGCCCCGGAAGTGCGTTCCGGCGAAATGGTGGTATGGCAGCTTCCCGAATCGAATCCCCCGGAGAAGATCACACTGGAACCCGCCAAAATCGAGCTGCGCCGGCATAAGCGCAAGTACGCCGCTGGCCAATTGGGCGAAGACAAGAGCTTTTACTTCCGCGGGCCGCAAGGGAAGCTGAATATTCGCGCGCAAAACCTGAACCTTTTTGCACAAATCGCGGAAGGCGTGGACGAGGAAACCTGGTTGTACCATCTGAGGCAGAACGATTACTCCGGGTGGCTGCGGGAAGCGGTGAAAGACGACGCCGTTGCGGATGAGATCGCCATGGTGGAGCGAAATGCGAACCTGCCGCCTGCGGAGAGCCGCGCGCGAATCCTCGAAACCATTCGTAAGCACTACACCAGTGCGGCTTGAGAGGTCTCTTCAAGCCAGCAAGCTCGTCAACGCAATTAACGTCTTTCTCAGGGTCTCTTACAGCAAAGACCTGATTGTCGACTTTGAGACCTGAGGCTATCGTGATTTCATTATTTTGCTTCAAATACCTCACAACGGATAGGCGCTTGGCCCCGAACACAAGTGCCTATCCCCCCACCTTCTGACTGATAAAGCAAAAACGCGAAGCTTAACGATGATTACGGTTCACCATGTGTGGCGCTTAATCTGCTGGTACCTGAGCGAAACTGCTTCGAATCAGGTGCGCTTGCGCGTGAGTGATTTCCTAACATAAACTGGATTGTCGTAGCACGCCGCTCTGCCGCTTCAGATTTCTTCCCGCCGCACTCTCCGGGTTGGCAGGGTGGGTTATCACGAACCGATCTGCTCGATTTGCTTATCTCGGCCCAGACGACCGGGTGCGCGGTTAAGGGGAAACAGCTTGGCCACTCCGCTGGAAAATTGGGTGAACGAGGCAGCGCAGCTAACCCGGCCTGACCGCATCGTCTACTGCGATGGCTCGGAAGCGGAAAACGAGAGAATCCTCGCCGAAATGCTGCGTGGCGGAGAATCCCTTAAGCTGAACGAAACCACTTACCCCAATTGCTACCTGAGCCGCAGCAGCCCCAATGATGTAGCCCGCACCGAGCACTTGACCTTCATTTGCACGCCCGAGAAGGACGACGCGGGACCCACCAATAACTGGATGGATCCCGACGGGGCCAAACGCAAGGTTGGAGCGCTGCTTAACAACGCGATGCGTGGCCGGACCATGTACGTCATTCCGTACATCCTGGGGCCGGTGGATTCGCCGTTGAGCAAGATTGGCGTGGAAGTCACCGATAGCCCCTACGTAGTGGCCAATATGCGCATCATGTCGCGCATGGGAAAAGTGGCCCAGGACCGGTTAGGAGCGTCCGCGGATTTCGTGGCAGGGCTGCACTCCCTCGGCGATCTGGACCCCATGCGGCGGTACATCCTGCACTTCCCGCAGGAAAATTTGATCTGGAGCGTGGGCTCGGGTTACGGGGGTAATGCGCTGCTGGGCAAGAAATGCTTCGCTCTGCGGATCGCCAGCGCTATGGCTCGCGATCAAGGTTGGATGGCGGAACATATGCTGATCCTGGGCCTGGAAGCGCCCGGCGGCAAAGTCACCTACATGGCGGCGGCATTTCCCAGCGCCTGCGGCAAAACCAACCTGGCTATGATGGTGTCCGCGCTCGAGGGTCGGGGCTACCGCGTCTGGACCGTGGGCGATGATATTGCCTGGATGAAAATCGGGGACGACGGCTACTTGCACGCCATCAATCCGGAGGCTGGCTTTTTTGGGGTCGCTCCCGGGACGAGCTACAACACCAATCCCAACGTGATGGACGCGATCCATCGCAACACCATCTTTACCAACGTGGCCGTGACTCCCCAGGGCGAACCGTGGTGGGAAGGCATTGGGGAAGCTCCCCCGCCCGGGTTGATCAACTGGAAGGGCGATGTGTGGGACTCTTCGAAGGGTCCCGCAGCGCATCCCAACGCGCGTTACACCGTGCCCGCCAACCAGTCACCGAGCATTTCTTCGCAGTGGGAAGCGCCGGAAGGTGTGCCCATTTCCGCATTTATTTTTGGGGGGCGCCGCGCGCGTCTCGCGCCGCTCGTTTACGAATCCTTTAACTGGCAGCACGGAACGTTTGTGGGCGCCACCATGGCATCCGAGACAACCGCAGCCGCCTCTGGTGAAGTTGGCATTACGCGCCGCGATCCCATGGCCATGCTACCGTTTTGCGGCTACAACATGGCCGATTATTTCGGACACTGGCTAGAAATGGGCAAGAAGATTCCGCACCCGCCAAAAATCTTTCATGTGAATTGGTTTCGACGCGGTGCGGACGGCAAATTCCTGTGGCCCGGTTACGGTGAAAACGTTCGCGTGTTGAAGTGGATTTTGGAGCGCGTGGAAGGTCGTGGCTCCGCACAGGAAACTCCTATTGGCTACGTGCCCGGCCCCGGCGGGCTAACACTGGATGGATTGAAGATTTCTCCAGCGGCCATTGAGGAATTGCTGCGAGTAAATCCCGACGACTGGCAGGCGGAAATGGACGACACGCGCCAGTTCTTCGATAAATTCGGGACGCGCCTACCCCGCGAAATGCGCGAAGAACACGAAAGACTGTCGCGTCGCCTGCAACGCACTGTCACCGCATAGCAGACCGCAACTCAACGCCTAAACGCAGAACTACGCGCGGGTTTCGAATTCAATTTCTTTTGAGTCATTCTCGGAGCAGATGTGGGCGCTGACCGGATCAGAGGAAGCAGATGCAGCACCATTTAGGGGTCGTTTCTTAATTCGTCTCAACAATGTATTCAAAAACGACAAGCAGACACGCGCATTTCGCGTAAGCTCCTCGAGGTCCGCCCCAGCGACTGGAATATTTGGCGGCTGGTCAGCAAAACTGGCCAGCGTATAAACGGAAGCTACCTCCGTCGTCGTTCGAGAGCCTTCCTGGCCAAGAGCGCATCGTCCACCGAAGAACACGGTGGCGAGACAAACTGTCAAGATGACGCGTGGTACGCGAGGCATGTACCATTTTTGTCAGAGAAGACCTAAGGAAAAATAGTACTTCCGGTTCATGCGCCGCGAAAAACTCCAAAGCGTAAACAAATCTGTGTGAACTCTTAGAGAGAAAAAATTTTGCGACATCCGTACCGGGCCCTGTACTGTGGTTCAAGAAGAATGTCCCAATGAACATGACCGGCAAGCTGCATGAGTTTATCCGCGCCGCGTCGGTAGGATCACAGCATCCCGGAACAATGTGTCTCTTACTCGATGCGCAGCGCTTGCATTGGCGATATTGAGGCGGCGCGGCTGGCGGGAATAATGGCTGCGAAAAATGAGCAGATCGCGAGCGCGCCGGCCGCCAACGCCAACGCCAGCGGATCCCAGGAAGAAACCCCGTAAAGCTGGGCGGAAATCAACCTTCCCGCTCCCACAGCCAGAGGCAAACCTAATAACAGGCCGACGAGAACGCGCTTGTATGCGCCGCGCAATACCAGACGGATCACCTTGAGGCGGTCTGCGCCGAGCGCCATGCGCACGCCGATTTCGTTGGTTCGCTGATTCACGGTATACGCCGTTACGCCGTAGAGGCCCACGGCAGCCAGTAGCAGCGCCACAATTCCAAACAGCCCCGCAAGGCTGGCCACGGCGCGCTCCTGGTCGAAGGAGAGTTCCACCTGTTGTTGCATGGTCCTGATGCTGGTAATGGTCAAGTTGGGATCTACTTCCGCCACTGCTCGGGTGAGCAGTGGCTCAAGCGTTCCGGTGGGCGTATTCGTTACTAACATGATTGCCTGGATGTAGTGGGAGCTCAGCTCCAGCCTAGCCATCAGGTCGTTTTTGTAATCGACACTCTGAGCCACTGGCACGTAAAACATAGGGCGCGCGGGCTTGCTCAGGTTAAAGCCCGCGAATTTTGCGTCACGCACGATGCCAATAATTCGGAACGTTCCGGCGTTCTCCGGCAAGTCCATACCGAAATGCTGGTCCATGGGATTTTCGCCATTCTTGAAAAAGCGCTTCACAAAGGCTTCGTTGACAATGGCCACCGACTCGGCGGTCTCATTATCCGCGGGCGTAAAATATCGTCCGCGCAAAATGGGAATAGCGAAGTCTTGCAGATAGTTCGCGCTTACGCGATCCCAGGATGCGCCGGATTCTTCGCCGGGCGTTGGAGCCGGATGGCCAGCTACTAAAATGCTTTCGCCCCAGTTATTGGTGAGCGGATTATAAAGCGCCAAGCCGGAGCCCTGTATGCCAGGCAGACGAGCAAGGCTGGCTTCAAGCTGCCGAGAACGCGTGGCTAACTGAGGCATGGTGTAGTTGGCTGAGTGGTTGTGCAACTCCACCACTACGCGGCCCGGCACTTGAAAGCCGAAGTCCTGATGCTCCAGTTTGTTCAGGCTGCGGCCCAGCATGGTCGCGCCAGCCACTAGTACGATGGAAACGGCAGCTTGTACCACCAGGAGCGCTTTGCGACTGAAAGACGAGCGGTCCGTCGTTCCGCGGCCGGCGCCGCGCAGAGCTTCCGCTGGATCAGTGCGCGTAGCGAACCACGCCGGGGCCGCGCCGAAAATGATTCCGGTCAGCAAGGCCAGAGCGAAAGCGAACGCCAACACCACGAGGGATGGCATGGCGCTGATGGGCAAGAAATGGGCACTGTGGAAGGCCAGCGCGAGGAGCAACTTCGCGGCCACCACGGCGATGATAAGTCCAATAATTCCACCGGCGATGGCCAGCAGCACACTTTCCGTTAAAGCTTGGGTAATGACTTGACGCCGCGTGGCTCCGATAGCCATGCGCAGCGCGGTTTGCCCACGACGAGCCACCGCGCGAGCAAGCAGCAAGTTCGCTACGTTGGCGCACGCCACCAGCAGGACCAAGCCACATACACTCAGCAGAATTTGCAGGCTGCGCCCGTATTCCTCTTTCATTTCGGCAACGCCTGCGCCCGCGGGCACCACGTTTAGTACTTGGTTGGGTAGGCTGTGGATGACCTCGGGCATCCAATTGGCCGGATACCCGGAGTCATTTTGCATCCATTGCCGCAGAAATACGGTAAGACGTGGCGACATCCCGGCAGTAGAAGCCCCAGGACGCAATCGGCCGATCATGCGCAGCCACGCGGAAACGGGTTGACGCAGCAGCGCTACGTCGCCATCAATCAGGGGCTCCTGTTGAAGGGGTATCCAGATATCAGGAGGATCGCTGCGCAGCGTTTCGCCGAAAAATCCGGCTGGCGCGACTCCAATCATGGTGAAAGGCTTACCCTCCACAATGAAAGTGGAACCCACCACCGAAGTATCGCCACCATAGATGGTTTGCCAGGCGCGATGGCTAAGGACCGCAACAGGAGGAGCAGCCGGCTTGTCGTCCTCGAGGCTAAACACTCGTCCGCCAAAAGCTTTGATACCAAGGGTGTGGAAATAATTGCCGGTGACATACTCGGACCGCAAAGGCCTGCCGGCCACGTCAACACCCTGTCGACGTACACTGAGTCGCCCGCGGCCTGCCTGGAAGGCCATAACCTCCTCGAACTCTGGCGTTTCGGCTTTCAGCCGCTCGAACAGCGGAAATGAAACCATGCCCCAGCGATCCTGGGGCCCGCCTTCCACGCAGCAGTCGTCACCTTCTCCTACGCGATAAAGTTGCGCAGGATCGGAAACCGGCAAGGAACGCAGCATCACGGCGTGGATTAGCGTGAAAATGGCGGTAGTTCCACCGATTCCGAGCGCCAAGGTGAGCACGGCGGTAGCGGTAAAAACGGGGGACAGCCTGAACTGTCGCGCGGCGTAGCGCAGGTTACCAAACACATCGTCCATCGCGCACCTCTTCTCAATCCTGTACGAAGGCGCACGGCGTCAGGTTCCCTATCTAACTAGCGATTTTTGTCCGCATGATTAGCGACATAGGTCGGCAGTTGAGCTGCACGCCATCGAATAATCCCAAGCGGCATCCCTAGGACGATTTATCTATAATGTCGGGCATACGACTGACCGCAAAAATCGGCGCGACGTCGAATTTGATGGAGAATGGGGCACCGTTCCAAGACAAGTTGAGGAAATATGAATCTAGAAGAATTCAACGTCTCTATTAACGAAGAACAGGCACCGCCGACGGGACTATCTATCCCGCTCAAGGCACTGTGGTGGGACGCTAAGGGGGATTGGGCGCGCGCCCACGCCCTGGTGGATGAATTGGAAAGCGTGGATGGCATGGCCGTTCACGCCTACCTGCACCGCAAAGAGGGGTCTGCCTCTAACGCCGATTACTGGTATCAGCGTTCCGGACGCAGCTTTTACCGGCCAACGCTCGAGGTGGAACGCGCGGCGCTAATCGAAGGGTTGCTGGCCGAGTTCCTGCCCGAGGATCGGAAAGCTTGAGCAGACTGCAAAGTCGACCTGCTTTTCCCTGATTTGTTGCGATTTATCCAGACGCCTGCGTTGGCTCCGGTGCCGTTTCCGCCTTGCCCACCATAGGGTGCCTGGGAGACGAGCTTACAAGAAAGGCTGGATGTCTACGGCACCAGGGACAAACGTAACATCCGAGCGTTGTTCGTGGCGGTGCAAGGAGAATGTATGCGCGGAAGAAAAACATTATTTGACGGCTTATGGGCTCGTCGAGGCCGGCTGGCATGTGCGGCTATCACTACCTGGGCTTTACTCGGAGCAACGCAAGCGCAGGCGCAAGAGCGTGAAGCTACTCCGGACAAGAGACTCGAAAATGCCATGCTCTCTTTTCGAGAAGTTATGCACGAGCCCGACAAGGGCATCCCGCGCGACTTGTTCGATAAGGCGCGATGCATCGTGATTATTCCGAGCGTGAAAAAAGCAGCTTTCATTGTGGGCGGCAAATATGGACGCGGCTTTGTTTCTTGCCGGAAAGGCGGTACGGGGCGATTCGGCGCGCCGGCAGCGGTAAGAATTGAAGGCGGAAGCTACGGATTGCAGATTGGTGGATCGTCCACGGATGTTTTCATGCTGATCATGAATGAGAGCGGCATGAAGAAATTGCTCTCCGACAAATTCACCATTGGAGGCGAGGCGGAGGCCGCAGCCGGCCCGGTCGGGCGAGAGGCCAGTGCGAGAACCGACGTGATGCTGCACGCGGAAATTTTGTCGTGGTCGCGGTCTCGGGGCTTATTTGCGGGATTGTCTTTGGAAGGTTCCACGCTTCGGCCGGACGATAGTGAAAATGAAAAGTTGTACGGGAGAAAAATTTCAAATCAGCGAATTCTTGAAGGGGACCTCCCAGTGCCCCCCGCAGCGCGGCCGCTGATCGCGGAATTGAACCGCTACAGAAATGCGGAAGAGCATGGTGAACACGGTAACGTTGGCGCTTCGCTCGGTGAGAGGGGCCGACTCACGCTTTCGAATGTACATTTCGAGTCGGGCAGAGCGGACCTCACGCCGGACTCCGAAGCCGCATTGAACGAAGCTCTCACCGCGCTCAAGGAGCATCCGGACTGGAAGATTCGCGTGGAGGGATTCACCGACAATCGGGGCTCCAAGGAAGCTAATCTGAAATTGTCGAGCGATCGCGCGGAGGCAGTGTCGAACTGGCTCGCGGAACATGGAGTAGACCGCGACCGCTTAAGCTCTAAAGGCTATGGAGACGCTCGGCCGGTCGCCAGCAATTCCACTGGGGAAGGCCGCACGAAAAATCGGCGCGTGGAACTTGTCCGAGTGCGGGAGTAAAACTCGCGCCTACCGAAGAATGCACGCCGCGTTGATTGCTGATCAGGCGCGTGCGACAGCGGCGCTGAGTTGCTGATTGACTGCGGGGGCGACGCCGGTGCCCAGTAGTTCGATAGCGTGCAGCATCTTCGGATGTGGCAGCGTTGAAACTCCCATTTGAAAAGTGATTCGCGTGACGCCACCCAGTGCTTCATTCACGAAGACAATTTTTTTCGCGACGGTGTCCACGTCGCCGATCAGCAGCGCACCTTTCGGTCCGCGCAACGCGTCGAATTGCGCACGGGTAGTTGGCGGCCAGCCGCGCTCCTTACCAATTTCCGTGAAGGTGTGGGCGTAGCCGGGGAAAAAAACGTCCGCGGCTTCCTTGGTGGTATCAGCGACAAAACCAACCATGTGCAGGCCGACCTTGAGGTCTTCTAGTTTGCGCCCGCTGCGCACGCCTGCTTCACGGTACAGATCGATGAGCGGCCGGAAGCGGTGCGGTTCGCCGCCGATGATGGCCACCATCAGCGGCAGGCCGAGTACTCCGGCGCGCGCGAACGAAGCTGGCGTGCCACCGACACCGACCCAGATGGGCAGCGGATTCTGCAGCGGCCGAGGATAAATGGCTTGCCCGGTAAGCGCCGGGCGATGTTTACCCGACCAGCGTACGTGGGTGTTTTCGCGAATCTTGAGCAGCAACTCCAGTTTTTCCGAGAACAGTGAATCGTAATCTTCGACATTGAAGCCGAAGAGCGGGAAAGATTCGATGAACGAGCCGCGCCCCGCGACGATTTCAGCGCGACCGTGCGAGATTAAGTCGAGCGTAGCGAATTCCTGAAAGACCCGCACGGGATCTGCGGCGCTGAGAACGGTCACCGCGCTGGTCAGCCGAATATTCTTCGTGCGCGAAGCCGCCGCTGCGAGAATAATGGCCGGCGCAGAGTCCAGAAATTCTGCGCGGTGATGCTCGCCGACGCCGAACACGTCGAGTCCTACCTTGTCGGCGACCTCGATTTCGTCCAGCAATTGGTGCATGCGATCAACCGGCTTAATGGTTAGACCGGTAACGGGGTCCTTAATAGCTATTGCGAAGCTGTCTACGCCAATCTCCATGTGCGCACCTCAAGCTGCTGTTCTTAGATTACTTCGACTGCGTTGTTGGTACGGCGTTACTGGTAATTCGCTACACGGCTTGCCGCTCATCCGCTCGGTGGACAAACAGGCCGGCAAGGTACTGCTTGTTTCTCACCGCCAGAATGGACCACAGGATCACTACCACAATCGCAAGCGGCAGCCCGGACGGTGCCATGAGCGTGTGAAAGAAAAATATGTTCACGATCACCGGTCCCAGTAGAACCAGCGCCAGCGGTACGAAGCGATTGATCAACAGCAGCAATCCACCGATGACTTGAACGCCAAAAATGACTACCCAGTAGTGAGACGCGAAGATCGCGCCGAAGAACTGGCCTGCTACACCTGCAGGAGGCGGCATGGGAATGAAGTGAAGAAATCCGTTCAAGCCGAATACCAGGAAGATCAAACCCAGAAGCAAACGCGCGATCAAGGAAGTAGTTTTCATTTTGTTCTCCTCTCTTTAGACCTGTGTTATTCAGAGACTCGCGTGCGCGTGGACTTTTTCCAGCGACGGTGCGAGAAAGGTTTGTGGATCCAGCTTGCCGGACATCAACTGCGCGGTGCCGCTGGCGGCGATGATGGTGACGTCGGTGATGCCGATGAACCCCAAGACGGTTTGCAAGTAGGGGGTCACAAAATCGAAGGAAGCCATGGCGCTGCCCTTGCCGTATTCGCCTCCGCTCGCTAATAGCAAGGTGGCTTTTTTGCCGGTCAGTAAACCCTTCGGACCAGTTGCGCCGTACGAAAAGGTTTTTCCGGCGCGGACGATCTGATCGATCCAAAGCTTGAGTGTGGAAGGGATGCTAAAATTGTGCATGGGCACGCCGAAGACATACTCGTCGGCTTGCTCGAGGTCGTTTATCAGCGAGTCCGAGGCGGCGAGTGCTTGAACCTGGGCCGCGGTACGGGATGCTTCCGGTGTGTGCGCCGCGCCGGCCCAGAACGCGTCAACCACCGGCAGGTTCAGGGTGGTCAGGTCGCGTTCGATAACTTTGCCTCCGGGGTGAGTCTTGAGCCAGATTTCAGCAAATTTCGCGGTGAGCTTTCGGGATATAGATCGGTCGCCCATGGGGCTGGAATCGAGTTTCAGTAAGGTAGTCATTGTGATTGCCTCCAATCATCAGATGCAGCATAAACAACAACTGTCGCACACTATATCACAACACTCGTATTTTAAGCAACACAAGACGTTTTGGGGTATAATTAAGCTGAGGGGATGAGAAATGCTTAATTCTGACTGTGAGCGGCTTGATCCTCGCATCCGCAGGACGCGGCAGTTGCTGCAGGACGCGTTGCGCAACCTGTTGGAAAAAAAGGAGTTCGACAAGATCTCGGTGCAGGACGTCACCGAAGCGGCCACGGTAAACCGCGCCACTTTCTATGCGCATTACGAAGATAAGTTCGCCCTGTTGGGGAAGTTAATCCGCGTTACCTTCCTCGATCTCTTGGCGCAACGGAATGCGACCTTCGACGGCGGGTGTACGACCGCATTTCAGGTGATAATTCTGGCGGTTTGTGACTACCTCAGCGAACTGCAAAAATCGCATTCCTTTAATAAGCATCAATTCGAACCATTCGTCGAAGCTACGGTAATCGACCAGATCCGCATCGTCTTGCTGGACGGATTTCAGCGTCACCCTGTGGAACGCAGCATCCCGGCGGAAATGATTGCCGCTACGGCAAGCTGGGCGATTTATGGAGCGGTAAAGCAGTGGATAAATACCGCGGATCGCGTTTCGGCGGAGGAGTTCGTTTCCGTTGCAGTGGAATTGGTGCGGCCGATCGTGATGGCTGGAGTCGTGACGGTTCCGCAGACTGAGGAACCAACCACGGCTTCGGTACAGCAGGACTGAGGCGAAGGCGCAGTTTTCGTGGCAGCCATCGCACTCGGTAACTCTGTTAGCGTTTGCCAGCGCGCTTCAAACTAACATTTTGCGGTGGCGTATCTTCGGCGTCCGGCGGAGTAGCGTCTCGCTCCGCTCGAAAATCAGGTTGGCTTTGTAGCAGCCGCACGCAGCGGTTCCAGCGCAGAATACTGTCGTCGTTTCCCGGCGGACGAATTTTCTCCGCTTCCGCGAAACATTTCATGGCGTCTTCAATCAGCGGCAACAAAATGTGCGCGGAATAGCCGCTGCGCAACTGCACCTTGGCGCGCCTTTCATGTAACAAGCCAGTGTAGTAAGCGCGTTCATAAGCATCGCGCAGCCCCTGAAATATTTCCGCCACTTCACTGTAGCGGTCGCCGGCATAGCCGGTGAATTGATCGGTTATCGACAGACCCAACAAACGCCGCGCCAGTTGATGCCCGGAATCGACGGCCAGAATGTCGCGACAAATCGATTCGGCTTCTTCCGGTTCATTTAAATAGCGATACAGCTCGGCCTTGGCGATCGCTTCGCCGATGCCTGCTCTGGAAATAGCTTTGAGTTGAGCGTCCATAAAACCTCCGTGCTTTAGAGCAACTGCAAATCGAACCGCTTTAATTGCGCTTATCGCTTGAACCCCGCATCTTGCGGAACAACATAGTTAGCGGATCGTAAAATTCGTCCACCACCCGTTCTTTCAACGGGATGATGGCGTTATCGGTAATGTGAATTTCTTCCGGGCAAACTTCCGTGCAACATTTCGTGATGTTGCAAAGGCCAAGGCCCAACTCATCTTTCAGCAAGCGCGTGCGATTCGCGCCGTCGAGCGGATGCATTTCCAGTCCGGCCACACGCACAAAAAAACGCGGTCCGCCGAATTGCTCGTTTTTGTCGTGATCGCGCAGAACATGGCAAACGTTCTGGCACAGGAAGCACTCGATGCACTTGCGGAATTCCTGCACGCGGTCCACGTCAAGCTGCGAAATTTTCCAGTCCGCGCCGCGCCTGGGTTGAAACGGCGGAATTTTCTTGTTTACGCGGTAATTCCACGAAACATCGGTCACCAGGTCTTTGATTTTCGGAAACGACTTCATGGGCATCACGGTGATGGGCTCGTCTTTGGGAAGCTCATCCATGCGCGTCTTGCAGGTCAGCCGCGGCCGCCCGTTTACCTCCGCGGAGCAGGATCCGCACTTCCCTGCTTTGCAATTCCAGCGCACCGCGAGATCGGGCGCGAGGTGTCCTTGGATATAGTGCAGCGCGTCGAGCACCACCATGCCCGGCGCAACCGGAACCTTGTAGTCCACCGTCGCTCCGCCGCCTGCATCGCCACGGAACACTCGCAAGACTGTTTCAGCCATCGATGGGTTCTCCGTTCCGGTGCTCATTGCCGCGTGCTCCAGGGGTGAAATTTGGATGCCATGTTACTCTTGCGCTAAAACTTCTTTTAAGTCATCTGGCAAAGGCGGAATGGGCAGTTCCCGCCGGACCATCGCGCCGCCTTCTTCAACGATGATGTTGTGTTTCTGACCCCACGCCGCATCGAGACCCGGATAGTCAATACGGCTATGCGCGCCGCGGCTTTCGGTGCGGGCCAGGGCGCTTTTCGTAACGGCCTCGGCAATAATGAGCATGGATTTCAGCTCGCCGGTAAGGTGCCAGCCGGGATTGAACATTCGCGAACCTTCCACGCTGGCCGCCGCAGCGCGCGCTTTTAACATTTGCAACTCGTGAAGCGCGCGCTCCAGATCTTCGGCGTTGCGATAAATGCCTACCAGGCTCTGCATCACGGTCTGCAAATCGCGATGAACCGCGTAGGGGCTTTCGCCGGTATGTGAAAATGGAGCGAGCAATTCCTTTTCAGCGTCCTGCATTTGCGCGTTGTCCAGCGACGCATAGGCGGTCTGCTTGGCGTGCGCCGCGGCAGCCATTCCGGCACGCCGGCCAAATACCAGCAAATCGGAAAGTGAATTCCCGCCCAGGCGATTTGCTCCGTGTAAACCTGCCGCAGCCTCACCGGCGGCAAAAATTCCGGGCACCGAAGCCTGGCCTGACTCCGCCTCGACGCGAATGCCGCCCATCATGTAGTGGCACGTCGGACCGACTTCCATCGGCTCCTTGGTGATGTCCACATCCGCCAGTTCCTTGAACTGGTGATACATGCTGGGCAATTTCTTCTTCACGTACTCGGCGGGTTTGTGGGAGATGTCCAGGTATGCGCCGCCGTGCTCGGTGCCGCGCCCTTCTCGCACTTCGGTATAAATAGAACGCGCCACGACATCGCGCGTGGAAAGCTCCATGCGCTTGGGATCATATTTTTCCATGAAGCGCTCGCCCAATTTGTTGCGCAGGATGCCGCCCTCGCCGCGCACCGCTTCGGTGACCAGAATCCCCTGCACTCCCGGAGGCCACACCATGCCGGTAGGATGAAACTGCACAAATTCCATGTCCATCAGCTCCGCGCCCGCTTCGTACGCCAGCGCCATACCGTCGCCGGTGTACTCCCAGGAGTTGGACGTCACCGTCCAGGCCTTGCCTATTCCGCCGGTGGCGATCACCACCGCTTTGGCCTTGAATACAATGAACCGGCCATTCTCGCGCCAGTACGCGAAGGCGCCCGCAAAGCGGCCGTTTTCCATCAGCAGCCGCGTAACGGTGCACTCCATATAGCAGTCCACGCCCTGCTGCACACCGCGGTCTTGCAGCGTGCGAATTAATTCCAGGCCTGTGCGATCGCCGACGTGGCACAAGCGCTTGAAGGTGTGCCCGCCAAAGGCGCGCTGCAAAATCTCGCCTTTTTCCGTGCGATCAAAAAGCGCTCCCCATTGCTCCAGTTCACGGACGCGGTCCGGAGCTTCCTGCGCGTGCAACTGCGCCATGCGCCAGTTGTTTAGCATTTTGCCGCCGCGCATGGTGTCGCGGAAATGGACTTTCCAATTGTCCGCGGGATCCACGTTGGCCATTGCCGCGGCAATGCCACCTTCGGCCATTACCGTGTGGGCTTTGCCAAGCAGCGATTTGCAAACCACGCCTACCGATGCGCCTTGCGCCAGAGCTTCGATGGCCGCGCGCAGCCCCGCGCCGCCAGCGCCGATGATCAACACATCGTGTTCGCGAACCTCATAATTTGTGCTCACAGAATCCTCAGGTCGCGAATCAGGCCGCTGGCCACGAGGCGAACGTATAAATCCGCCGAGCCCACGGAGATCAAGCTGGCCCACGCGAATTGCATGTGCCGCTCATTCAGGAAGGAAAAGCCGCGCCAGGCGGCGGCTCGCGTTGTGCCGAAGGATGCGCAGGAAAAGCAATCCATCTTGCCGCCCGCCAAATGGCGCAGCGAATGGCACGACAGGGTGTAAATGGAAAGTAAAATAATGTTGAGCAAAAGAATCAGGCTGCCGACGCCAATGCCAAATTGCCCGTCGAAAAAGAAACCCTTGATCGCGTCATGCCACAGGAAAACCAGGAAAAGAATCGCGAGATAAAGAAAATAGCGATGCACATTTTGCAAAATAAATGGAAACGCTGTTTCACCGCGATATTTGCGATTGGCCGGCTCGCCCACGGCGCACGCGGGCGGATCTAGAAAAAATGCGCGGTAGTAAGCTTTGCGATAGTAATAGCAGGTGGCGCGAAATCCGAGCGGACCCACCAGCACCAGAAGCGCGGGAGAGAGCGGCCACCAGTGATGCTGCGGATCGATGAGCGGGGAATAAAAAGGCGAAAGATAAGGTCCCCACGAATAGTAAGCGCCTTCGAAAGCTCGCAGTGTAGCGTAAACGCCAAAACCGCCCAGCAAAATGATTACTGGTAAAAGTTCGGTCCACCACGAATCGCGGCGCAAAGTAGCGCCGAGACGCGCTTCCGGCAAAGTTGGCGTGCCAGCCATGCAGGTACCTCCGAGTGAAGTAGCCTATGCAAAAAACTCAAATTTTCAAACGAAATTATCCGGGGTGCTATGAGGTCTTCATACGCCCGGTGGCGGAATGCCCATCCAGGCGTGCTGAATGATTTGCCAACTGCCGCCGGGCTGGCGTTTGAAGATCATTAGGTAGCTGCCTTTGGAAGTAATTTTGGCGCCGGTGGCTATAGTGGTGAGAGTTTCCTGGAAGTCCCCGCTGTCGTAAGCCAAATCGCCGGAAGCTTCAAAGTTCTTGCTGTGGAGAGTCAGGTCGCTATTGAAGGTGGCCATAATATTTTGGAACAAGGTGCGAAGAGCGGCGGAGCCGGTGATGCGATCACCGTTGGGTTGAAGGAAGACGGCGTCTGACGCATAAAACTTCAGGATGGGTTCGAGCTGTTTGGTGCGAAGGTCCTGAACCCAGGCTTCGCGGATTGTGGCGATGGCTGCGATAGTTGAGGCTTGAGGGGTGGCAGTTGCGGAGAGAGAAAAAGCAGCGCTGAGGGTGGTAGCGAGGAACAGGAAGGTTGCGGCGGCGCGCCGCCAGTAGTGAAGGGGCTGCAATTCGGCTGCGAGTGCGAAAGGCAAATTCATACAGCTCCGATTCGCTACAGGATGCTTTCGATCTCGGCGTCCAACGCGACGTGGGTCACCGGCTCGGCATTGATGGTAAAGGTCATGCCATCGAGATCGTCGAAATGGAAAAAACGGCTGATGTGGTAATCCTCGTCAAAACTGGAAAAAAGCTGCTCGGTCTCGGCGCGGCTTAGATTGAACGCCGTGAGCGGCACGGGAGTGCCGAAATCACCGGCTAGCGCGCGGTAGCGGTCAACCAATTGTCGCAGTGGCAGCATGTGGCCAAGTCGCGTAGCCTCGGAGGTCATAATCGCTCTCCTTGGGCCCGAGTGTACTGCGATGCTTGGGATTAATAAAGTGTCCTGAATGCCGTTATAATGCGCGTGTAAACACAATTGACGGCAGTCGGGAACCCAAAGCTGTGAAAAGAGAAAGACACCGACATGAGTACGTTTCTTAATGTCTTCCCCAAACAATACTGTGGGTGCTCATGCGTGCTGCTTTTCTCAGCCTTCGCGCTTTCCTCATGGCCGTCTGCAACGGCGCAAACGCGCGAGAGCTCTCGTTCCGCTACCGTGTTGCACCAACTGAACGACTCCATCGAGGAGCTAGTGGAGCGGGTGTCGCCAACCGTGGTGCAAATCCTGGTCACCGGATATGGAGCCTCGGAAGAAACGCAGCGCGGTCAAACCGACTTGCTGGTGGGCCGCCGGCGGGCCATCGGCTCAGGAGTGATCGTTGACCCGGAAGGCTACATTATTACCAACGCCCACGTAGTGAACGGGGCGCAAAATATCGAAGTGCTCGTTCCGCCGCCACCCGCTCCCACGGTGTCCGGCGCGGCGCCCGAGGGTCCGCAAGGAAGAACCTACCAGGCGCGCATTGTGGGAACCTCGCGAGAAATTGATCTCGCGGTAATCAAGATCGATGGGCATGGCTTGCCGTCGCTGTCGATTCGCAACTCCATGCCTCCGGCTAGGCAAGGCGAAATGGTGTTTGCGTTTGGCAGTCCTGAGGGTTTGCGCAACACCGTCACCATGGGTGTGGTGAGCGCGGTGGCGCGGCAGCCCGATCCGGATAGCCCGCTCGTTTACGTACAAACCGACACGCCCATCAATCCCGGCAACAGCGGCGGCGCGCTGGTGAATGCCAACGGCGACCTGGTGGGCATCAACACCTTCATCTTGTCCTCGTCGGGCGGGAATCAAGGGCTGGGCTTTGCCATTCCAGAGGGCGTGGTGGCGTCTGCGTATCCGCAGCTGGTGAAGTTTGGCCATATTCATCAACCGGCCATCGGCGCGCTGGTGCAAACCATTACGCCGGAATTAGCGGCGGCTTTGCGCCTGAAACGAGATTTCGGCGTCATTATCTCCGATATTTCGCCCGGCGGTCCCGCGGACACTGCCGGCATCAAGATTCAGGATGTGGTTGTGAGCGTCGATGGCGTGGCCATAAGCAGCCTGCCGCAATTTGCGCAGAGCCTTTATCTGCATAAAACCGGTGATCACGCCGCGATCGAAATTTTCCGCGGGGCCGATCGACTGAAGATAAATGTTGGCCTCGCAGAACGTCCGCATAAAGAAGACAGCCTCATCGATCTGGCCGACCCGGTAAAAAATCTGGTCCGGCCGCTGGATATCCTTGGAGTGCAGTTGACACTCGACCTTGCGAAGGAGTTGCCTGACCTGCGCATTCCGACCGGCGTGATTGTGGCCGCACGGACACTCGGTGCGCGTACCGGGGAAATTCCGTTGCAAACTGGCGATGTAATCCACGGATTGAATGCCACGCCGATCACCTCGTTGGACGGCTTGCGCGCCGCCTTGGCGGCTATGAAGCCGGGCGATCCCGTCGCGCTGCAAATAGAGCGACATGAGCAGATTTTTTACGTCTCGTTCACGAGGTGAGGCACTCGTATTGGCGTGGTGAATGGATGCGAACCCGAGTGCATTTGTGCCCGTTACCGTCGATTGGGTAAAATGGTTACGAGAAACTTAGAAGCTGAAAGGAATATTATGAGCGTATCGGTAGGTCAAACGGCACCGGACTTCACATTGAAAGATCAAAGGCAGAAAGACGTGAAGCTTTCCGATTTTGCGGGAAAGAAAAATGTCGTGCTGGTTTTCTATCCGCTCGACTGGAGTCCCACCTGCACTAACGAGCATGTCTGCTTCGTCAATGATATGAAGTCATTCGAACAGTTGGACGCGGAAGTGTTGGGCGTGAGCGTGGACAGCGTGTGGTCGCACAAAGCGTACGCCGACAAAATGGGGATTCACTATTCGCTGCTGGCCGATTTTAATCCTCGCGGAGCCATGGCAGAGAAATACGGGGCATTCCTGGCGGACAAAGGCATCACCAGCCGTTCCATCGTGATCATCAACAAGCAGGGCAAAATCGCCTGGATGAAAAACTACGAGATCTCGATGGTGCCGGATTTGAAAGAAGTGTCCGCCGCGCTGCAACAGGTAAAATCCGCCGCAGCGTAGACTCAACTCGTCGCTCTGGCGATTTGGACCCGCACAACACGACAAGAATTCGCGCGTCGTTTACGGATTTTTCTTGTCAGCGCTGGCCATCCACCTCATGAGCAGCACTAATTGCCAGCGCTGCTCTTCCGTCAATTTTGTTTTGAATTCCGGCATGGGCCGGCGCCCTTCGCTAATTTTGTAAAAAAGTTCTCCGTCCGATTGCGGGCTCATGCGACTGCCGTCCGTCAAGTCCCTCGGAGATGTGGAGAATTTTGTCGCGTCGGGACCTTCGCCTTTGCCGGACTTGCCATGGCAGCGCTCGCAATGGTTGGTGTATAAAACTCGCGCAGCATCGAGAGCTTGCGGGGACGGCTGAATTGGATTTTGGCGCCGCTTGGCCTCTTCCGGAATGTTCCATTGGCCTCGATGTGCCACACCTAGCACGATCGACAGCGCGATCAACGTCCACAAGGCAATGAACAGAACCTTGCGCAGCCTTAATTTTTGTCGCGCATCCATAGTCTTGACGGGGTCTTCCAGCGAGATTCAGTTGTCGTTTGGCAGGATACTACGAGCGAAGAATCAGCCAGACCAATTCCGCGTTGAAAAAAAGAATCGCGGCCGCCACTACCCAAGCGATCAAGGTCGTGGTGCGTGCGTTCACCAGCTCGCCCATCTTTTCACGGCTGCTGGTCAGTTGAATCAGCGGAATTATGGCGAAGGGCAATTGAAAACTGAGCACTACCTGGCTGAACACCAGCAGCGCGGTCACTTTTGATTCTCCCGCGATGCCGATGACCAGCGCCGCGGGAACGATGGCCATTGCTCGCGTAATCAGGCGCCGCAGCCAGGGCTTCAGCCGAATCTCCAGAAAGCCTTCCATGACGATCTGGCCTGCCAGCGTTCCGGTCAGCGTGGAATTTTGTCCCGAAGCGAGCAGCGCGCAGGCAAAAAGGGTGCTGGCCAGGCTCGCGCCCAGCAACGGGCTCAGTAATTTGTAAGCATCCGCGATTTCTGCCACGTTGTGCAGCCCGCGGGTATGAAACGCCGCGGCTCCCAGCACCAGGATGGCGGCGTTCACAAACAGCGCGAAGCCCAGCGCGAACGTCGAATCGAAAACGGCGTAGCGCACCGCTTGTTTGCGCTCCGGCGTGGATGATCCAAAGGCGCGCGTCTGCACGATACTGGAGTGCAGGTACAAATTGTGCGGCATAACCGTGGCGCCCAATATGCCGATGGCGATGTACAGCATTTCGCGGTTGCGCAGAATTTCCATGTGCGGGATGAATCCCAGCGCCGCATGCCGCCACAGTGGCTGCGCGAAAAATATTTCATAGGCAAAGCATGCCGCGATGGAAGCGATGAGCGTCACCACAAAAGTTTCAATCAGGCGGAAGCCGCGCCCTTGCAGCGCCAGCACGATCAAGACATCCAGCGCGGTGATCAGCACGCCGGCCAGCAGAGGTAAGCCGAATAAAAGCTTCAGCGCGACCGCGGAACCGAGCACCTCCGCCAAATCGCACGCCGCGATGGCGATCTCGCAGACCACCCACAGAAACATCGCCGTCGGCCGCGAATAATTCTCACGGCAGGCTTGCGCCAGGTCGCGGCCAGTGGCGATGCCCAGCTTGGCGGACAGCGCTTGCAGAAACATCGCCATCAAATTGCTCAGCAAAATCACGCTAAGCAGCGAATAGCCGAATTTTGAGCCGCCGGCGATGTCAGTGGCCCAGTTGCCAGGGTCCATGTAACCGACCGCGACCAGGTAACCTGGCCCCGCGAAGGCCAATAATTTCTTCAAGCGCGAGGCGCCGGCCAGAAATGGAATGGTGCGGTGCGATTCCGGCAGCGATGGCAGGGCTACGGCGCTGCGCATCGCGCCCGCGGGCCACGGGCTCGACGACGTGGGTGCGTCCGTTTCGACCGGGCTAGTTTGGGTACTTGAAGATGGTTCAGTTTCGAATTGAGGAGGACCGATGCGTGCCATAGACCATGTTAACCACGTTAAAGTTACCTCCTAAACTACACTTAATACCATCGGGCTGTCAATGTATCTGAGCTGATAATTTCCTAAAAACAACCCGGTCATGACAATTTCTCGTATCGGAACAATGAATGGGCCGAAGCGAGATCCTTTCGCGATGCGAGCCATTACGCCACGCCTGTGTTAACTTCGAGAAGCATTCAGGGAGAGCAACGCATGGACGAGCAGCGGCCACCACAGCAGGGTCAGGGTCAGGTTCAAATCAAGGCGGACGAAAAGGAATTACAGGGGCAGTACAGCAACCTGGTGATGATTCACCACAACCTGGAAGAGTTCACCATGAATTTCATCTACATTTTTCCCAACGGCGCGCAAGGCAAGCTGACCGGCAGCATGATTGTCAGCCCCGGCCACGCCAAGCGCATCTGGCGCGCGCTGGGAGAAAATATCGCGCGTTACGAATCCCAGTTCGGCTCCATCAAGGAATCCCCCGCCGGCAGCGAGCCCACCCCTAAGGTCGGCTTCGTGCAGTAGTACATGCGGAAGTGTCGTGTAATAGTTTCGCTGCAGCGGTTACTTGCAAGCGTGTTAGCGGGCGCCTACCCGCGCACGATCCTGCGAACCGTTTCCGTCGTCACGCCATACACGGCGTGCGAGACTAATCCATAAACGTGCGTCGACAGCGGGTACGCCGCAACCTTATCGCTTAAACCCAATGCGGGCAAAGCCACTTCGTCGGCCCCGGCAAACAAAATTGCGCCAAACGGAACCCTCGCCAGCGCATTTGCACCATCGGGTAGATACATCAGAATCGCGACGCAATTGCGGATTTAACGCCGCCGTCGTAAACTGCTGAAGTTGTTTCGAGTCGCCACTCCAGTTCCAAGGGCCTGTAGCTCAGGTGGCTAGAGCGCGCCCCTGATAAGGGCGAGGTCGGTGGTTCAAGTCCACCCAGGCCCACCATTCAAATCAGG